>NZ_JBBCGP010000001.1:2393718-2729022 GCF_037200945.1 Methylovirgula sp.
AGCCAATCGCAATGCGCTCGCCGAGGATTTCCGCGCGCGCCATGGTATGGAGATCAAGGCCGTCGCAAGCGCACAAGAGGCGATCGAAGGTGCCGAGCTTGTTCTTGCCGCCGTCAAATCGCGCGAACCCGTTCTGCTCGGCGAATGGCTGAAGCCCGGAATGCATGTCAATTCGGTCGGCACGGCGCGGCGCGACCAACGCGAGATCGATGTCGCCGTGTTCGGGCGCAGCGCGCGGATCGCAGTCGATACCGATGCGGGCGTCTTCGGCGAGGCGGGTGATGCCGTCGTCGCCGCCCCGTCGCTTGACCGGACAAAGGTGCATGAATTGCACGCCCTTGCCTCGGGGCTGGTGACCGGCCGGACGAACGATGACGAGATCACGCTGTTCAAATCCGTTGGCACGGGCATCCAGGATATCGCGCTTGCCGCGGTGATCTATGCCAACGCGCGCGCCAAAGGACTTGGCACCGATCTCGACGCCTTTCCTTATTTGAAAAAGAACTGAGGCCTCATGAAAAAGCCCACCCCGGTCGAATATCTGCGCACCATCAGCGCAAACTCCGCAGATGCGTTTCAGGCGTTGCGTGCCGCGGTCGTGAAATCCGGCCCGCTCGATTCGCATACAGTTGAGCTGATCGTGCTTGGCGGACTCGTAACCGCCGGCAGCGAACGCAGTTTCCGCACGCACGCGCTGCGCCTTCTGAAGGATAAGGTCGATCCGCAGGCCCTGCGCCAGGCCGTCCTCGTTACACTCGCGGCGTCGGCAAGTTTCAACCAGGTCGTCTCGGCACTCGAGTGGGTTGATGACGTCATTCGCGAGGTCGAGCAGGCTGCATGAGCATTTATGCGCTGCAGAAGACGATCCGCGAGATCAACCGCAATCACGAGATGCGGGAGCGCTTTATGGCCACGCCGCAGGACGCGCTGGCGGACTTTGATCTCACCAGTGAAGAGCGCGATGCGCTCATCGCCCGCGATTACCGCGCGCTTTACCGCATCGGCGTTCACGGACTTATCCTGCGGCCGTTCTCGATCATCAACGGCGTCTCGGAAGCGGATTATCTAAGCGCCATCTGCGAGGAGCCTTGAGATGACGATCGCTTTCGCTGCGGCCGTCGGCCACGCGCCCGGAATGGTCGCCTGGGCCGATGCAGCCCCGCCTGCTCAGAAAGATGCGCTTTATGCGGCGCTGGACTGCCTGCGGCGCGATCTGGCGGCCGCGCGCGTCGATGAAATCATCTTGTTCACCTCCGAACATTGGGCCAACTTTTTCCTCGATCACATTTCAGCCTTTTGCGTGGGGCGGGGCGCGACGTTCGACGGCCCTATTGAGCCGTGGCTCAAATTGGCGGGCGTCAAAATCCTCGGCGATCCGGATCTCGCGACCACGATCGTCGAGAGCTGCTACGAGAAGGGGATCGAGCCGGGCTATGCCTATGAGCTGGCCTTCGACCACGGCACAATGATCCCGCTGCATTTCCTGCGTCCAGAGATGGATCTGCCCGTCGTGCCGATCTTCTTCAATACACTAGCATCGCCGCAACCCTCGGCGCGCCGCTGTCTAGAACTCGGCAAGATCGTCGGCGATATCGCGCGACGCTCGGACAAACGGATCGCGCTCGTCGCGACCGGCGGTATGTCGCACGATCCAGGCGAGCGGCGGCATGGTTGGATCGATGAGGCCTTCGATCAGCGTTTCCTGAATGAGATGGCGTCGGGAGATCTGGAGAAACTTGCACACTACACAACGGACGATTTTTTAGCGGCGGGCGCTGGCGCCGTCGAACTGCTTGGCTGGGTCGCGCTTGCCGGGGCGCTCGGTGCCTATACCAGCGAGATCGTCGCCTATGAAGCCGTCAAACCTTGGGCAACAGGAATCGGCTTGATGTCTTTTGTGCCGGCGGAGCCGCTCACAATACCTGCCATGACTGATTGGCCGTCGGTATAGTTGCTGACCGGCTTCGATGTCAGACGTTATGGGCCCGCGGCCATCACATTGTAGGAGCTCGGGAGGCGTTTGCGGCGCCTTAGTCGCCTCATTGGCAGCGAGATCTCTGACAACATCAAGCCTCGCCACCGAGACGCCGCTTCCATCTTCACCCACCAGGGCCGCCGGCCGGCTTTGCCCCGGGAATGGAAATTCGATTATCTCATACAGCCATATTACCTAGGTAAAGTCGGCTAAATAAATCACCGGGCCACTCTTAGGCGAGCCTTAATGCCTGGTGGATCGCTGCAGGCGATGACAAGGAACGGATCAGCGAGGATTTGACGCTGGCGACATGGTCCCGCATCAACATTTCGGCGCGCCAAGGCTCGCGGCCAACGATCGCTTCAAATATTCGGTGATGATCGTCATGACGGCGACGCACATCGCCCTCTTCGAACGCGACGACATTACGTGGCGATGAAACGGGCACCTGCTGACACAGGTAAACCATGTCGCTCAGAAGCCTTGATCCCGCCGACGAAAGAATGGTTTCGTGGAAACTGGCATTGATGCCACTGTATTGCGCCCGATGTTCATTCGTGACGTGACCGCTGGAAATCATTTCATCGCCGTCATGCAGCGATTGACGAAGAATTGCGAGTTCGCTCGCATCCAGGCCTCGTTCGGCGCCTTGTCGCGCAGCAAGACCCTCAAGCACAGCGCGCACTTCGTAGGCATTGATGATTTCGCCAGTTGGAAATTCACGCAATGTGTAGCCGCGGTTCGGCGTGTAATCGAGCAGGCCTTCCGACGCGAGTTTCTGAAGGGCTGCCCGGACCGGGGTGCGCGATACCCCCAATAGACTGGTCAGTTTGATTTCGTGCAAGCGTTCGCCGGGGTCGAACTGGCCAGCCATGATTGCGGCACGCAATGCCTCAACGACCGATTCTGATCTGGTGGATAAGACCTCGCCCGCGCGCCTATCGCTCATAACGCTTCCGAATCGAGAGACCCAATTTGTATACATTATATACAGTGGGGGCAGTCCAGGACAAGCTGGCACGCCGCACTTGTATATGTGACTAGTATTCGAGCGCCCTGTGTATATTTTACCCGCCCTCCGCCTAATTGTTCCGCAATATTGTATACATTTATTTTGACTGATTGTCTGAATGTATTGCAGATTAAGCATCGGGTAACGAACTCGGGGCGGTCATGACCAGCGCTATGAGGGAAGGGGGCGGCGGGGTTGCACGCGGTGCGCCCTGCGAGAGTCCGATTGTCGGAAACCCGGAGGCTCTCCCATGAATTTCGGTGTCGATCATCCCAAGGCGGCCGTCATCGCGATTGACCTGCATCGGGGTCATCTCGACATGGACGTCGCGACCATGCCGACCTCACCTCAGATCGCGAGACAGGTGATCGTTGCCAACAAGCGTCTGTTCGATTGGGCGCGGTCCAAAAATATCCCGATCATTCATCTGCTCACGCAGTACCGCGACGAAGCGGAAATCATCTGCAATCCATTTTGGCGTACGCGCGCCGAGGATCCGAAGGCGACTCGCAAGAATGTCCTGCGCCACAATATCGCGGGTATGCCCGGCGTTACGATCATGCCGGAATTGTACGATCGTACACGCGACCTCGTGGTCGATACGAAGAAACGCTACGACTGTTTCATTGGCACCGACCTTGAATTCACGCTGCGAGCGCATGGGATCAATACGCTGCTCGTAACCGGCGTGAACACAAACTCCTGTGTCCTGGCAACCGTAACCGCCGCCAATGTCCGGGATTTCGCGGTGATTGTCGTGAAAGACTGTGTGGAAACCATGGACGGCACCGAGCTGCATGATGCCGGCCTGCTCTGTATCAAGACCGCGTTTGGTCTCGTGATCGACACAGGTGAGATTCAACAGCTCGGTATCTTCGCGTCAGCTGGCAAGGATGCAGCATGAAGTTACCGACGCATCCGTCATCCGATCCGGCGACAAAGGCCGCGCCATCGAACACGCTGAACAGTGATGTTCCAGCATGATGGGAATCAATCTCTTCCAGATTTTGAATGGCCTGACCTTTGCGGCGCTTTTGTTCATCGTCGCATCCGGTTTCACGCTGATCTTCGGGCTTCTGCGCATCGTCAACCTGGCGCATGGCGCGCTTTATCTGCTCGGCGGCTTGATCGGATATTCAATCGCGCAAGCAACTGGTAGTTTTATTCTCGCCGTGCTGGGCGCCATGGCCGCAGTGGCCCTGCTTGGTGCTGCGCTCGACAGAGGGTTGCTGCGTTTTGTCCACGGCGCCGAATTGCGACAGGTTCTGCTGACGCTGGGCGTGGCTTTTATCCTAGACGATCTTGGGCTCGTGATCTGGGGCGGTGACACGTTCTCAGTGCCCGTTCCAGAGGCGCTGCGCGGCGCAATGCACATAGGCAATTTTTTCTATCCGAAATACCGCATCTTTGTGCTGGCGCTCGGCATCGTTGTCTTCGCCGCGTTATGGCTTCTCCTGAATAAGACCCGCCTTGGCGCGCTGATACGTGCCGGCGTCGATGATCCTGAAATGGTCGAGGCGATGGGCATCAATATCCGCCGCGTCTTCCTCGGAACTTTTATGCTTGGCGCAGCGCTCGCAGGACTTGGCGGCGTCGTCGGCGGCGCCTTTCTTACGCTCTACCCGAGCGCCGATGCCGAGATTCTCGTTTTCTCGCTCGCGGTCGTGATCATTGGGGGACGCGGCAGCCTCTGGGGTGCTGCTCTAGGCGCCGTGCTGGTCGGTCTCCTGAACGCGATCGGCCAGGTGATATTCCCCGAACTTTCCTATTTCGTCATTTTCGGACCGATGGCGCTGCTGCTCGCGTTTCGCCCGCTCGGCCTCTTCGGGAGGACCGCGTGACGCCAACGCAGATGAACGCCGTATCGGCAGGGCAGGGGGTTCGCGCACATAAGTTGCGTACAACAATATGGATCGCCTCGGTCTTGGCAGTTCTTGCCGCGTTACCGCTCGTCCTATCAAGCTATCAGACCTCGATCGCAACGCAGGTTCTGATTTTCAGCGTGCTTGCGATGTCGATCGACATTCTCGCCGGCTATGCTGGCCGCACCTCGGTTGGTCATGGCGCCATCTTCGGCGTTTCAACCTATGTCGCGATCTATTGGACGTCTTCGATAGGCGGCGATCTCTGGGTTGGGGTCGCGCTTGGAATCCTTGCGGCAGCCGCGCTTTCGGCAGTTTTTGGCCTGCTCGCGGTCCGGACGTCCGGCGTCTATTTTCTCCTGCTGACGCTCGCCCTCGGCATGATCGTCTGGGGTGTGTGCTTGCGATGGACGGGCATCACCGGTGGTGAGAACGGTCTGCGTGGTATTGGTCGTCCTGACTTCATCGCCGACGATAAGAACTTCTATTACGCTGTCTTGATCGTCGTCTCGCTTTCGACTTTCGTGATGTGGCGATTCGTTCATTCGCCCTTCGGCCTGGCGTTGCGCGGCATCCGCGACTCAGAGAGTCGCATGCGCAGCCTCGGCTACAATGTCCCACTGCATGTGTTCCTGGCGTTCCTGATGTCCGGTTTGTTCGCGGGAATAGCCGGCGCCCTCTATATGCTCTTCAACAACTTCGTCAGTCCGTCGACGGTTGAACTGTCGCAATCAGTTTCCGGACTTTTAATGGCGGTCACGGGCGGTGTCGGCACGCTCTTCGGGTCATTCGTGGGCGCGGCGGCGATCATCGTTCTTGAAAACGTCGTCAGCAGCTTCACGGCGCGTTGGCCGACAATCCTCGGTCTCACCTTCGTTCTCATTATGATTTTCGCGCCGGAAGGCGTGGTCGGCCGTGCGCGCGTCCTGCTCGCTCGCTGGGGTTCAAGACGCTCGTTGGAAGGATAAATGATGGATCGCAGAAGCTTTCTTAAGACGACGGGTCTCACACTTGCCGCGGGCACTGGTGTTCTATCGGCGCCTTTCATTGCGCGCGCACAGAGTGCGCCGATTCGCATCGGCCTGATGGCGCCGCAAACCGGTGTGGTCGCCGCCGGCGGCCGTGAGATTATCAATGGTTTTACGTTGTTCTGGGACAGCGTCGGCAACGAGGCAGGCGGACGAAAGGTTGAGATCATCATCGAAGACGATGCCTCTAACCCCGACACGGCCTTGCAGAAGGCACGCCGGCTGGTTGAACAGGCGAACGTTGATTTCCTCTTCGGCAATCTCCTGGCGAACACCGGCCTTGCCGTTGCGAATTATGTGAAGGGCAACGGAACGCCCTATTTCATCCCCGTCATCGCCGCCGACGACCTGACGCAGCGAAGGCGGATCAAGAACGTGATTCGGGCCGGCGGGTACAGCGCCAGCCAATTCTCGCGTCCGCTGGCCGATTGGGCGCTCAAGCAGGGCTACAAGAAAGTCGCGATGATCTCGCAGGATTACACGTTCGGCCACGAGCAATGCGGCGGATTTTCGCAGACTTTCACCGAAGGCGGCGGCGCGATTGTGGGGCAGTTCTGGCATCCGCTGAACACGTCGGATTTCAGCCCCTATCTTGGGCAGGTCGCAACGCTTCAGCCCGATGCCGTGTTCGCGATGGAAACCGGGGCAGATTCTGCACGTCTGATCCAGCAGTACGCGAGCTTCGGTCTGAAGGGGCAAATTCCGCTACTTGGCTCACAGAATGCGGCGGACCAGTCCGTTATCCGCACGATGGGCTCTGAGTGCGAAGGCATCGTCACGTCGGCGCATTTCGCGGAGGGTGCCGATCTGCCGGCGACGCGGGCCTTCGTGAAGACTTATTCCGACAAATTCGGAAAGATCCCGTCGCTTTATGCTTTTTCGCATTATGTCGGTGCGATGTGGGTGGCGAAAGCGATCAACACGATCGGCGGCAAGGTCGCGGATCGCGATCTCTTTATCGATACGGTGCTTAAGACCGATCTACCCAACAGTCCACTCGGCAGGCCCGTGCGGTTCGACCAATACGGCAACCCGATCTACGACGTATTCATCCGAAAAGTCGTCAAAAATAACGAGGGCAAATATTGGAACGTGCCGATCGAGACCTATCCGCAGGTCTCGCAGTTCTGGAAATATGATCCGGTGACCTACATGAAACAGCCGCCGTACTCCCGTGATTTTCAAGGCATCAAGAAGGCCTGATCGGGGTCTCTAGATACGAGCGTGCGTGTGTCAGATATTATCCTCAAACTTGATCATGTCGGTGTCCGGTTCGACGCGTTGAAAGCCGTCGATGACGTATCGTTGCGCATCAACCGCGGTGAACGGCGTGCGATCATCGGCCCGAACGGGGCCGGGAAAACGACGTTATTCAATGCCATCACCGGCGTCGTGCGGCCGACTTCGGGACGAATCGAATTCGACGATCGCGACATTACGCAATTGCCACCACATCGCCGCGCCGCTTGTGGCATCAGCCGTACATTCCAGATCACAAATCTGTTTCCAAGCCTGACTGTACGGCAAAACATGGAGCTTGCTCTTCGTGGGCTTAAAGCGCGCAAATTCTCATTCTTCGGAACGAGCGAACTTACGAACAACGAGTATACGCAGGCCGAGCGTGCGCTCGGCTTATCGCGGTTGGGTTCGCGCGCTGGCGCCTTGGTGAGCGAACTTTCTTACGGCGAACAGCGGCAACTCGAAATGGCTATGGCGCTCGCGCCTGGTCCTCGCCTGCTTCTTCTGGACGAGCCCGCCGCCGGCCTGTCGCCCGCCGAACGCGTGATTGTCACTGATGTCATCCGTGCGTTGCCCGCGGAGATCACAATCGTGCTGATCGAGCATGATATGGATCTGGTACTGTCGCTCGTCGATTGGGTCACATGCCTGAACAATGGACAGTTCCTCGCGGACGGTGCTCCGGCCGAGATCCGAGAGAATGCCGATATCCAGAACGTCTATCTCGGCAGGCCCCGTCACCATGCTTGAGATTCATGACCTTCAGAGCTTTTACGGTGAGGCCCATGTCGTTCAGGGGGCCTCGCTCACCGTCCGCGATCACGAAGTCGTGGCGCTGCTCGGCCGCAACGGGATGGGCAAGACGAGCCTCATCCGCTCGATAATGGGCCTTTCCGCGCCATGCGTGCGCGGCGGCAGTGTCACCTGGAAGGGTGAAAGCTTGACCGGTCTCAGGCCGCACGACATCGCCCACCATAAGATCGCGCTTGTGCCTCAGGGACGGCGGCTATTTCCCTCGCTCACCGTCACCGAACACCTGACAATGATCAAGCCGATCCGCGTCAAAGAGGGATGGACAGTCGAACGCATCTTCGGATTGTTTCCACGCCTCGCGGAACGCCGCAACAATAGGGGCAATCAATTGTCTGGCGGGGAGCGTCAGATGCTCGCTGTCGGGCGCGCTCTGATGATCGATCCGGAACTGATCTTGATGGATGAGCCATCGGAAGGGCTCGCGCCGGTCATGGTGCAACATCTCGGGGACATCATCATGCAACTCAAACATGATGGCATAGCGATCCTTCTGGTCGAGCAAAATCTCTACAGCGCCCTTGCCGTCGCGGATCGCGCGTATGTGCTTGAGACCGGCAAGGTGGTCTACGAAGCCCAAGCCTCCGAGCTCGTCGATGATCCGCGGTCACTCGTGCGCTTTCTCGGCGTGCATTAATTTCATCAATGTCAGGACGAAACATGCTCAATCAGAACGCTCCGTTCGGGCTCTACATCAATGGCCAATTCAGACCAAGTTCGAGCGGTGGTACAATTCCGGTCGAGAATCCAAAGGACGGCCGCATCATAGCCCATGTCGCGGAGGGCGAAGCGGCGGATATCGACGCGGCCATCGACGCCGCTGAAGAGGCGGGGAAGATCTGGGCCGCGACCCCCGGAGCCGTGCGCGGCGACATCATGCATCGCGCCGCAGAGCTTCTGGCCGCCCGCCTCAATGATCTGGTGACGATCGAGGTTGACCAGATCGGCCGGCCGCGCCGGGAGATGAGCGCCCAATTGGGCCGTCTGCCCGAATGGTTTCGCTATTTTGGCGCGATTGCTCGAACGCACGAAGATACTGTTCCGCCGTTCGGCGGGAACTTCCTGAATTATACGCGACGCGTGCCGCTCGGCGTCGTCGGCCATGTTACGCCGTGGAATCATCCGTTACTGATCCTGACAAAGAAAGTCGCGCCAGCCATGGCGGCCGGCAACACGATGGTGGTGAAGCCGAGTGAGCTTGCACCGATCACGCCGCTGCTGCTCGGCGACATCTTCAAGGAAGCGGGGGTCCCAGACGGGGTCTACAACGTTGTTCCCGGTTACGGCGCGACGGCCGGGCTTGCATTGTCGTCGAGTCCGCGTATTGCGAAGATTGATCTCACAGGCGGCACGGAGACCGGCAAAGCGGTGGCCGCGGTCGCAGGCCATAATTTGACGCGGGTGGCGGCGGAACTCGGCGGCAAAGCGTCTGTGGTGGTTTTCCCGGATACGCCGATCGATCGCTGCGTTGCGGCAACATTGTTTGCGTCGTTCATCGCGGCCGGCCAAACCTGTGTGCAGGGCGCGCGGCTCGTCGTGCATCGTTCGATTCATGACGAAGTGGTCGAAAAACTCGTGGCGCGCGCCACCGCCATCAAAATCGGTGATCCGCAGGACATGGCGACGCAGATGGGGCCGCTCGTCTCTGCGAAACAACGTGATGTCACTGAACGCTACGTGAAGATTGGTCTGGAGGAGGGTGCGACCCTGGCCGCCGGCGGCAGGCGTCCGGAAGGTGGCGCCTTCGACAACGGCTATTACTACACGCCCACGATTTTTACCGGCGTGACGAATGGCATGCGCATCGCGCAGGAGGAGATTTTCGGGCCGGTGGTCTGCGTTATTCCGTTCGAAACAGAGGAGGAGGCGATCGCCCTCGCGAATGGTACAGAATTCGGCCTCGCAACCTCGATCTGGACACGCGATCTGGCCCGTGCGCACCGCGTCGCCCACCGCCTGCAGAGCGGCATCACCTGGATCAACGATCATCACCGGATCGATCCATGCTCGCCATGGGGCGGATTCAAGATGAGCGGACTCGGACGCGAGAACGGCCTGGTCGCCTACGAAGAATACACGCAGATCCAAAACATCATCGTCAATCTGTCCGATGAAACATTCGATTGGTACGCCCGGGACGGCGTGGAAAAGCGCTACAGCTAATGCATATCGACATCCATAGTCACGTCATTCCCCAGCGTGTCGTTACGGCAATTGAGGCCGATCCGAAGCAGTTTCGGGCTCGGATCGAGGGTGACGGTGCCGCACGCAAAATGGTCCACGCTCAGGGCTATGTCTATCCGCTCTCCGCTGAGTTTCATCGCCCCGAGGCAAAGCTCGAAGCGATGGATCGCAAGGGCATCGATATTTCCGTGATCTCTCCGGCCCCGCCCATGTTCTGCTACTGGGCGGACGCGGATGCCGCGCTGGAACTTGCGGCTCTCGTCAACGATGGCGTCGCCGACATGGTTGCCACAAAGCCAAGCCGGCTCCGCGGCATGGCGATCGTCCCGATGCAGCATCCGGACGCCGCGGTCGCCGAATTGGAACGCGTGGTCAAGGCCTATAACTTCAAGGCTGTCGAGATCGGCACATCGATCGAAGGCGCTCAACTGGCAGAAGAGCGGTTCCGACCGCTCTTGCGGCGTGCATCGGAGCTTGGCGTGTTTGTCTTCGCGCATCCTTATTACGTCAGCGCCAAAGCGGGACTCGAAGCCTATTATCTCACCAACCTGATCGGCAATCCGCTCGACACGACAGTCATGCTCGCCAATCTGATGTTTTCCGGGCGGCTCGACGAACTGCCTGACCTGAAGCTCGTACTCGCGCATGGCGGAGGTTTCTTGCCCTACCAGATCGGTCGCCTGGTCCATGGGCATAAAGTTCGTGCCGAAGCAAAAAAGATAACAAGGTCGTCGCCGAAGGATCTGTTGAAACAGGTTTACTTCGATAGCCTCGTGTTCGAGCCACAGGCGTTGCGCTACCTGATCGATCTTGTCGGCGCGGATCACGTCTGCATCGGGACTGACGCCCCATTCGATATGGCCGACGACAATCCGAGGGCGACGATCGAATGCGTGCCGGGCATAAGTGAACAGGAATGCGCATGCGTACGCTGCGGCACCGCGCTGAAGCTGCTGCGCGAAACCTGACTGCAGGAGTGAAGAGATGACCGATATGATCGGCGGGAGCGTTCGCGGCCGGCTGCCTTACACACCAATTCACCACCGTCCCAAGCTCAAACTGCCCGGGGACGCCCGCGTGGCGGTCTGGACGATCGTCAATGTCGAGAACTGGAGCCCGAGCGGCGCGATGCCGCGCGCGGTCTTGCCGCCGCCAATGGGGCAGCCGCTATTGCCCGACGTCCCGAATTGGGCATGGCACGAATATGGTATGCGGGTGGGATTCTGGCGGTTCGTAGAAGCGCTCGGCACGCGTAACCTGAAGGCGACCTTCGCGATCAACGGGTCGGTCTGCGATCTTTATCCTGACGCGTGCGAGTCGGCGCGCGACGCGGGCTGGGATTTCATGGGTCACGGCTTTGTGCAAAAGCCGATGCACAAGGTGGGCGATCAGAAATCGGCGATCGCCGAGACGATTGAAGCCATCAAAAAATTCACCGGCAAGCCGCCGCGTGGCTGGGAAAGCCCCGGCCTGACTGAAACAGACCAGACGCTCGATCTCCTCGCCGAGGCCGGTATCGAATATGTGGCCGACTGGGTGCTTGATGATCAACCGGTTATGCTGAAAACGACCGCCGGAAACATCGTGTCTGTACCGTATACGGTCGAAATCAATGATGTCGTCATGAGTGCCGTTCAGCAGCGGCCGTCTGACGAAATCTACCGCCGCGGCCGGGATCAATTCGATCGGCTGTATCTGGATGGCGCCAAGGCACCGCGAGTCATGGCAATCTCGATCCATCCTTACCTGACCGGCGTGCCGCATCGGATCAAATATCTCGAAATGCTGTATGACTACATCCTCGGTCACGAGGGTGTCGTGATGTGGACCGGCGCGGAAATCCTCGACTGGTATCGCGCGCAGATAATTGTGTAGAAGGCGGCTATGACGTTACCGACCGTTTTGATGATCTCGCTGGGCGGAACCATCACCATGACGCGAAATGCGAGCGGCGGGATCGTGCCGACGCTCGATGCGAATGATCTCGTGTGCACGGTTCCGGGCCTCGATACCGTGGCGCAAATTGAGACGCTGTCGCCGTTTCGAAAGCCCGGTGCATCGCTGACGTTCGACGATCTTATGGCTGTCGCTACGCTGATCAACGCTCGGCTTGCGAGCGGCATTGCTGGCGCCGTCGTCATTCAGGGAACCGACACGATCGAAGAGACCGCCTTCGTGCTCGATCGCCTCGTCAGAGGGGATGCGCCTGTCGTCGTCACAGGCGCCATGCGTGGCGCCGAGGCGGCTGGCGCTGACGGTCCGGCCAATCTGCTTGCATCGGCGATAACGGCCGTCAGTCTGGACGCGCGTGGACGCGGCGTCCTGGTTGTCTTGAACGATGAAATTCACGCAGCGCGGTTCGTACAGAAGAGCCATACAGCGCTTCCTTCGGCGTTTCGTTCGCCCCTTTGCGGTCCGGTGGCTCTGGTCATCGAAGGGCGCGCATTATTTCAACTCGACCCGCGGCGCGCCCCCTCGCTTGAAGGAGAATGGTCGAATGAGGAGCGCCCGGTAGCGCTTCTCAAAATTGGGCTCGGTGATGATGGGCGACTTATTACAGCGTTGCCATCGCTGGGTTTCGCGGGCGTCGTGATCGAAGGAATGGGCGCGGGCCACGTGCCTGCGCATATTGCACCGCTGCTGGGAACAATTGCCGAGCAAATGCCAGTAGTCCTTGCCTCGCGCGCGGAGACCGGACCGTCGTTTACCCAGACCTATGCTTTTCCTGGCTCAGAGGTTGATCTCCTTGGACGTGGCTTGATATCGGCCGGGTCTTTAAGTGGGCTCAAAGCGAGATTGTTGCTCAGCCTACTCCTTCGTACGGGCCATCATGATCGCACGCAAATTCGTGCAGCCTTCGAGATGAACTGAAGTCGCCCGAGATATGGATTGAGCCAAGCCTTAAACAGCCTCCCGAGGTCGATGCGCCGGAGGTTTAGTGGCGCCCCATATCGGCTGAATCATCAGCCAAATCCGGTCGTCCCGAAGGCTTGCTTCCATGTCGGATCTGGCGCGCCAAATATTTCAATAGCTCAGCTGGCTTTGAACGATGGCCGGTGGCCCATCGGAGCAGATCGATTAACCGTCCGCGTCTGCCCAGGACAGCCCGCCAAAGCGCCACGACGGGCACACGCTCGCATCACGGTGGTGTCGCTGAGTGGGAGTGACCTCTTTAACCGGCGTTTCCGATAATCCCAATGCTCGGAACGCTGAAGGTAACAATAAAGCTTGCGCCGCGATCATCAGCGCCGGAGGTGATGCGCAACACGCCGTTGATCTGTTGAATCAGCGAAAGGACGATCTTCATCCCGAGTCCTTTGCTTTTCGTTGGGTCGAATTCGGCGGGCAATCCCGGCCCGCTATCCAACACCGAAATCGAATGACCCAAGGTTGGTGACGTTTCCAATCGAACGACGATATTGCTCTTGGCGTATTTTGCTGAATTGGTGACGAGCTCAGCGACGATGAACCCGAGTGGCGTTGCAAATAGTGTGGGTATCTCCAACTTCTCGCCTTCGACGCGGATGCCGCAATCGGTTTGCTCGTGCAGGAGGCTCGAAAGATCAGCACAGAGATGTTGAAGATACTGCTTAAATTCCACCTTCTCGCGATGATGAAGGGGATGCAAACGCCTGTGCACGCGTCCAAAGGCGGCTACACGCTGGCCTGCGGCGCGCAATTGTGCGGCGGCTTCCGGCGATGCCTGCCGGCTTTGCATGGACAGCAAACTGGTGACCAATTGCAGACTGTTAAAAAGACGGTGGTCGAACTCCAGCATCAACATGTCTTGGCGTTTTAGCAGTTCGCTCCTCTCGTGAAGCAATGCCGCTTCTCGATCGAGAGCCGCGCTCAGTTCGGCTTTCAGTGCATCAAGCTGCGTGTGCGCGCGGCGGGTGCTCCTGATCAGGGGCAACCAAGGGGATCGGAATTGGCCCTTTTGCGTGGAGGTCGTATCACTCATTGTGTCCACTCCGAATTTGTGGATCCGAGAAGTCAATTGGGAAGCGACTTGGCATGGCTTCTTCCAACGCGCGCCGCGTCGTCCCGAGCTTCACCATTGCACCGCAACGGAAGCTCGGGCTGGTCAAAAGTGCTCACAATGAAAGTGAATGAAGACATGGCTAACGTGCGCAAACCCGCCGCTTTGCGAGGCGCAACAGTGCTCAGCTTCCCGCGCGGCGGTCACTACACAAAAATGTTATGACGACGCGTCAACCCTAATGAAGCCACGCGCGTCTACAAGACGCGAACCGAGCACGCTATCTGGGGACGCTGCGAACGTCAGAAATGCGCTTGTAAATGCGGGTTTGAAATCGAAGGCGACACGGACCGCGCGTCAAAGCTGATGATTGCTGGAACAAGCATTAAATCGAAGTGCGATTACCATTCAGTAGAAACGTCCTTGTCCAAATATCGCGAATGCGACTAGAACCACGAGGATGACGCCGATGATCCCGAAACCGCCGTTGCCATAATACCCGCGATTGCGACCCCAATAGCCGGCGCCTCCGAAGACAAGAAAAAGAACGATGATAATAAGAAGTATGCTCATAGCGGCGCCTCTCTGAAGAGAGCAACTTGCGCCTCGATACGAAACGGAGCAGCCCACATTTATATAACGGACAGCTAGAGCGAAGGTTCCGCTTAAAGTTTCGTCAACGTATACTATATGCAGTTTTCGTTTGGATAGGATAGGCCGAAGAGTGTTCTATTTTGCTCAGACACATCTAGGCTAGATACGCGAATATGGGAATCTGAAAAGGATTCCCATATGAAAAAAGTTCTAGCGTTGTTCCTTATAGCCTTGGGTGTTTCGTACTTTGCGACACGTGCCATGGCAGATGCCGTGGTCGTGAGCCCAAACGGCGTTGGCATTGGCGGGCATCATCACGGCCATGATCGGCACCGGGGCGATGAAGGTATGCATCACGCCATGGGCCACGGCGGCCATGATGTCGATGACCATAGTCATCACGCTGATCGAGGCCACGACAAAAATCATGCCGAATAAGACCGGATAGATGTGCAGCAGCTTGGGAGCTGCTGCATGAACTCCAGCGCGGCGCCATTCGCCGCTCTGTTTGGAGGACAAAGCTTGTCTGCTTATCGCCCATATGGCCGAGGGTAATGCTTGGTAAGGAAAATGACGCGCTGCCTATCACTTTCCCCACTGGGGTCGAAATTCGACGCCTTTCTATTCGCGCCGATGGGCGAGGATAAAAATGGAATGTTGCTCAGTGTCCTTACAGTGCTGGCGCGCTTCGGTATCGATC
This sequence comes from Methylovirgula sp., assembly GCF_037200945.1. Taxonomy (NCBI): domain Bacteria; kingdom Pseudomonadati; phylum Pseudomonadota; class Alphaproteobacteria; order Hyphomicrobiales; family Beijerinckiaceae; genus Methylovirgula; species Methylovirgula sp. The sequence goes on from NZ_JBBCGP010000001.1 coordinate 2,409,102, forward strand.
CGTGGCTGGAAGCTGCAGAATTGGCTCGCCTCCCTGAAGAAACGGCGACCCAGAGATTGACCTCGTTTATTGCAGCACTCCCCGATGCAGAAACGGTGCATCCGGATCCGCCGAGGATTGCAGCCCGCTTGATCGCGCTTTTGCCGCGTGTGACTTTTATCAGCGCGCCATCGCGCGGAACGGCGATTGGCGTGAATGCGGCGAACAATTCGCGAAGCCTAATTTATATGCTGTGCTTCAGCGTCGCCATTGTGGTGCTTTTATTTGGCGTTCAGTCGATCGTGGCAGGCCACCCGCCGTCGGTGCGCGTTCACAAACCCTTTTCGGACGTCTCCGGCATGCGCTCGGGTTCGACACCCAATGAAAGCAACGGATACCAGCCGTAGCAAATGTGCCTCAAGAACGTCCTGAGCGAAGACGCGCAATGGCCGTAAACTCAGAAATTTCATGATGGCGAATCGATAGTTCGCGGGTGGTCTGCCAGCACCACACTCAGCAATGAACTGTGGACTTCAAGGTGCCCATTATAGCTGATGAAGCCCGCTTTGCGGAACTTGTTCATGAAATGACTGACGCGTGATCGGGTCGTGCCGACCATTTCGGCAAGCGTCTCCTGACTGATCTTCGCGATTAACGGCTCCGGCCGCCCTTCCTTGCCGAAATTGGCCAACAGCAACAGCAGCCGTGCGAGCCTTTTCTCGGTTGAATTGAAGAGCTGATCGACAAGATCCTCTTCGACCCTGGCATTCCGCGCTAAAATATGCGCGACAAACATCTGGGAAAACTCGGGCTCTTCTCGAAGCACGCGCATGATCTCCGTCTTATCCACGCGCATCGTCACGCAGTCCGTCATCGCGCTCGCTGTCGCCAGGCGCTTTGGCTGCCCGATCAGGCATCCCTCGCCCACGAATTCGTCCGCACCCAAAATTGCGACGACGGCTTCCTTGCCTTGCTTCGAGATGACAGTGACTTTGACCTTGCCCTTCCGGACGTAAAAAATCGCGTCCGCGTCTTCGCCCTGCGAAAAAAGAATTTCGCCCTTGCGATGTGCGGACACGACGCGGCCCTTGGCTGTGGTCTCAAGAAAAACCGCGGGATCAAATCGCGTCTTTCCCTTTCCTGATTTTTTTTTAGGAATCTTCGTCTCACTCATCTTAGTCCCTCGCCATCTGCGCTTTCAGTAAATTGAGATGAGCACGTGTATAAATTGCGCGCTGCGCGGAAAAGGGCGCTTTACCTTTTCGTTTAACACCGTTCGTCATTGAATTATCTAGGAACGAACCGGCGTCTCAACCGTTCCTACTATGTAAATTATTATATTTACTGGGAAATCGACATGAAACAAACGATAAGGAATATCCTTTTTGCAGGGACAGCGGTGCTGACGCTGTCCTTGGTACCTTCAATAGCTGATGCCCGCGGTGGCGGCCATGGCGGTGGCGGCCATGGCGGTGGCGGCCATGGCGGCGGTGGTCACATGGGTGGCGGCCACATGGGCGGTCACTTCGTCGGCGGTCACTATGGTCATGGCGGCAGATATGCCGGCGGCTACAGACATGGGTACGGCTATGGATACGGCGGCGGCTACTGCGGCCCGATTCAAATAGCTGCCGGCCTCTGTGGCGGATACGGCTACTAACCGTCATCCCTGTTCGTTCACAGACGCACGCTGGCTTGGGCACGGGTGCGCCGTTTCAACCTCTGGAGAACTTATGAAATTTCGTTTTGCTATCGCTCTTGGACTCTTCGCTTCGATGTCTTCCCCGATGATTGCGCACGCGCAAGGTTTGGTTGGCGGCGCGGAGGAAGGCGTCCATCGAGGTAATCGAGCCGCGGGGCCTGTTGGCGCTGTCGTTGGAGGCGCCATCGGTGCTGGCGTTGGGACTGTAAACGGTGCACTAGGGCTCGGGTATCATCACCATCGCTGCTATTGGCGGCACGGCTACCGTCATTGCCGTTATTAATTGCCTGCTTGATCAGAACCCCGCTAAGCGCGGTGTAGAAGCCCTGATAAGGCAAAGTCCATTAAAACGGCGGCTTTCTAGGAGCCGCCGGCTTCAGCGATGAGTTCGAAGGAGCGTAGCCGCGCGGCGTGATCATAGACATCAGAAACGATCATGATCTCGTCGGCGCCGGTCTCGGCGCTGAGCGCGGCGATGCCTGGCACCGGCGCGAGAAGCTGAAGCGGATGTGGACGGGCGGTAAGGGTTAATACACAACGTACGGTTGTGATTCCGGGGCCGACGTCAGCCGGGCCTCGCATGGACCGGGGCCGGGTCGGGAATTGCCGTGTTTTTCAGGGAAAAAGCGATCGTTTTCGAAGAGTGGCGTTGGCCTAACGCTCGGTCATGGATCAAATTCTGCCAACGCGAGAGCCGGCTCGTCTTGCTGAAACGCTCATCGGTGAATTCTGGGCTCTGCGCGTTTTGCGCCGTGAAAAACGAGGCCGATATTCTCCCCGCATTTTTAGAGCACTATAGGAGGTTGGGCGTCGACCAATTTGTTTTCGTCGATAATGCTTCGGACGACGGAACGGTCGAATTCCTTTCTGGTCAGCACGACGTGCACTTGTTCTCGACTCAGCAGCCTTTTTCGGAATCCTTTTGCGGAAGACTCTGGACTGATTATCTTGCCTTCAAGATGCAACTCGGCCAATGGGTGCTGACTCTCGATGCTGACGAATTGCTCGTGTACGAAGCTTTCGAGAAAGTCCGGTTGCCGGATTTGATCGGGCTTTTGCAACGATCGGGGCGAAAGAGGTTATTCGCGCCTATGATCGACCTCTACGATCTTGAGGACGGGGTTTATTTCGATGCGGCCCCTGAACGCACCGATCAGCGAGCAAACGGCCCGTGGGTTAATGGAGGCCCCCGAATGAGAATGGAACTCTCGAGAGGCGCAATTCCTCCGCTGCTTTCGAAGTATCCGCTCACCGTCTTTGATCGACGCACCTCGTATGCATCAACTCACCTTCCGTTTCCGGTCAATAGAAACGACGCGGGTTGTTTTGCGCGTCTCCTACACCACAAAATTAAGCCGAGGCTTCGAGCGAAGATCGATGAAGCGTTGCAAGGCAATCAACATTGGAACGATTCCGCAGATTATAAGGTTTATGACGAATGGTTTGGAACCGATCTCAGAGAGACATTCTCGCAGCGATACGAAGGCCCACATTCGCTGATTGAAGCCTCCCTCATGGACCCTGTACCGCGGGGAAGGGCAAAACTGTCGCCATACAAGTGGGATGACACGCGCCGGATTTAGTTTGAGGCATTTTTGCGCTTGCCTAGTTGCCAAATGACGCCGCGACGACTTCAAAAGCGTCAGTTCCTGCGAGCTTTGTTCCACGTCAGTGTGAGGATATAGCTCCGACTAATAGATCAGCTCGCGAAATCGCGCTGGATAGAGGTCGCGCGGGTCCCAAAACGCATCTTGCCGTGATCCGTCCTTGAACCAATAGTATCTGTGTGGCGGGATGACGATATTGTCAGGACCACCCAAATATGCCGCCCACCAGGAAAAACTCGAATTGCTTATCGCATGTCGTTTTGCTCGCGATAAAAGATGAAAGTCTTTCAGCGCGTCGTCCGAACGCAATAAGATATGAGGCCGATTCATCTTAATGCGAGATAGAAAACTCCCCGTTCTTGCCAGATCATCCGTTGTGATGACCAGTGGCCGATCCGATTCCAGCTCTTTCAGCGCTCGGATGAAATACTCGTCGGGCAACCGCCCCATCGGGTCTCCCTTATTATCCGGAGACAGAGAATAATTACGGATGTGAATGGCGTCGAAGTCACTCAGCTTCTTAATCCGGCAGAATTCATCCAATTGACTCTTGATACCTTCGGGTTCGGCGAGAAGGTCGCGTATCGCGTCCTCAGCATCGCGAAAATACCATTCGCACTGAAAATTTCCTCTCAGGTCGACGTGTTCTAAAAAAGGTATCTCTTGATAAGCGAAGCTTTGCTCTTCGTACAGGCGCGATCTCAGCATGCCACCGTAATATTCCTTTATCTTCGGATAGAGGTGATCATACTCGATGCCATTCTCCTCGCAGACCCAAGGAGAGTAGCTATTGAAGCGCAGTTTACCTTGGGTAACGTGCTCAGTTAATTCCCGAATGATGCTGCGACCGCCGCGTATTTGGCGATCGTATGATTATGGATCGGGATCAGATCGTTGATCATGTCAGGCGGGACGTTGTTGGTCAGATCTTGGATCGCAAAATCCCGAGCGTTCGACGGCGCCGCGCTCAGGTTTCCTCTGATGGTCGCGACGCCGCCCTGAGCAAGATCGGCGTTGGTGATGCTGTTAGTAAGGCCGGCAAGACCTGATCGACGGCTGCGACCGGTGCGGGATGCCTAGACCATCGATACACGCGATCTACATGCGCGGTGCTCGTATTGGATTCCATATCGCCAATTGTTGCTGGCTGCGGGGGCTACAAATTCAGCTTTCCGCCCGGAACAGCGAGCGCCGTTATCGACTGGGATGGATAATCACACACCCTTGGCGCGCCAACGCGCAAGTGGCCCGCACGGTCTGGGATCAGGTGGTCTCATTCGAGAAGGCGGCCGGTTCGGCGACGAGACCGCCAGCTTCCGCGATGAGTTCGAAGGAGCGCAGCCGCATGGCGTGATCATAGACATCAGAGACGATCATGATCTCGTCAGCGCCGGTCTCGGCGCTGAGCGCGGTGATGCCTGAACGCACCGTATCTGGCGAGCCGATAATCGAACGGGCCAGCATCTTCGTCGCCTGTGCTTTTTCCAAAGGCGACCAATAAGTCTCGATGTCGTCGATCGGCGGTTGGCTCAGGCCGCGCGCACCGCGAAAGATGTTGGTGAAGGACATCTGCTGCGTCGTGGCCAGCCTGCATGCCGCCGCGTCACTTTCCGCGGCGATGATGTTGACGCCGACCATCGCGTAAGGACGGTCGAGTTGTTCGGAGGGTTTGAAACGGCTGCGGTAGATTTCCAGCGCCGGTATCAGCAATTCGGGCGCGAAGTGCGAGGCGAAGGCATAGGGCAGGCCTAGTTCCGCTGCGAGCATCGCACCGAAATGGCTCGATCCGAGAATCCACAAGGGCACCTCGGTTCCCGCCGCCGGCACGGCCACGATCCGCTGATTCGGGCCTGCAGGCGCGAAGTAAGCTTGCAATTCAAGCACGTCCTGAGGGAAGTTATCGGCCGCTTCAGGCGAGCGGCGCAGCGCCCGCAAGGTCAGCTGGTCGGTGCCTGGGGCGCGGCCGAGACCCAGATCGATACGGTCCGGAAACAAGCGCGCTAAGGTTCCGAACTGTTCCGCGATGACATAGGGCGCGTGGTTGGGGAGCATGATGCCGCCGGCGCCGACCCGGATCGTGTTTGTCCCCGCAGCGATATGGGCGATCACGATCGATGTCGCGGCGCTGGCAATACCGGCCATATTGTGATGTTCCGCCACCCAGATGCGGCGATAACCCCATTTTTCAGCATGCACCGCAAGATCGCGGGCGTTGTCGAGCGCGCCGCGCGCATCGGTGTCCTCCGTGACGCGGACGAGATCGAGGATGGACAGGGCCGTCATTGTTGCTCCGGGATGGACGTTGATGGCGAGCCGCAACGATGCTGATCGCGCCGCCGCGGCATCACCGCTCGCGTGCGACGCGACGTTCTCGCTTGCCTCTATTTCGTGAGCCGTCCGGACAAGCGCAATGGCGGGCGTAAATGAGGCGCTGCGCCGATAGTCGCAGCGGTCATGCTCTGGCGAGGCTTATAGGCTTGCAGCAATGCCAGTGGGGCCTTCAAGGCGTGGCGTGCGCGCGAGGTTGCCTGCGGACCGCGCGGGCGTCGAGCCGTAAGTGAAAGCTCAGAACTCTTCCCAATCGGAGCTGACAGTGCCGCCGCCCACGACTGCTTTCAGCGAGCCGCGACCCGCTTGTTTTGCCGGCCGCGCGTTACTGACGCGCGCCATCTTTTCGGGCTGCCTGACGGGCGCTGTGCTCTTGCGCGGTTCATAGGGTACAGGGGCGTTCTCTTTGCCGGTCTCAATGCGGAATTGGGCAATGAGCGCCTCAACTTGTGCGGTATCTTCCGCGAGCGCGTGGCTTGCGGCCGTTGTTTCTTCGACCATCGCCGCATTTTGCTGCGTCACACGATCCATGTCGTTTACGGCCGTGTTGACTTGCTGCAAGCCGGCGGATTGTTCCTGCGCGCCTGAGGCGATATTGCCGATGATGCCGTTGATGTCGACGACCTGAGCCAGAATTCTCTCCAGCGACTTTCCCGTTTCGGCCACGAGGGCGACGCCATTTTCTACCTCAGCGCTCGAACTGGAAATAAGGCTCTTGATTTCCTTGGCGGCTTCCGCCGAACGTTGGGCGAGCGCGCGCACCTCGGATGCGACAACCGCAAAACCGCGACCGGCATCGCCCGCGCGTGCGGCTTCGACGCCAGCATTCAGCGCAAGAAGGTTGGTCTGGAATGCGATTTCGTCGATGACACCGATGATCTGGCTGATCTGCTGGGCTGATTTTGCAATGGCGTTCATCGCCTCGACGGCCTGGCGAACGACAATCGTACCCTTCTTCGCATCGTCGTCGGCCTCGGCCGCAACCTGACGCGCGTGGATCGCCTCAGTGGCCGATTTCTTGACGACAGCCGTGATCTCGTCGAGCGCGGCGGCGGTTTCCTCCAGGCTTGCGGCCTGGCGTTCCGTGCGCTGCGAAAGGTCATCCGACGCGGTCGTGATCGAGCGCGTGCCGGAACTTATCGAATCAGTCCCACGCGCGATCTGGACTAGCGCATTTCTGAGGTTTTCGACCGAGCGATTGAAATCCAAGCGCAGATTTTCGAACGATGGATTAAATTCGCGAGCGATCTCGTAAGTCAGGTCTTGGTCAGCGAGCCGGGCGAGGCCCGCGCCGATTTCCTTGACCGCGACGACGCGCTCGGTCACGTCGGTCGCAAATTTCACGACCTTCACGACGCGATTGTTCATGTCGAAAATCGGATTGTAGGACGCTTGAATCCAAACTTCCTTCTTACCCTTGCCGATGCGCTTGAATTCTGCCGCGATGAACTCGCCCGACTGGAGCCGCCGCCAGAAATCGCGATATTCCGCCGATTGCGCGTACTCGGCATCGACAAATATACGGTGATGTTTGCCCTGGATTTCTTCCAGAGTGTAGCCAAGAGTCGTGAGGAAATTTTGGTTCGCTGTGATGATCTCGCCATCGGTTGTAAATTCGATGACGCCCTGCGCGCGCGAGATGGCATTTAATTTGCCGGCAAATTCCGCGTTCTTGAGCTTTTCCGCGGTAATATCCGTGGCGACTTTGACGACCTTGGTGACTGTTCCGCGGCGATCGACGACCGGATTATAAGAGGCCTGTATCCAGACTTCTTTGCCGCCTTTTCCAATGCGCTTGTACTCCGCGACATCGAATTTTCCACTCGCGAGCTTTTTCCAGAAATCGCGATAGGCCTGACTTTGCGAAAAAGCCGGATCGACGAACATGCTGTGATGGCGGGCTTGAATTTCCGCGAGAGTGTAGCCCAAGAGATCGCAGAAGTTTTGGTTGGCGGTGAGAACTTTTCCATCGGGGTCAAATTCGATGATTGCCAGCGACCGGCTGAGAGCCTCAAGCACACCCTTGCGATCTGAAGTGTCGATTTCGAATCCGAGCATCGTGTGTCCTTCGATATTCAGATGCTCGAAAACCCTATAATTCGGTGGATTATAGAAATCGGCATCAAAATTCTTTTGGCGCTACGGTGTGAGGCGCTGAAGCCCTCACCACCAATCCAATTGTCGTGAGAATAGGGTGAGTTATATTTAAACAAGGTTTACGGCCACGCCTCAGTTCAAAACTTTTCTCGTTCGCCGGTCGGATTCAAGCGGCAAACCCTTTAGAGACGTCTTCAGCGGGCTTCCTCTTTGAGGCTTCCGGGATGTCGGCAAAGTGCCGTTACATCGATTGTCATAAATGGCCGGAGGGGGAGGGATTCCAGAATTTCATGCAGTTCCAGAGGCGTCTCGACGCTGAAGATGCTTATGTTCGCGCGTTGTCCAGCGACGCGCCAAAGGTGCAGCCATTTTCCCTGGCGCTGAAGCTCGGCGGCGCGCTCGTGTTCGCGCCGGCCCAGTTCATCCAATCTGTCTTTATCGAAGTCCAGCGGGACCTTCACACTCATCGCCACATGAAACAGCATCGAAATCTCCATCGTCCTGAGCGTTTTCGATCGGAAGCGCGTTTATTTCACTGCGACGGGGCTCACCCCTGTCATCGTATGAAGCAGCGTGAGGGCGTATTCGGATGCTGATTGCTGATTCTGCCCGGTGACCAGCTTGCCATCCTTTACGACATAGGGATCGTTGGCGCCGACGCGCGAATATATCGATCCGACGTCTTCGAGGACGGTCTGCGGATAATGCGGGATAAGAAAGCCGCTGCCGAAAATACGCTGCAAATCAAGATCGCCTTCGAGCGTGTATCCAGTCGTCCGCCGGCCGCGGATGCGCGCTGGGATGTTGCCGAGCGCAATCGCACCGTGGCAAATGGCGCCGACAACTTTGTCCTTGCTCCAAAAGTGCTCAAGAACCGCCGCCACATCTTCGTTCGGGTAGAGATCGAACGTCGCACCACGGCCGCCGGCCACGTGAACGGCATCATAGGCATCGAGATCGACATCTTTTAGTTTCAAGGTTTCATCGAGCTTGGCGACGAGTGTCTTGTCCGACAGAAAACCTTTACTGACGAGGTCTTCCGACTCCATGGAGTGCTCGAAATAGGGGTCGCTGTAGGGATCATAAACAACTTTGCCGCCAGCGGGACTCGCAAAGTCGACTTCGACGCCGCGCTCCGTCAGATGCCAATAAGGATGGGTGACCTCCGACAGCCAGAAAGCAGTGTCAGAGCTGGAAATGATAAACAGAACTTTCATGGTGGGCTCCCGTTTTCCGTTCCGCGCGATGCTTGAATGTCATGCTCCGGCGGCTGAACTTGCGAGAAGCTAGCCAGCGGAAAGAGCGCCCGCCATTAGATCAGAGGCTGGAAAGCGCTATACCTTTGGGTGGGGAAGCCGGAGCGGCGGCACTATACGAAGGTATGGGGCGAACAAACCGGTGTTCAATTGTTCCTTCGCTGGGCTGGTTCTTCTTATCGTGGTGCAGTGCTGAGAGGTGCATTGCGCCGCCGCCATATGCACGCCGGAACGGGGAAACGAGGATGCTGCAGCGATCTAACCTTGTTGCCGCCGAAGATCGCGGTCGATATGTTCCAGGTATGGCGCAACCGGGATTGGTTCATATCATCGACGACGATGACGGGGTACGGGCTGCTCTGGCAAGCCTTATCCGCTCTGTCGGCAACGATGCGCGGCTCTACAGTTCCGCGGCGGAATTCCTCACCAGCGCGCTTCCCCCGGTGCCTTCGTGCTTATTGCTCGATGTACGTTTGCCAGAAATTAATGGTCTCGATTTTCAGGATTCGCTGCGCAGGCGGGGTATCTTCCTGCCCGTTATTCTGATGACGGGCTATGGCGATATCCAGATGTCGGTACGGGGAATGAAGGCTGGCGCCGTCGATTTCCTGACCAAGCCCGTCCGCCACCAGGATCTTCTCGATGCCATTTCCACCGCGCTCGCACGAGACCGGGATTGGCAGCGGGACAACGCGGAGGTCTCGGCGATACGTGACCGCCATTCCCTGCTGACACGGCGCGAACTGGAGGTCTTCACGCTGGTCACGGCGGGGAAGATGAACAAGCAGGTCGCGGGCGATCTCAACCTCAGCGAGATAACCGTGAAGATTCACCGCGGCTCCGTCATGCGAAAGATGGGCGCCCGAACCCTCGCCGATCTCGTGAAGATGGCGGAATTGCTGAGAATGGCCGGCTCGACTACAAACGACCACCATTGATGACCGACAAGAGGATAGAACGTTGCCTCCGTAGCACCAATGTATGGTTTGACTGGAACAGCGGCGGTGCGATGGTGCGCTCGGGGACTTGCGGATTCCCCGGCAAAAGGCGACCATCGTGAGCAACACGATTATATCGATCATAGATGATGATATGGCGACACGATCGGCGCTCACTGCTCTTATGCGCGCGAAGGGATTTGACGCCAGAGCCTATGAATCTGCCGAGGATTTTTTGCGGGCGGGGGCACAAGATAATTGTCAATGTGTCATTACCGACATTCAAATGCCGGGCATGAGCGGGATCGATTTGAAGCAGCGCCTCAACGATGGGAACTGCGGCGTTCCCGTGATCATGATCACGGCGCGTGTTGAAGATCGCTTGCAGGAGCTCGCGCGGGCCGCCGGCGCCTTCTGCTTGCTTCGTAAGCCTTTCAAAGCGGAAGCGCTTATCAAATGTATAGAACGGGCGCTTGCGCCCTGACATTGGCGTTTGTGTGGAGTTTCTTTTAGGTGTCCACGCCGGATTCTAAAGCACCATTGGGCGACAACGCGCAGCCAGCGGCGACAGAGCCGGATATTGACGCCCTCGATTTGGTCGAGGAAAGCGTTGCTGTCTTCGGACTGGATCTTCGTATCACGGCGTGGAACGCCGGTGCAGAGCGTCTTTACGGATGGACGCGCGAAGAAGTCATCGGTGGCGATATTCAGTCATTCGTCAAATGCTCGCCCTCGGAGCCGTTGACGAAAATTCTCTCTGACGTCCGCGAGAAGGGCATCTGGCGGGGCGAGTTTCTGCGGCGAACCAAAAATGGCGGCTTCATTTCCGTGAGCACGAAATGGTCGCTTCGGCGGGACGGCAGCGGCGCCATGCTCGACATTGTCGAGACGAGCCGCGACGTGACCGAGCTGAGACGGACGGAGGAATCGCTCGACCGGGTCCAATATCAATATCAGAATCTTTTTCAGGCCTCAGTTGCCTGCTTTTGGGAACTTGAGTTTTCGGACGTCCGAGCCATGGTCCGCGACTTAATGGCGTCGGGCGTTGAAGATCTACGACAATATTTCCTGACTCATCCGGATTTCGTCAGGCAGATGATACGGGCAACACGCATCGTCGATGTGAACGACCAATGCGTCGCCACTTTCGGCAACGGTGATCGCTCTGACTTGCTGGAGGGCCTCGACCCGTTTTGGCCGGATGAAAGCCTGGACGTTTTCGCCGGCAGCGTCGTCGCCGCTTTCGAGGGAAGCGCGCATTATTCTGCGGAAGTCGCGTTCCGGACGCTCGATGGACGCCGGCTCGAGACGATATTCACCGTGTCTTATCCGCGCCGATTATCGTCTTCAGCGCGCCTGCTCGTCGGCATTCTTGATCTGACTGATGCGAAAAGAGCAAAGGCTGAGAGCGAGGCGACAGAGCGGCGGCATCAGAACTTTTTCCATTTCCTGCCCGTGCCATTGCTGAGGCTCGACGGAAGTAAAGCCGTCGAAATCGTCAACCGCTTCAAAAAGCAAGGGATCGGCGACTTTCGCCAACATCTGAAAGATCATCCGGACGTTCTGATTGACATTATGGAAGGTCAACAGATCGTGGAGGTCAATCAGCGCGCCGTCGAAGTGTTGCGCGGGCGCTCGGTCGAGGAATTCCAAGGGTCGATCAAACGCTATTGGATGGAGTCACTCGATGCGTACCGGGAAGTTGTCTTCGCGCGCTACGAGGGCAAGAGGGGCTACGAGGCGCTACTCAAACTCGTCGCACACGACGGCACTCTTCTCGATGTTTTGTTCTTCGCCGCGTTCGCACCCGTCACAGGCGCGGAAAACGTGAGCCTTGTCGGGTTGATCGATGTTACAGACCGTGTCAAAGCGCAAGAAATGCTTGCGCATGTCCAAGCCGAGATGGCGCATGCTGCGCGCGTTTCCGTACTTGGAGAGCTGACGGCATCGATCGCGCACGAGGTCAATCAGCCACTCACGGCTATTGCGACGAATACAGAAGCCAGCCTGCTCTGGCTCGGCCATTCGCCACCCAATCTTGATGAAATCCGCGATCTTTCAAACCGGACCGCCGCGGAAGTGCAACGCGCTGCCGACATCATCAATCGCATTCGCTCAATGGCGTTGCGGGCAAGCCCGCAATATAAGTCTGTTAATGTCAACCACATCGTCGAGGAGGCGATGTTGTTTCTGCGTCACGAACTCCAGCGCAATGAGGTTGTGAGTTCGCTTAGGCTCGGCGATGACCTGCCCAGCCTGCGCGGTGATCCAGTGCAGCTTCAGCAGGTGATCGTCAATCTGGCCGTCAACGCTATGCAGGCGATGGTTCAAAGTGAACGCCGTCCGCGCGAGATTCTGGTTACGACGAGTGTCGCGGAAGATGATTATGTGAGACTCGATGTCGCCGATAACGGTGTGGGCATTTCCGAGAATATTTTTGCACGGCTTTTCGAAAGTTTTTTTACAACGAAAGCAAATGGAATGGGCATCGGTCTGCCGATTTGCCGCTCGATTATTGAAGCGCATGGCGGTGAGATTCGCGCCGCAAACAAAGCCGGTAATGCGGGCGCGTGCTTCACCGTGTTGTTGCCGTCGCGTGAGCCCGGCGCGGTACTGCGGTCAGCATAAAATCATACTTAGGTATCGGAGGGTTTCTACCCATTGCGGGGAAGCCGGCTCGCGGGCACATCGCCGCGCGAAAATGATCATCCTGACGTATGAGTACGCTTAGACAGCCATCTGATAGTCGCGCCGCGCCTGTCATGACACGCTCTTACCAATGCCAAACGGCAGCATTGGACGGAGACAGAGTCATGAAAACCGCAAAAGAGCTCATGCTGGCTTATCTGGCCGGAAACGCCGAACAATCAGGCGCACTCTTCGCAGAGCAGGGAACTTTGGAACTGCCCTATCTCGCCTCGATAGGCGTACCGCCCGTCAACAAAGGGCCCGAGGAAACTACGAAGTTCCTGACCTTCCTACACGGCACGCTCTATCCGGATTTCAAGTTCGAGAACATCAAGGTTCATCTCGAAACGCCCGATCAAGTCTTCGCAGAATATTTCATCAATCACGCATCGGGCATCAACGGCAAACAGGTGCACCAGCAGTTTTTTGGTCATCTCGAGGCGGAGAACGGCAAGATCAAGCGCTTACGCGAGGCGATCGACGTCGTCCTCGCAGCCGAGGCGATCTATCCGAACGGGCTTGCCGACATCGTCGCCAAGAAAGCCTGACACTCATCTCTTATCGGAAAACGCGAGGAGGGATCGCAATGTCGGTTTCCCTGGATCAGGCAGAGGCAATCGTAAAGACGGCAAGAGCGAAAGCAGTCGAGATCGGCGTTGCGGCGACCGTTCTTGTGCTGGATGAGGCCGGCCACCTTAAAGCTTTTGCGCGCATGGAGCACGCTTGGCTCGGCTCGATTGACGTTGCGATGAAGAAGGCGCGGACAAGCGTTCTTTTTCAGATGGAAACGCAGCAGGTCTGGGAGGTGTGCAAGCCCGGCGCGCAGGCGCAGGGTCTTGAGCTGACCAATGATGGCCTCGTGACTTTTGCTGGCGGCATTCCGCTGAAGACAAGCAGCGGTCAATTGATTGGGGCCATCGGGGTCTCGGGCGGACAGGTGGCGCAGGATTTTGAGATAGCGCGCGCCGGACTGTCGGCACTCAGCGCGTAAATCTTATTTGCGAATCGTGGAGCGGAAGATGACGAGGAAAATCTTGATTACGGGTGCCGGCTCTGGTTTCGGCGAGGGTGCCGCGATCGGCTTGGCGCGTTTAGGACACGAGGTGATCGCGGCGGCGCATTTGTGGCCGCAGGTTACCGCCTTACGCCTCAAGGCCAAAGAGTTGGGATTGCCATCGTTGCGGATCGAAAAGCTGGATCTGCTCGACGCCTACGACGTGAAGCAAGCGGCGGGATGGGATTTCGATGTTCTCGTCAATAACGCGGGCATCGGCGAGGGCGGCCCGATTGCGGAAATTCCGTTGGATATTGTCTGCAGGAATTTCGAGATCAATGTCTTTGCACCATTGGGGTTGACGCAGCAGGTCGTGAAGAAATGGGTCGCGGCCGGCACGCGTGGGAAGATCGTTTTTGTCTCGTCGATGGGCGGTCTGTTCAGTCCGCCGGGGTTTTCCGCCTATGCCGCGACGAAACATGCGCTCGAAGCTATAGCTGAGGCGATGTATGGAGAACTGCAACCTTTCGGCATTCAGGTACAGACTATCAATCCCGGTGCCTTCCTGACCGGCTTCAACGAAGCGATGGCGGAGAACGCATTTCGCTGGCTCGACGACGATATCAATTTCACGAAGCGCGACGCGATGCGAAGGCTTGTCGCCGATCTCATCGGCGGCCCCGGTGGGCGTCTCGACCCCGAAGACATGATCAATAAAATGATCGAGGTGATTCCCGCGGAGCAAGGTCATTTCCGCAACGTGTTCCCGACTGTGATCGAAGACGCGCTCAAAAAACACCAGGCCGAAATGTTTGCCCGCAAGATTTGAAATCTTCCGCGTACGGCTTTCGCTTTGATGCCTCGAAGTAATTATACGACCGGATGATGGCGCTACCGCGGCGTTGTCCTTATCCGTTGGCGATCCGCTTTTAAAAGGCGGTGAAGGGAAGTTGACAATGCAGAGCTTGGCGCGAACTTTCATCGGGTCGTTGGGAGTGGTAGCGATATTCGCCACCACAGGTCCAAACGCCGCCGCCGACCCGCTAGACACAGAATCCTTCACGGAATTGCGGCAACTCTACAAACAGATCATCGACGCCGAGAATGCGCACGACGTCAAGGCGGTCGCGCCATATGTCTGGGATTCGCCTTCGACACTTTTCGTCGCCAAAACGTCCGATCCATCTCAGGGCAATTGGGCGGGGTTCTGGGGCAAGGACGTGGTGCTGGCGCACTTTGGCGCCCTTTACAAAGGCACGTTTCATATGGCTCCCGATTATACGCGGGAGAGAATCGTCGGTCTCACCAAAGATGTCGCCGAGACCTATGTTCCGCTACAGATTTCGGTGTCCTACGCCGGCCAGAACCCCGCGCCGAAGCCGTTCCTCATGATCGTGGAATGGATCAAGACCCTACAAGGCTGGCGGATGGCGACGGACATCGCTTTGCCGGTGCCGCCCGCGCCGCCGAAGCACCCTTGACGCATAGCTGTTCTGAGATGTTTTCATGGGGGGACAGGTGCCTCAAAGTGCTTGATCCGGAGCTTGGGTTCGTGTTCCCATAGTTTGTGCAATGACACTGGAGTTTGCGCGGAGTCGCGTTGAAAAATGGGGATCTTTCGTGCGCGATCGTTCATCTTCGCTATCAATGCTTATCTCGCGACAGCACTGGCACTTTACGTTTCCTTCGCCCTCGATCTTCCCAATCCTTGGTGGGCGATGGTTACGGTTTTTCTCGCCCAGCCGACGCAATTGCTGGTTGGTGCGATCTGGGCCAAGGCGGCTTACCGTGTCGTCGGCACGCTGATCGGGGCAGCCGGTTCGCTGCTCATCATTCCTAATCTATCGCAAGCGCCGGAACTCATGATCCTCGCGCTCGCCGGCTGGATCGGCCTATGCCTTTACGGTGCGCTGCTCGATCGCACACCGCGCGCCTATGTCTTCATGCTCGCAGGATATACGGTGGCGCTCGTCGGCCTGCCGCAGGCGACCAACCCCACCGCGCTCTTCGACGTCAGCGTCGCGCGTGCCGAGGAGATCGTCATCGGCGTGCTGGCGTCCGCGGTGGTCCAGAGCATTCTGTTTCCACGCAGCGTGACGGCTTTCATGCAGGGGAAGCTCAACGAAATTCTCGCCGACGCGCGGACGTCGATCAGAGACGTGCTGGCAGAGCCGGCTTCGTTGGGACCTGCGCTTGAGCACCAGCATATCGCGACGGGCTTGACGGATCTGAGCCTCATGGCGACGAATTTGCGCTTTGAGGAAGACTTCCCTGCCTCTGCTAGGCGCGTTCTGCGCGCACTTGAGGAACGTCTCGTCTCGCTTCTGCCCCTGACCAGCGCTGTGCAAGATCGCTTTGCGGCGCTGCGGGAGATTGGACCGATCCCCCCGATCGTCGAGGAAGTCGTAGCCGCTGTCGCAACATGGCTGAAGAGTTCGCAAGCTGCGGACAAGGCCGGCTATACCCAGATTGTGAGCGAAATCGAACGGCTCCATCCGCGCACCGACGAAGCCGCGGACTGGCCAAATTTGCTATGTGCGAGTCTCAGCGCGCGCCTCGCCGAGTTGGTCGGTGCATGGCAGGAATGCCTCGTGCTCACCGCGGCGCTGGGTAATCCGACACGCATCGATCCGGCGGTGCAAGCGTTGCCGGGCGATCGACGGCCGCGCACGTTACATACCGATGCTGGCCTCGCACTATTTTCCGCTATTGTCGTCGCACTGACGATTATCGCCATTTCTGCTTTCACCATCGCGACAAAGTGGGAAAATGGCGCAACCGCCATCGCCATCACGGCGGTGCTTTGCTCGATTTTCATCGCTGCGGACGATCCGACACCGATGGCGGGGACCTTGATCTACGGATTTTTCATCGCGTTTCCATTCGCAGTTTTTTATGAGTTCGCCATTCTGCAATCGATAGACGGGTTCGCCATGCTGGCGCTGGTCCTGTTTCCTGTCGTGTTTCTTGCCGGCTTTTTCTTCGCGCAGCCGAAATATGCGACGATGGCGCTTGGCTCGATGGTCGGCTTTTCAGCGGGCCTGGCACTTCAGCCCGAATTTCTTTCAAGCTTCGCAGCCTTTATGAATGCCTACGTTGCACTCGTCATCGGGGGTCTGTTCGGCTTCATCAGTCTGGGCACCCTGCGCGTACTTCCGGCGCAAAAGGTTGCGCAGCGGATTCGTCGGGCGGGCTGGAGCGATCTTGCTGCTCTTTCGGCCTCGCCATCCGATGAACCCGGCTGGGCGAGCCTGATGATCGACAGAATGGGCCTTCTCATCTCCCGATTGGCCAGGTTGCCCCACGGCGCCGACCTTGAATTGATGGATGCTTTGACGGACCTGCGTTTGGGCGTCACCATCATCGAACTCAACCACCTGTGCAGCGTGGTTGACCGGGCTGAAAAGGAGCGCATCGAGAGCTTCATGGCAATGCTTGGCAGGCATTTTAAGTCGCTGGCAAACGGCCGCCCTGAGATTTTGCCGCAAAGCGCCGTCGATATGCTTGACGCCATCATGGCAGGCATTCTTCGCCTGCCGAAAACGGCGGAACGAAGGGCCGGGCTTCTCGCCGCCGTCGGTCTTCGGCGTGGCCTTTTTCCACAGGCCGCGGCCTACCAACCTATGGTAAGCGTCAAGTGATTGCGGAAGCGAATCTGTTTGGCGTTTATTTCAGCGGCGCGTTGGTCGAGGCTTTAGCCGCCTTCCTCGCTCTGATGATTATAAGGCCGTTATTACACTGGCTTGGTTTCTACCAGATTGTATGGCACCGCAGATTGGTTGACATCGGTCTGTTTGTAATCCTTTGGGGCATCATGGTGGAGACGCTTCCGCCCTTGGGAGGGGCAGGTACGTGGCTGCGTTGAGTAATATTGCGTCGGCGTTGCGTACCGCCGGCCGCGTCGTCATCACCCTTTGCATTGTCGCTGTGGCACTCGTTGTCGCGCGGGAACTCTGGATTCATTACGAGGTCGAACCTTGGACGCGTGACGGCAGGGTCCGCGCCGATTTCGTTGAAGTCGCGCCGGATGTTGCCGGCCTTGTCGTGTCGGTCAATGTCCGGGACAATCAGGTCGTTCGCGCCGGGGATACGCTGTTCGTCATCGATCCGTCGCGTTATCAGATCGCTGTCGCGGATGCTGAGGCGCGGCAGGCCGACGCACGTGCGCAGCTTGAAGAGGCCGAGCGCGAGAATCGCCGGAATATAAAGCTCGGCACATTGGCCTCGTCCGAGACGCGCGAACAAAGCGATACGCGCGTGCAACAACTCAGCGCTGCGGTCGACCAGGTAACGGCTGCGCTCAATCTCGCGCGGCTGAACCTGAGCCGTACGGATGTCAAGGCAACGGTGAACGGCAGCGTGACCAATCTCAATCTGCGACCGGGTGATTATTTCACGCCTGGCCGGGCGGCGTTGCTGCTCATCGACGATGATTCTTTCTACATCATCGGCTATTTCGAGGAGACAAAGCTTCCGCGTATCAGCGTCGGCGATAAGGCGCGCGTCCAGCTCATGGGCGAGACGCATGTTATAAAAGGCCACGTCGAGAGTATTGCACGCGGCATTGAGGACCGGGAGCGCACGCCGGATTCCGACTTGCTCGCCAACGTCAACCCGACGTTCAATTGGGTTCGGCTCGCGCAGCGTATTCCCGTGCGTATCCATGTCGATGACAATCCCGGCCACGTCCGGCTCATCATGGGCCGGACAGCCACCGTCGACATTCTCCATAACTCGGCCCCGGGATCGGCCAAATGATGCGCAGCGCGCGCATCTCGGAGGCGTTTCGAAGAGCTTCGGCTTTGTTTGCAGCCGCAGCTTTGTGCGGCTGCTCGGTTGGGCCGGATTATCAACGGCCCTTAAATGCCGTCATCGATCGGCCTTCGGCTAATGGCAGCTTCGTCGAAGGCGAGCGGCCCGTCTTTGCGCAAGACGAACTCACTGGAGACTGGTGGCGTCTCTATCGCGACCCAACGCTGGATGCACTGATCGAACAGGCTCTCGCGGCCAACACCGATTTGCGTGTCGCGGCTGCATCAATCGCACGGGCAGAGGCGGGGGCGGACATTGCCAAAGCTGCGCAATTTCCGACGACGACACTCGAAGCCGACCCGACATTCACACGCCTCTCGCCGCAGGAACAATTGCTTCCGAATGTGAACATCCCGCCGCAAGGCCTCTACAGCCTTGGCGGCGGTCTTTCTTATCAAATCGATCTCTTCGGCCAAATTCGCCGCGCGATCGAGTCAGCGAAGGCGGACGTTGTTGCCGCACGCGAGGCTTACGACGTGACGCGGATCACCGTCGTCGCCGAGACAGCGAAAGCCTATTCAGATGTCTGCTCTGCGGGCAGGCAGATCGCGATCGCTCGGCGATCTGTGGCTTTGCAAACACGAAGCACGCAGCTCACGCGTGAACTCTTTCAGACCGGGCGCGGTATTTCCCTTGATGTGACGCGGGCGAAGGCGCTGGAAGATCGCGTTCGCGCCAGCATTCCACCGCTTGAGGCCGCTCAAAAAGTGGCGCTCTATCGCCTGACGGTCCTGACTGGCCGGCCGCCGGAGGAATTTCCGGCGCCAGTCGCGCATTGCGCCGACGAGCCACGGCTCGGTCAGCCGGTTCCGATCGGTGACGGTGCAACGCTCGTCGCGCGACGTCCCGATATCCGTCGGGCGGAAGCGATCTTTCATGCGACGACGGCGCTGGTTGGTGTCGCGATCGCTGATCTTTATCCGAAGGTTACGTTCGGACTGTCCGCCGCGTCGGTTGGCCCGAACGTGGCCCTCCTTCAATATAGCACGCTGAAATATTCCGCCGGTCCGCTAATCACCTGGGATTTTCCAAATCGGCTGGTGGCTGAAGCTCACATTCGCGGCGCAAAAGCCGATGTCGAAGTCGCTTTCGCCCAATTTGACGGCGCGGTGCTTGCGGCTCTGCGCGAAGTGGAAAGTGCGCTTGTCGTTTATGCGCGCGATCTCGACCAGCGCAAGCTTCTCGCCGCATCGCGCGACCAAGCGGCGATCGCAGCCGGTGATGCCGAGACGCTTTTCAAGGCCGGAAGTACAAATTACCTGACTGTGCTCGACGCCAACCTCGCGTTGATTACCGCGGATCAGTCGCTTGCCATGCTGGATGGTAAAATTGTCGACGATCAGATCACGCTTTTTCTAGCGCTGGGTGGCGGCTGGGAATCGCCGCGGCTACCGCCGCATAAGCCGATCGTGACACCGCCGTCACAAACAGCCAACCAGCTATAAGAACCGAGGATGGCGCTGCGCCCGTGCCGCTGGGATTGCGCGTCCTATAGAAGAAAGATAGTTTCCCACCGTCCCAATTTAGGGAACAAAAGGAGTGCGAATATGCGAGTTAGAGCAACTATCGTCGCCATCGCCACCGGAATTCTGGTCGCCACAGGTGCCAACGCCGTCAACATTCAAGAAACCGTCGAAATGATCACGCACTCGTCCGTTACGATGAAAGACGGCACGGTGATGCCGATGGAGATCGTCAGGATGAACGGAAAACTGTATGTCATGATGTCCGTGGACGATCTTCCTGACTATTTGCACCAGCAGGTCCTGAAGGTGATGCCGCAATAAATTTTATCTTGATTTCGCGGCCGATCCGGGTCGCGATCGGAACAATATCTTTCTATGGGTAGCCTCGCGGCGCGCGCGCTGCGGGGCTTTTTGCTGGGCTGAAAACCGAAGAGCGCTCCGGCGATTTCGGTGGATTTTGGACACCTCTCGATGGCCTGAATGCAAACCGCTCGCGCGCCGGCGGCCGAAATGTGCTGACGCAATGGATTCGATGGCGGCAACCCTTTGCGAGATGGGGGCTAAATACGTTTGAACGGGCTAAGATCGCAATTTGCCGCGGCCATGTCCGCCGCGGCGTTGATGACATCGATCGGCGATCCGTGTCTCGCCGGTCCGTTCTCAGCGTTTGCTGGAAATTGGGCGGGCAATGGCACGCTCACCATGAGCGGCACGCGCGAAAGAATTCGCTGCCGCGCGATCTATTTCGTTTCGTCCGGCGGCGAGAGCCTGCAACAAATCCTGCGCTGCGCGAGCGACAATTTTATCATCGATGTCCATAGCGACGTTGTCGAAATCGATGGACGGCTCTCGGGCACATGGCGGGAGACGTCGAGCGGCGTGAGCGGCTCTTTGAGCGGGGTCGCGCACGCGGGCACCATTCGAGGTTTGATCTCGGGGCTTGGGGTGACCGCGGCGCTTTCGTTGATTACGCACGGCCGTTCGCAATATGCGTCGATCAACCTTAGTGGCGCCACGACGGCTATCGTAATCGTCAATTTCCATCGGGTATAGAAACGGCGTCATCCGGAATCGACTGCAACGTCATGCAAAGAATTAGCTTGACCGCTCGCTGCTATTTTTTTGCGATTTGCTTATCGCTGGCTTTCTGCGTCCCAGCGAAGGCCGATCCTGGCGCCTTCCATGCTTTTCTGGAAAGTCTCTGGCCGCGTGCCTCGGCGCAAGGTATCAGCCGCGCGACATTCACGCGGGTTTTGGACAGACTAAGCGAAGACCCGTCTGTGCCGATTGCTGTTGCCAAGCAGCCGGAGTTCGAGCGGCTGCTGTCCACCTATTTTAAAGAAGCCGTATCGCCGACGCGCGTGGCCCGCGGGCGGGCATTGGCGCAGACCTACCACGGCGAACTTGACACTGTCGTCAGCCGCTACGGCGTGCCGCGCGGCATTCTGCTCGCTGCCTGGGGCATGGAAAGCGACTTTGGCCGCGACCGTGGCGACAAGGACATCGTTCGCTCGCTGGCGACGCTCGCCTTTCACCGCAGAGATAACGATCTCTTTTCCAACGAACTTCTGTCTGCGCTTGTCATCTTGCAAAGAGGCCAGCTTACTCGCGCGAGGCTTGTCGGCTCCTGGGCCGGCGCGATGGGCGATCCCCAATTCATGCCGTCGGCCTATCTCAAATATGCGGTGAGCTATCGCGGGGCCGGCGTGCCGGATATCTGGAACAGTCCGGCCGATACGCTCGCGTCGATCGGGTATTTCCTGCGCGCGTCGGGCTGGAACCCGGCTTTGCCTTGGGGCATGGAAGTCGTGCTGCCGAAGGATTTTGACTTCAAGACATTGCACGCGGATTTTCGCGACTTTGCGGCGGCGGGCGTGAAGGCCGCGAATGGCGCGGCGATGCCGCACGGCAATGCGACTCTATTCATGCCTGCCGGCGCCGGCGGTCCAGCGTTTTTGCTCAGCGAAAATTACTGGGTTTTGAAGGCTTACAACAATTCGGATTCTTACGCTTTGTCGCTCGCATGTCTGGGCGATCGCATCGAAGGCCGGAATGGCCTCCGCAAAGCATGGCCGCAACATCAAAAGCTCTGGCGGCGTTCGGAGAAGATCGAAATTCAGCACTTGCTGACGAAGCTCGGCCTTTATCATGGTACGTTCGACGGCAAGTTTGGACAGGCGTCGCGCGACGCGATCCACGCATTCCAGATTGAGGCGCGGGATGCGCCGGCGGATGGCATTGGCGGGCCCGGTCTGCTTGCTTTGCTGCATGCCAAAGCGGACGCGAGATAGCGCAGGCTATTTTCTCGGGTCGGCAATTCTTCCCTGGAATAAGACCGCGCCGGTTTGCTGATCCACAATGAAGAACAGGAAGGGACGGTCGACGATAAAGGGCACCGGTACCGGCCTGTTTTCAGGTGCCATGGCGCCCGCCCACTCCTCCACGACAGTCGCTGCGGCGGCCTCCGAACTCTCTTCGTTGACGTCAATGACGGCATGGTGGACGACGTCGCCGATTGCGATCGGCAGGTCAGCGGTCGGCTTTCCGGTCACGCCGCTGAAGTCGGCTCTCCCCATCTCGAAAGCCAAGCCCATGCCAGCCTTTTGTAACGGCGCGGCAAGGCTTTTCTGAAAGTCGGCGTGGAAGCGCGGCACTTGCAATCGTACATCGATGGTGCTCGCGGCGTTCAAATCGGCCAGCAGTTCGGCAAGTTGATCTGGCCCCAGCTTCGCGGCAAGGGCCGCGACTCCGTTGACCGTGTCGGGAAGGACGACGATCATGCCGAGACGTCCGTTGTCCGATCGATAGGGCAGGCGGATTGCATTGTAGCCGTCGCCTTTGACGAGCGCGTAATTGTCTTCGTCGTGCATCATCGGCACCTGAACCGCGTTCAACGCGCTCAGATGAAAGGGTCCGTCTTTGGTCACGCGCTTGTCGAATGGATTTTGCCAAAAGGCTTTGAGGTAAGCGGCGTTGGCGAGAACGAGGGCGGTGTCGTCCGGCAGGTCGCTCAAAATATGTGAGATCTTGCCGGAGGTCTTCTGCGCAACCCATTCATTGATCGCGTCGAGATCGCCCGTGAACGCTTCCGCATCATAAGATTTTTGCAGCAGGGCGCGATAATCGGCATCGACAATGCCAGACTTCACCTCGATCAGTGCATTGGCGGAATTGAGCGTGACGGAATCCTTGCCGCTGGCGGCATTGAGACCGGCGATCAGGCCTGAATTGGCGCTCGCGAGGTCCACGTCCGAAAGATGCAGCCCGAGCGTATCGCCAATTGCTGTGGCGGTTTCACCACGCGCGCCGGCAAGCACCATCGAGAGCGCGCTGCCGATCGAATAAGGCGAGAGCACGATATTGCCGGGCGCCTGCGCCAGATCCTGAAACAGGCGCTCGCCGGTTGCATTATAGGCGGAGACGAGCGCGTCCTTGGGTCTGGGAGACGCTGGCGCTTGGGAGAGCGCAGGGTCATAAAAACCGGCCAGCGCGACAAATAGTGGAGACGCCGTCAGTATCCGCCGAAAATTCATGGGCCTTCACCTTGGCAATGAGGAATTTATGGTCGTCGATTGTGGCGGTAGCGCGGTAATATCCGTCAGTGCTCAGCATCGCGCCGCTACGCCTAGCGGAAGAGCATAATGCGAAGAGATACGGCGGCCGCGTGGTGCTCTAGCAGTTGCTTGGTGCCTGCCACGTTCTTAGGCTAGAGCACCGCGACCTTACCGGATGTTCCTTTGACCATTTCCGCCGCTATCCATCACGTCACGCATTATCGTTATGACCGTCCGATCGAAGTCGGGCCGCAGACCATCCGGCTCCGTCCGGCGCCGCATTGCCGCACGAAGATCGCGAGCTATTCACTCAAGATCACGCCGCCGGACCATTTCATCAATTGGCAGCAGGATCCGCACGGCAATTGGCTGGCCCGGGTCGTCTTTCCGAAAAGACGAGCGAATTGAAGATCGAGGTCGATCTGACCGCGGAACTCGCCGTCATCAATCCGTTCGACTTTTTCATCGAGCCGTCTGCCGAGCAATTTCCTTTTGCCTACGCGCCTGAACTCAAAAAAGAGCTGACGCCATATCTCGAGGCCGAACCGTTGGGTCCGCGGGTCGATGAATATATCGCGGCTCTGCCGAAGGGGCCGATCCACACGATCACGTTTCTTGTCGATCTCAACGCCAATCTGCAGAACGCGGTGCGCTATGTGATCCGCATGGAGCCGGGCGTCCAGGCGCCGGAGGAGACGCTGGAACTGGCTTCGGGGTCCTGCCGCGACTCGGCGTGGCTGCTCGTGCAGATTTTGCGGCGTCTCGGCCTCGCCGCGCGCTTTGTCTCCGGCTATCTCATCCAACTGCGCGCGGATGTCGATCCGATCGAGGGACCCAAAGGCACCCAACACGATTTCACCGATCTCCACGCCTGGGCCGAAGTCTATATTCCCGGCGCCGGCTGGATCGGCATGGACGCGACGTCGGGTCTCTTCTGCGGCGAAGGACATATTCCGCTTTGCGCCACGCCGCATTACCGCTCTGCCGCGCCGATCTCCGGCGCCGTCGAGCCGGCGCAGGTCGAATTCGGCTTCGAAATGAATGTCACCCGCGTCGCAGAGGCGCCGCGCATTACGCTGCCGTTCTCCGAGGAAGCCTGGGACGAGCTCGATGTGCTCGGCAAGAAGATCGACGCCGATCTCGTTGCGCAGGACGTGAAGCTCACGATGGGTGGCGAGCCGACCTTCGTGTCGATCGACGATTTCGAAGCTCCCGAATGGAATACCGCGGCTGTGGGCCCGACGAAACGCAGCCGCGCCGATGAATTGATCCGGCGCCTGCGGACCCGTTTCGCGCCGGGCGGCATGCTCCATTACGGGCAGGGGAAATGGTATCCGGGCGAGACGCTGCCGCGCTGGGCCTTCGCGCTCTATTGGCGCAAGGACGGCAAGCCGATCTGGAAGGATCCGGCGCTGATCGCGCCCGTGCCCGTGACGCGGACCGCCGAAGAAATTCGGACGATGCCGCGCGATGCGGTGGCTGAGGAAGCCTTGCGCGTGCAGGCGGAAAAGCTCACTGCCGGGATCGCCGCGCGGCTCGGTATCGAAGGCGATTGTATTCTCGCCGCATATGAAGACCCGACCACTTGGCTCGTCAAGGAAGGCAATCTGCCGGAAAACGCTGATCCGCTCGATCCGAAAATCGAAGATGCGGAAGAGCGCAATCGTATGGTCCGGACCTTCGCCCGTGGTCTCACGACGGCATCAGGATTCGTGCTGCCGGTGCAACGCTGGAACGCGCAAGCGGAGACGCAGTCGCGCTGGACGAGCGAGCGCTGGAAGCTGAGGCGCGGGCGGCTGTTTCTCGTGCCGGGCGATTCCCCCGTCGGCTACCGTCTGCCTTTGTCCTCGCTGCCCTGGGTGCCGCCGGCATCCTATCCGTTCATCGTCTCGCAGGATCCGCTGGAGGAGCGCGGCAGTCTTCCCGATCCGATGGACCTCGGACAGCAGTTCGAACGCGTCGCGTCCAATGATGCCGCGCATCAGGAACGTGTCGAACAGCAGATCGTGGAGGGCGCGGTGCGCACGGCGCTCTCTGTCGAGCCGCGCGATGGCATCCTCTGCATCTTCATGCCGCCGGTCGAAAAGCTCGCCGATTATCTTGAGCTTCTCGCCGCGGCCGAGGCGACCGCTGCATCGTTGAAAACGCCGGTTCACATCGAGGGCTATCCGCCGCCATTTGATCCGCGCCTCGATGTCATCAAGGTCACGCCCGATCCCGGCGTCATCGAAGTCAATGTGCATCCAGCGAAAAGCTGGGACGAGGCCGTCGCAACAACCAAGGGGCTTTACGAGGACGCCCGCCAGTCGCGTCTCGGCGCTGACAAATTCATGACCGACGGCCGCCACACCGGCACCGGCGGCGGCAATCACATCGTTTTCGGCGGTCCGACGCCGCAAGAATCGCCCTTCTTGCGCCGGCCCGACATGCTCAAAAGCCTCGTGCTTTATTGGCAGCGTCATCCGGCGTTGTCGTATCTTTTCTCCGGGCTTTTCATCGGCCCGACCAGCCAGGCGCCGCGTTTCGACGAGGCGCGGCTCGATCAGCTCTACGAATTGGAGATCGCGCTCGCGAGCGTTCCCAATCCGCAGCAGAAGGTGCCGTTGTGGGTCGTCGATCGACTGTTCCGCAATTTGCTGGTCGATTCGACCGGTAACACGCATCGCACCGAAATCTGTATCGACAAGCTCTATTCGCCGGACGGACCGACTGGACGTCTCGGCCTTGTCGAGTTTCGCTCGTTCGAAATGCCGCCCGACGCGCGAATGAGCCTCGCGCAGCAATTGCTGCTGCGTGGGCTGTTGACTTGGTTCTGGCGCGAGCCGCAGGACGGCGAGTTCGTTCGCTGGGGCACGGCCCTGCACGACCGGTTCATGCTGCCGCATTTCGTCTGGGAGAATTTTCTTGAAATCCTCAGCGACTTACAGCGTGCCGGTTACGAGTTCGATCCGCTGTGGTTCGAAGCGCAGCGGGAATTCCGCTTCCCGGTCTATGGCGTGGTTGAGCGGGGCGGGTGTGACACTGGAATTACGCCAGGCGCTTGAGCCCTGGCATGTGCTTGGCGAAGAGGGCGCGATCGGCGGCACGGTTCGCTATGTCGATTCTTCCGTCGAGCGTCTGCAGGTGAAGTGCAGCGGCCTCATCGAGGGCCGCCATGTCATCGCCTGCAATGGCCGCCGGCTGGCCGATGACGCCGACGGGCACGTTCGGCGAGGCCGTGGCGGGCGTGCGCTATAAGGCGTGGAAGCCCTCGCACGGTCTGCATCCGACATTGCCTGTCGATGCGCCGCTGACGTTTGACGTGATTGATACCTGGACCGGACGTTCGCTCGGCGGCTGCGTGTACCACGTCGCATCCGGCGGCCGGAATTACGACACGTTCCCGGTCAACAATTATGAGGCGGAAGCGCGTCGGCTCGCGCGCTTCCAGTCCTATGGCCATACGCCCGGCGTGATCGGCGTACCGCGTCCGGAACGCTCAAGCGAATTTCCACTCACGTTGGATTTGCGGGCCGGCACTAGCGTCATTGCGGGCGAAGCGAAGCAATCTAGGAGTCGTTTCTGGATCGCTTCGTCGCTTTGCTCCTCGCAATGACGAGGCCTCAGTCCTTCTTCGCGCCGCCGCCCGTCTCGGTGCTGCCGACGCGGATGTTGGTATTCGCTCCGGGCGCGGTTACGTGCATCCCCTCATGGATGTTGATCGGGGGCTCAGGGGATGATCATGTCGTCCGGCTTGAGGCCGGTGCGCACATCGACTTCTGCACCATTGTCAGCAAGCAGGGTGAGCTTGCGGATATGCACGACGCCATCTTCATAGACGGCGGCGCTTAGTCCGTTCTTGTTGAAAATCAGCGCCTGTGAGGGGATTGAGATCACCGGCTGGTCGAGGTGGGATGAACAGCCGAACGGTGCAATAGAGTCCGGGGAAAAGTGTGCCCTCGGCATTGTCGACATCGACCTCGGTCAGCCGTGTGCGTGTGCCCGGGCTGCAAGGCATTGGCGTTGCGCGCGACCGTGCCATGGAATACGCGGCCGGGAATTTCCGGCACACGGACCTCGGCCGTTGCGCCATCTTTCAGACCGAAGACGGCATTCTGCGGAACATAGATTTGCGTGCGCAGCACTTCGCTATGGGCGATGTCGAAAGTGCCGTACCCGTCGATTGATCCGCGGTGACGAGCTGCCGACGTCGATATGGCGCTGGGTGATAAATCCGTCGAAAGGGGCCACGATCTTTTCGAAGCCGGTAAGTTCCTTCAGCCGCGAAACCTGGGCTTGGCCGGCCTGCAAATTGGCCACCGCGACTCTCACAGCCGCGCTCTGCGCCTGAGACGTCAACCGGTCGTTGTCGCCCTGCTGCTTGGTCTGCCAGCCCTGAACGACGAGGGTTTGGGTCCTCTGGTTCGTCACTTTGGCAAGCTGCGAGTTCGACTGCGCCTGTGCGATGGCCGCCTCCAGTTGCGAGACTTGCGCCTCGGCCTGAAGAAGCTGCTGATCGAGGTCCGGCGCCGCGATGATGCGAGCACGTCGCCCGCCTTCACTTCGCTGCCGATATCGACATTGCGCTTCGAGATATAGCCTGTCGCGCGCGCATAGACTGTGGCGGCGTCGAAGGCCTCGGTGCTGCCTTGGCAGGTCGAGGACACGCGGGGCGTCTGTGCTCGCGACGCGCGCGACACGGACGATAGGGACTGTCTCTTCCTGCTGTTTTTGCGTATCAGCGGCGGCGGCCTGTCGCTGCGCATGGCCCCAGGCGCCGAAGATGACGAGGCCGGCGAGGGCGAGAAGTGCGCAAATGGCGACAAGGCCGAGGTGGCGGGGCCGCTTCGCGTGCGGCGGCTCATGCGGCTGCGTTTCCTTTGGCTTCTGCGCCGGTTCTGGCCCGGGCTTTTGGGGCTGCTGGACTTCGTCGCGCATCAGATAAAATCCTTATGTGCGAAAAACACTGAAGCGAACTTGCTCATCGGGCCGGCTCATTTTCTGACTCTTGGCGCGAATTCTCAGTAGGCTCAAACCGGCCAATGATAGAATAAAGCCATGGCACGAACAAAAGCGTCGTCACTGTGCCGATGAGGACGCCGCCGATCACCGCGCGCGCCAGAACCGCGTTCTGCTCCTCGCCCGGCGCGCCGATCGCCATCGGTATCATACCGACCATCATCGCGGCCGCCGTCATCAGCACCGGCCGGATACGGGTGCGCCCGGCGGAGCGCGCGGCATCAAGGGCATTCAGACCCTCGTGGCGCTGATCGCGCGCGAAGGTTACGAGCAGGATCGAATTGGCCGAGGCGACGCCGATCGACATGATCGCGCCCATCAGCGACGGCACGCTGATCGATGTCCCGGTTACATACAGCATCAGCAAAATGCCAGCGCCAGCCCCCGGCAACGCCAGGATGATCGCCAGAGGATCGAGGAAGCTCTGATAGTTAACGACCATCAGCAGATAGACGAAGACGGCGGCGAACAGCAGTCCAAACGTCAGGTTTTGAAAGGCCGAGTTCATGCTGTCGATCTGGCCCCGGACAATGAACTTGTTGCCGGGTTTCAATTTAGACTGAAGATCTTTCACGATACTGCTGATGTTCTTGGCGACGCTGCCGAGATCACTGTCCTGCACGCTTGCGTAAATGTCGTAGAGCGGCTGGATGTTGGCGTGATTGTACACGGACTGGATATATTGCCGGTGCATCGAGGCGACATTGCCCAAAATGTTCGGCACTGGCGTATCGATGGAAGCCTGGCTCACAACCGGCGTATTGTTGAGATCGTTGAGGCTGGCGATGCGGTATTCTGGCGTCTGCACCGCGAAATAATAGGGAATGCCGTTCTTCGGATCGGTCCAGAAGTTGGGTGACACCTGCTCGGATGAGCTCAAGCTGATGTTGAGATTGTTCGCGATGCTGTTGATGTTGAGGCCGAGTTCCTGCGCGCGGATGCGGTCGACGAAGTAATAGAGTTCCGGCGCATCGAGTTCCTGCTGGATATGAACATCGACGAGGCCTGCGACGCGCGACATGCGCTCGCGCAGTTCCTTCGCGACATCCTGATTTCCGGCGCGGTCGGGGCCTTGGACGACGACATCGATCTGCGAGGGAATGCCGAAGTTGAGGATTTGCGTCACCATATCCGCAGGCTGCGAATAGAACAGCACGTTGGGGAATTCGCGGGTGAGATCGCGGCGCAGCTTTTTGACGATTTCGAAGGTTGGCGGATGGCCTTCCTTCAAGGCAATCTGGATGGTGCCGTCGTTGACGCCGATCGCCGAACCGTCGGTGAAGGCGAGATTATAGGTTCGCTGTGGGAGGCCGATATTGTCAAGGATCAGGTCCAGATTCTTGGCGGGAATGTCCTGGCGGATACGATCTTCGATGGCCTGGAAGATCCCCTCCGTAGCTTCGATGCGCGTGCGCGCCGGGGCGCGGACATGAAGCTGGATCAGGCCGGTATCGACCTGCGGGAAGAAGTCCGTGCCGACTTGCGTCGCGAGAAAGGCTGCGCCACCGATCACGCAGAGCGCGACGAGCGGCACGACGATGCGGCTCGCGAGCACATGCTCCAGCACGTAGGTGTAGCCCTCGCGAAAACGATCGAAACCGGCGTTGAACCCGTCGTGGAAGCGGCTGAACCAGGAGGAATGCCCAGCGGCATGTTGGGCCTGTTCTTTCCGCAGCAAGATGCGGATGATGATTGGCGTCAGCGTGCGTGACAGGATGTAGGAGGTCAGCATCGCGAAGGCGACCGCCATGCCAAGAGGCGTGAACAGATAGCGCGCCGCGCCTTGCAGGAAGAAGACCGACACGAAGACGCTGCAGATCGCGAGCGTCGACACGAGCGTCGGCAGGGCGATCCCCGCTGAGCCGTTCAGCACCGCGTCGTCGAATTCCATGTTCTCTTCGAACAGGCGGTGCGTGTTCTCGATCGCGACCGTGGAATCATCGACCAGAATGCCGACCGCCAGGGCGAGGCCGCCGAGCGTCATTGTATTGATCGTCTGGCCGAGGGCCGAAAAGATCGCGATCGAGGAGAGGATCGAGAGCGGGATCGAAATCATCACGATCAACGTCGAGCGCCACGAGCCGAGGAAGATGAGGATCATCAAGGCGGTGAGACCGGCAGCGATGGCGCCTTCGCGAAGCACGCTGTTGATGGCTTCGCTGACGAAGACGGATTGGTCGAAGAGGACATGCATCTCCATGCCGGGCGGGGCGGCCTTGAGAAGCTCCGGCAGCGACGCTTTGACCGCATTCACGACATCGAGCGTTGAGGCGTCGCCGTTCTTGATGATGGTCAGAAGAACGGAGCGTTTGCCGTTGGCGCGAACGACATTTTGCTGGACGGCCCAGCCATCGCGGACATGCGCCACGTCGGCGAGGCGTATGGTCGTCGCGCCAATCTGGCGCAGCGGCAGCCTGTTGAGAGCGTCGATGGTTTCGGCCATCGCGTTCATGCTGACGATATATTGCGTATTGCCGATCTTGGCGTCGCCGGAGGGCAAGGTCAGGCTCTGCGCGTTGACGGCGGTGAGGACATCGTTGGGGGTCAACCCGTTGGCGCGCAGCGCGTCGGGGTTGAGATCGACCATGATCTGCCGGTACTTGCCGCCATAGGGTGTCGGCAGGGTAATGCCCTGGATCGGCGCCAGCGCCTGACGCAGACTGTAGATGCCGTAGTCGTAAAGCTGCTGCTCGTTCATCCGGTCAGAGCTCAAGCTCAACTGAAGGACCGGGACGCTCGAGGCGTTGTATTGCACGATGATCGGCGGCTGAATGCCGGGTGGCATCAGGGCGCGGATCGCGTTCGTGGCCGAGACGATCTGGGCGATAGCGAGATCGACGCTCACACCCTGCTGGAAGAATATCTTCTGGACGGCGACGCCCGACAGCGTTTGCGATTCCATATCGCGGACGTTGTTGACGTTCGCGCTGATCGAATATTCGCTGTAGGTCGTGACGCGGGCTTCCATCTCCTGAGGCGTCAGGCCCGTATACTGCCAGATGACGGTGACGACCGGGATGTTGATGACCGGGAAGATGTCTTTGGGCGCGGAGATGATCGCGCTGATGCCCAAGAAGAGAATCGCCAGCGCCATCACGTAAAACGTGTGGGGAAACCGTAACGCGAAGCGAACGATACCCATTCCCGGCTCCGACCGATCGATTATCTGGGAGAAGACTCTGCGGCGCAGGACGCGCAGAGCTTCGCTGGCCGTTCCGAAGCGGTCAGCCTACCTTAATCTATCAACGCTGGTTTGGCTCCGCTTGATCGGTCTTGCTCATCGGAACGGAATTCACCTTAGATTCAAGGAAATCGGGCTAAGTACGCTCACTGGCGCGTGAATGGCGTTGAAGTCGGCCGGCGGCGCGGCCATATCCGAACAAAATCAAGCTTGGGCGAGGGACGTTAGGGAGGCGAAGTCCTTCTCTGTTTGGATGGTCAATGAACGTTCCGAATCCCGACTTTGGCACGCCGCGGGTTAATTATACGCCACCTCATATTATCCAGCGGCGGGTTGCTGCCTGGCGCGGGCTTTGGGCAGAAACGATCGAACTGACCCAGTCCGAGCCGTATGAATACGATTTCCACGCACCCTTTCATCTCCTGATCGCCGCCGAACGTTCTGAGCGCTATGAGGGCGAAACGTGCCTTGAAGGCCTGCCGAAATCCTATCAGCGGGAATTGTCGCGCCGGATGACCTTCGTCCCCGCCGGGCGCCGCTTCCGCGGTTGGCAGAAGCCCCGGGTTTTGAGCCGTGTGAATCTTTTTTACATCGATCCGCGCGGCCCCTTGCTCGATCCCGAACTCGGCTTCGATACGATCGAGCTGAAGCCGCAGCTTTTCTTTTTCGACCCGGACATGTGGGCGACTGCGCTTAAGCTCAAAGCGCAGATCACGGCGCCGAATGCGATCTCAAGCCGTTATGCCGAGGCGCTCGGCGCGGTCCTCTGCCACGAATTGATCCGATTGAATGGCGGGGCCAAAGCGCCGCGGCGCACCGGCCGGCAAACGGGGCTTGCGCCGTGGCAGCAGAAGCGCATCGCGGATTATATCGAGACACGGCTCGACGCGCGTCTGACGATCGCGGACATGGCAGCGCTGGTGCATCTGAGCCCGTTTCACTTTTCCCGGGCGTTCAAGCAATCCTTCGGCATGCCACCGCACCGTTATCACATGATGCGTCGCGTCGAGGCGGCGAAGACGCTGCTCAATGCGACATCGACGCCGATGACGGAAATCGCGCTGCAACTCGGCTTCAGCGAGGCGAGTTCGCTCAGCGCCGGTTTTCGCCGGGTGACGGGGGTCAGCCCGAGTGCTTATCGGCGAGTCGCGGGCTGAATTATTGCTGCTGCGCGGCCTGAGCTTGCTGTTTGCGTTCAAGCATTTGCAGCGCTTCTTTGACCGGCGGCGTTAAGCCTTCGCCGCCTCCCGCGATATGCGCGTAGATCTGCTTGAGCATCCGCGAATTCCAGAATTTCTCGACATGGTCGGCGACGCCGGCGACTTCCTTGTCGTGACCCTGCGTGGCGAAAAAGCCGCCGATCTGGTTGGCCATGTAGATCAGCCGGTCGAGCGTATGCGACTTCTCATGCGTATCATGCGACATGTGATGCAACTTGGCGGGAGGTTTCGTTCAATCTCTCGGGATGGGTGAAGACTTCGAAATCCTGACGCCGCGCAACGGCGACAAGCGTCATCCCCGCCTCATCGGCGAGCTTTATGGCGGCGGCCGTCGGCGCCGACACGGCGACCAAAACCGGGGCATTGATCCGCGCCGCTTTCTGGATCAATTCAATCGAAACACGACTCGTCATGAGGATCATCCCGTCCGCCGCCGTGCGGCCGTCGCGGACAAGGGCGCCGACGAGCTTGTCGAGCGCATTGTGGCGGCCGACGTCCTCGCGCAGAGCGACAAGGCCCTCACGTTCAGTCCAGAACCCGGCGCCGTGGACGGCGTGGGTCACGCCGTTCAAGGTCTGCGCGGGATCGAGCGAGGCCATCGCAGCGATAATGGCCTGAGACGAGACTTTGGCCTCGGCGGTCACGCGCGGTAATGGTCGCATCGCGGCTTCGAGACTCTCGATGCCGCAGAGGCCGCAGCCTGTCGGGCCGGCCATGCTGCGCCTGCGCTTGGCATAGGCTTCGGCGCGGTCGCCCTTGAGCCAGACACGCGCTTCGATCCCGAGCGGCGTCGGCATGATTTCGAGATTTTCGATCTCGCTTCGATCTTCGATCAGCCCCTCGGTTAGCGCGAAGCCGATTGAAAAGTCTTCGAGATCGGCAGGCGTGGCCATCATCACCGCATGGGTCGAGCCATTATAGGTGAAGGCGACGGCTTGCTCGTCCGGCACCATCCGCGTCGACGGAAAGGAAACGCCGCCACGCTGCGCCGTACATGGGACGCTGACCGCGGGGGCGGGCAGCGATGTTTCGTCGCCTGTGTCGCTCATTCGGCGGCGTCGAGAGGGGCGATCCGGCTGTTGTGCTCAGTCATCTCACGATATTCCTCTTGCCATTCGGTCGGGCCGTTGGACGTCGAGATCTGAACGGCCGTGACTTTGTACTCAGGACAATTGGTCGCCCAGTCCGAATAATCGGTCGTGACAACATTCGCCTGACTCAGAGGATGGTGGAACGTCGTATAGACGACCCCCGGTGACATGCGCTCGGTAATCTTGGCGCGAAGCGCCGTCTCGCCGGCGCGGCTCTTGATCTTCACCCAATCGCCATCGCGAATGCCGCGGTCCTCGGCGTCATGCGGATGGATTTCGAGCACGTCCTCCGGATGCCAGGTCGAATTGGCGGTGCGGCGGGTCTGGGCACCGACGTTATATTGCGACAGGATGCGCCCGGTCGTCAGCATCAGCGGGAAGCGCGGCCCGGTCTTCTCGTCGGTCGGGATATATTCGGTCAGCAAAAACTGACCCTTGCCGCGGACGAAATGATCGATGTGCATGGTCGGCGTGCCGAGCGGTGCGTCGCCATTGCACGGCCATTGAACGGAGCCAACCTCGTCGAGCAGTTTGTACGAGACATTGCTGAAGGTTGGTGTGACCTTAGCGATCTCGTCCATGATGCGGCCGGGGTCCTTGTAGCGCATCTCATAGCCGAGCGCCCTGGCCAGCATCATGGTGATCTCCCAATCCGCGTAGCCGTTCTTCGGCGCCATCACCTTGCGGACGCGCTGGATGCGCCGCTCGGCATTGGTGAACGTGCCGTCCTTCTCGAGAAAGGAACAACCGGGAAGGAAGACGTGCGCATAGGCTGCCGTCTCGTTGAGGAAGAGATCCTGCACGATGACACATTCCATCGCGCCGAGGCCGGCGGACATGTGATGCGTGTCAGGGTCGGACTGGAGAATATCCTCGCCCTGGACGTAGAGCGCCTTGAACGTGCCGTCGATCGCCGCGTCCATCATGTTGGGGATGCGCAGGCCGGGGTCGTTGTCGAGCTTGACGCCCCAGATCGATTCGAACAGTTCGCGCACCGCGTCGTTGGAGACGTGCCGGTAGCCGGGAAATTCGTGCGGGAACGAGCCCATGTCGCAGGAGCCCTGCACGTTATTCTGTCCACGTAGCGGGTTCACGCCAACGCCTTCGCGGCCGATATTGCCGGTCGCCATCGCGAGATTGGCGATCGCCATAACGGTGGTCGAGCCCTGGCTGTGCTCGGTGACGCCAAGGCCGTAATAAATTGCTGCATTGCCGCCGGTCGCATAAAGCCGCGCCGCAGCGCGGATCGTCTCAGCCGGGACGCCGGTGAATTTCTCGACGACTTCGGGGCTGTTGCGCTCCTCAGAGACGAATTTCGCCCAAGCCGAGAATTCGGCCGGATCGCAGCGCTCCTGAACGAAGGCTTCGTTGACGAGACCTTCGGTGACGATGACATGCGCCAGCGCATCAAGGATCGCAACATTGGTGCCGGGGCGCAAAGCAAGATGATAATCCGCTTTGATATGCGGCGATTGCACGAGATCGGTTTTGCGCGGATCGACGACGATCAGTTTGGCACCGGCGCGCAAACGTTTTTTCATCGCCGAGCCGAAGACCGGGTGCGCATCGGTCGGGTTGGCACCGATGACGAAGACCACGTCCGTATATTGGATCGAGTCGAATTCCTGCGTGCCGGCAGATGTGCCAAAGGCCTGGCCTAGGCCGTAGCCCGTCGGCGAATGGCAGACGCGGGCGCAGGTATCGACATTGTTGTTGCCGAAGCCGGCGCGGACGAGTTCCTGAACGAGATAAGTCTCTTCGTTGGTGCAACGTGACGACGTGATGCCACCGACCGACGCGCGTCCGTACTTGCCCTGGATGCGCTTGATCTCGGAGGCCGCGTAATTGATCGCTTCTTCCCATGAGACTTCACGCCAGGGGTCGGAGATTTTGGCGCGGATCATCGGCTTGAGAATACGTTCCTTATGGGTCGCGTAACCCCAGGCGAAGCGGCCCTTGACGCAGGAATGGCCGTGGTTCGCCTTGCCGTCTTTATACGGCACCATGCGGACCAGTTCGTCGCCGCGCATCTCGGCCTTGAAGGTACAGCCGACGCCGCAATAGGCGCAGGTCGTGACGACCGAATGTTCCGGCTGGCCGACGTCGTAGAGCGACTTCTCGGCGAGCGTCGCGGTCGGGCAGGCCTGCACGCAGGCGCCGCAGGAGACGCATTCGGAATCGAGGAAGTTTTCCATCTGGCCGGGCGAGATACGGCTTTCGAAGCCGCGTCCATCCACCGTCAGCGCGAAGGTGCCTTGCACTTCTTCGCAGGCGCGTACGCAGCGATTGCAGACGATGCACTTCGACGGATCGTAGGTGAAATACGGATTGGAAATATCCTTGGTGCTTTTCAGGTGGTTCTCACCTTCATAGCCGTAGCGCACCTCGCGCAGACCGACGACACCCGCCTGCGTCTGCAATTCACAATTGCCGTTGGCGGCGCAGGTCAGACAGTCGAGCGGATGATCGGAGATGTAGAGTTCCATCACGCCGTTGCGCAACGCTTTGAGCCGGGGTGTCTGTGTATTAACCACCATGCCGGGCGCGACCGGCGTCGTACAGGAGGCCGGCGTGCCGTTGCGGCCTTCGATCTCGACCAGACAGAGGCGACAGGAGCCGAAGGCATTTACGCTGTCCGTCGCGCAAAGCTTCGGGATCTGGTTACCGAGGTCCATTGCGGCGCGCATGATCGACGTACCGGCGGGTACGTTGACCTTGGCGCCATCGATCGTCAGCTCGACCGTGTCGCTCGATTTCGAGGCCGGCGTGCCGTAATCGGTTTCGTGGATGAGAGACATTCCGTACTCCTCATTCCGCTGCGGCTGCCGCAACGCGGGGCCTGAAATCTTCGGGATAATGACGCATCGCACTTAAGACCGGGTAGGGCGCAAAGCCGCCCAGTGCACAAAGTGAGCCGAATTTCATCGTCTGGCAGAGATCTTCGAGAAGCCGCAGATTGGCCTCCGGTTCTTCGCCGGCGAAAATCTTATCGATCACTTCCTGGCCGCGGGTCGAGCCGATGCGGCAGGGCGTGCACTTGCCGCAACTCTCGATGGCGCAGAATTCCATCGCGAAACGCGCCATGACCATCATATCGACCGTGTCGTCGAAGACGACAAGGCCGCCGTGGCCGATCAGACCATCTTTGGCAGCAAAGGCTTCGTAGTCAAACGGGGTATCGAACAACGACGGCGGGAAATAAGCGCCGAGCGGACCGCCGCATTGTACTGCGCGAACCGGGCGGCCGGACGCGGTGCCCCCGCCGATGTCTTCGACAATCTCGCCAAGCGTCAAGCCGAAGGCCGTCTCGAACAGACCGCCGTAACGGACATTGCCGGCGATCTGGAGCGGCATCGTTCCGCGCGAGCGACCCATGCCGAAATCGGCATAGGTTTTGGCGCCATGCGCAAGAATGAACGGCGCGGTCGCAAGCGAGAGCACGTTGTTGATGACGGTCGGCTTCTGGAAGAGGCCGTTGATCGCCGGCAGCGGCGGCTTGGCGCGCACCATGCCGCGGCGGCCTTCGAGGCTTTCGAGCAGGGCGGTTTCCTCGCCGCACACATAGGCGCCGGCGCCAACGCGCAATTCGATGTCGAACGCGTGGCCCGAGCCGAGAATGTCCGGGCCAAGATAGCCTGCGGCGCGCGCGTGAACGAGCGCTTCGTTGAATGCCTTGATACCGTGCGGATATTCAGAGCGGCAATAGACGTAGCCTTTGGTCGCGCCGACGGCGATAGCGCAGATCGTCATGCCTTCGATCAGCATGAAGGGATCGTCTTCGAGCACCATGCGGTCAGCAAACGTGCCGCTGTCGCCCTCGTCGCAATTGCAGACGACGTATTTGCGATCGGCTTTGGTGTCGGCGACCGTTTTCCACTTGATGCCGGTCGGGAACCCCGCGCCGCCGCGACCGCGCAGCCCGGATTTGGTGATCTCTTCGACGATGGCGGCGCTGCCGATCTCGATGGCGCGCTTCAAGCCGAGCCAGCCCTCATGGGCGGCATAATCCTCGATCGAAATCGGATCGGTGATGCCGCAGCGGGCGAAGGTGAGGCGTGTCTGGCGCTTGAGATAGGGATGATCTTCTGGCCGCCCGATACGCAGCGCGTGCGCGCCGCCGTGAAGGAAATCGGCATCGAAGAGAGACGTTACATCCTTGGCCGAAACCGGCCCGTAAGCGATGCGACCGGCGGGCGTTTCTACTTCGACCAGCGGCTCCAGAAAGAACATGCCGCGTGAGCCGTTGCGGACGATCGTGACGTCCGCGCCGCGAGCCCCGGCATTTTCGAGAATCGCGGCGGCAATTTTATTGGCGCCCAGCGCTAGAGCGACGACGTCGCGGGGGACGAAAATGCGGGTCACGCCACTTCCGCCTCTTCAATGACGCCAACCAGTTTGTCTGCGGTCAATTCCGCGATCGGCTCGTCGTCGAAAAGCGCCGCTGGTCCGTTGGCGCAAAGGCCGAGACAATAGACAGGCTCGACGGTGATCCCGCCATCCGGCGTCGTGCCATGCCAATCAACGCCGAGGTCGGCAAGGCAATGGCGCGCGACCGCTTCGCTATTGCGCGATTGGCAGGCCTCCGCGCG
This sequence comes from Methylovirgula sp., assembly GCF_037200945.1. Classification (NCBI taxonomy): domain Bacteria; kingdom Pseudomonadati; phylum Pseudomonadota; class Alphaproteobacteria; order Hyphomicrobiales; family Beijerinckiaceae; genus Methylovirgula; species Methylovirgula sp. The sequence goes on from NZ_JBBCGP010000001.1 coordinate 2,447,602, forward strand.
GCAGATCTTCAGGACATGGCGGCCAGCCGGCTCGCGGCGGAAGTCATGATAGAAGGTCAGGACGCCGTGCACTTCGGCGCGCGTGATATTGAGCGTGTGCGCGATCTGCGGCACGACGGCATCGTCGATGAAGCCGAACTCTTCGAGAAGAGCATGGAAGATAGGCAGCAACGGCCCCTCGAGCGCGAGATGCGCATCGATGATTTCCTGGGCCCGCTGTGTCTCGTAGACAGCTGGCATGTTTCCCACCTACGCTAATCGGCGATTATTGTGATCACCGACGGCAAGCTATGTTATATTTTATACAGGAGAATCCTCCTGTTAGACCCGACTTTAGATTGTCCCTAAAAAGATGGTCCGCTATGCTCTTGGGATCAATATAGATATTCCGTGGAGCTATAGAGGATATCTATTAAAATTGTGGTGCGATTAGCTTTTTGGCTTCGGCGAAAAGCGTGGCCGTCAGGGGGGTCATCGGCTCGCGGCGTGGCACAACGAGGCCGATCTGATGCACGGCTTGCGGTTCAATGATCGGGATTGAGCGGATCGGGTCTGAGATCGAGAGCGTCTCGACCAGTTTTTCCGCCATGATGCTCGCCCATTGGCCTGTTTTCACATGCGCATAAAGGGCGATGACCGAGTTCGATTCGAGCGTCGGCTCTGGCCGGTTACCGGCGCTCACGAGGAGCTGATCGACGATCCGCCGGTTCTGCATGTCGGGGGTGAGCAAACAGAGGGGAATACGGCCGACTTCGGCCCAGGTTACGCTCCGGTGGTCGGAGAACGGGCTGCCGATGCTTGTCAGCAGGCAATATTGCTCGGTGTAGAGCGGCAGGCTGCGCACGGTGCCGAGCGGCTCGTTGTCGAGGTAGGTGATGCCGGCGTCGATCTCGAGATCGTCGATGCCTTGCAGGATTTCCTGCGATGTGGCCGAGCTGACGCTGAAGCGCACGCCCGGATGTTTGGCGCGGAAGGGCGTCGTCAGCGCGGCGACCATGCTCAGCGCCGTGGGAATGACGGCAATCCGCATAAGCCCGGTCAAACCGCTCTTGAGCGCCCGGACCTCTTGCCGCATCGCCCGGGAATCGCCGACGATCCGCTTGGCCCATTCGAGTACGCGCTCGCCTTCCGGCGTCAGGCCATGGAAACGAGAGCTGCGATTGACGAGCAACACGCCAAGCGTCTCTTCGAGTTGCTTGATGCCGGCGGAGAGAGTCGGCTGGGTCACGCCGCAGGTTTCGGCAGCGCGGCTGAAGCTCTGCTCGCGGGCGACGGCGATGAAAAATTCCAGCTTATCGATCAAGGCACGACTTTGGCCAAAGCGGACCGCAGTCGAGGGCTGACTGCGGCGTCAAGGCTTGCCCCTTTGCGGACGGCGACGCAAGACGCATTTCAGACAGCGCGGGGCAGGAAGGCCGGAATGTCTTGGCCGAGGCGAGCGTAGAAGGTCGCATAAGCTTCCCCGCAGGGGTGCTCGCGGGCGGCGCGGATCTTGGCCGCGGCGTCCGGCGCCTCCACTGCAAAAGCGGCCAGCGCCGCTTTATGGCGTTCCAGGAAGTCTGCAAACGCCGCGCCTGCGCGCGCCGCAGTGCCGTGCAGGGCGTAGATCGGCGTCGGGTGGCTGCGCCCGCGCAGCACGATTTCGCCGAGCGGGACGAAGAGAAAACCCGGCGCCTGCCGCATGGTCGATTCGGCGACGACGATTGGGATGCCCAATTCTTTCGTCGCCTCTTCGAGACGCGAGGCGACGTTCACCGTGTCGCCGACGATCGAATAATCGAACCGCATATCGGAGCCCATGTTGCCGACGAAGGCCTCGCCAGTGTTGATTCCGACGCCGATCTCGATCGGCCGTTCCGAACGCCCGGTTTCCGAGCGCGCATTGAGCGTGGGCAGAGCCTCGCGCATTGCCAGGGCGGCGGCACAAGCACGTTCGGCGTGATCGATAACATCGAGCGGCGCATTCCAGAACGCCATCAGTCCGTCGCCGAAATATTTGTCGATCGTGCCAGCTTCGACCAGAACGGATTGCGTCAGCGGCGTCAGCACGCCGTTGAGGAATTGCACGACTTCGGCGGCGGAGAGACCTTCGGAACGCCCTGTGAAGTCGCGCACGTCGGCGAAAAGCACCGAGACATCGCGTGACTCCCCACCAAGCCGCAATCTGCTTGGGTCTTTTGCGAGCCGCTCGACGAGAGCCGGCGCGAGATAGCGTGAAAATGCCTTTCGGACGAATTCGCGCTGTCGCTCGCTGCGCCGGTAAACAACAACCGTCATCGCCGCATAGGCCAATATCCAGGTGCCCCCGGGCATCAATGGATCGAACAGGAGACCGATCTTCGAGAACGCGTAGAAGTTCGCGAAGGCGAGCAATTCGAGCGAGAGCAACAAAACGCTGACAGCAGCGACCGGCTTGGTAAAGCGGGCCATCATCGCGATGATCGTGCCGCCGATAACAAGCAGAAAAGCTTCGAGCCCCGGCGCGTAATCCGGCCGCGCCAAATTTGTGCCGGAGAGAACATGCTCCAAAAGTTCGGCGTGGATATCGACGCCGGGGACGGCCGCTTCAAGCGGCGTCGAGCGAATATCTGCGAGCGCGCTGGCGCTCGAACCAATCAAGATAATGCGGCCGGCGATCTCGCTGTTCGCGACTTTTCCGGCGAGCACACGCCATGCCGAAATGTGTCGCGCCGCTTGCGTGCCGGAATAATGGACGCGCACCGCGCCGTCGGATTCAGGCGCGATCTGCAACGCACCGATTTTAACGCCGACGACGCCGGTTCTGGCTCCGAAACCACTGGTGTTCGAGGCGTTCGAGGACTTCACAACGATCGTCGAGGCGTGTTGTGCCACACGAAGAATTTCAGCATCGAGCGAGGGGACGAGGCGCATCGCTGCGCCGTTGCCTTGCGTTGAGACGAGCGGCACCTTGCGGACGATGAGATCGCGGTCCGGCTCCCAATTGATGCTGCCAAGGCCCGTGGCTTTTTCGGTGAGACCGGCCAGAGGCAAAATCGCTCCGCGGAAATTGAGCAGAAACGGCCGTGGATCGTCGCCCAAAGTGACGAAGCCGGATTTCACCGGCACGTCGGTGCTGACGCCGTTGGTCAAAACGAGTGTCAGGACGCTCGGTCCCCGCGCCAGCACCTCTTCCAGACTCTGATCTTCCATCAGGCCATGCGCAGCCAATGCGTCGGCGAGCGACTTGCGTTCCGGCACGTCGGGCAATTGCGCCAGCAGATTGCGCGGTGTCGAACGATCCTGCTCGGAGAAGAGAATATCGAAGGCAACCACCGCCGCGCCTTGCACAAAAAGATGACGGGCGAGATCGGCAAGCCTGTGGCGCGGCCAAGGCCATTGGCCGAGCCGCGCGAGCGAAGCATCGTCAATATCGACGACTCTGACTGGTATGTTTGGCGAATAGGGGCGTGGCTCGATCTGCTGATCGTAATCGAAAACGAGACTGCGAAGCCGCTCGACGAGCGGCGGGCTTTCGATCGACAATGCGAGCCCAAGGCCGATCGGCAGCGCCCAGATCAATGCGCCAAAGATATACGCGGCGTAGGGCCGAAGCTGGGCCGCGAGCCTCCGAGCCGGCGACCGGGTCAGCAAAGCTCGATCCTGACGGGCACATGATCGGACGGCTTGTCTTCGCCGCGCCGCTCCTTATCGATCGTCACTTGCATCAGCCGGTCGGCCGCGCGCGACGACAACAGCAGATGATCGATGCGGATGCCGCGATTGCGCTGCCACGCGCCGGCCTGATAGTCCCAGAACGTATAGAGTCCGCCTTCGTCGCTCGTCGCGCGCAACGCATCGGTGAAACCGAGATTGAGCAGCGCGTGGAAGCGCGCCCGCGTTTGGGGCAAATAGAGCGCGTCGCCAGCCCAAACGGCGGGGTCGAAGCAATCGCGCGCCGCGGGGATGACGTTAAAATCTCCAGCGAGAACCAGCGGCTCTTCAAGCTCAAGAAGCTCGCGCGCATGCGCGGCGAGACGGTCCATCCATGCGAGTTTGTAGGTATATTTCTCGGTCTCGGGCGGATTGCCGTTGGGGAGGTAGATCGAGGCGACACGGATGATACCGTCGCCATCTGGAATCACCGCCTCGATATAACGCGCATGTTCGTCGCTCTCGTCGCCCGGCAGGCCGCGCGTGACCTCCAGCGGGTTCTTGGAAAGAATAGCGACGCCGTTGAAGCCCTTTTGGCCATGCACGGCGACATTGTAGCCGCAGGCCTCCACCTCAGCATAAGGGAAGGCCGCATCGAGGCATTTCAATTCCTGCAGGCAAATGACGTCAGGGCCGATTTCGCGCAAATAGCGCAGCAGGTGTTCGGTTCTTTGCCTGACTGAGTTGACGTTCCAGGTGGCGATCTGCATGGCGGGTCCTGTTTCGGGCCGCCAGTCTATCACGCTGCTCGGCGCCGCAAACCAGCCGTCAGAAGATTGCACCGGGCGTTGGCCGAGGCGCAGATCGGAGCTGCCGGCGATGATGCGGCAGAACACCTTCGCGCAGCGCGGCGCGGCGCAACGGACCGAGCGCCGACATAGCGAAGAAGCCGAGCCCCCGGAGCATATCGACGGGCAGGGCGTCGGAAAGCATGGAGCGGTTCAGGACGTCAATTCCGCGAACGCGAATATCAATATCGGGCTCCTGCGCCGCCGCATAACGATGCAGTGCCGCCGCGCCGCCGACATCCTCCCGCGCTTGGCGTGCGGTCTCCAGGCTTGAAGTGAGCGCTGCGATATCACGCAAGCTGAGGTTCAGGCCCTGCGCTGCCAGGGGCGGAAAGGTATGGGCCGCCTCCGCGATCAGCGCGATGCGGCGCCCCGTCAAACGTGCGGCGCGCATCCCCGCCATTGGAAAGAAGCCGGGATCGCTGTCGAGCCGCATCTCGCCGTAGATTTCCTCCACCTCGTGCGCGATATCCGCCGCGAGATAGTCGGCGTCCAGCCCGTGGCGCCGCTGCGCCTCTTGCGGAGACATCAGCCAGACAAGGCTTGAGCGATGTTGTGCCTCGCCGCGCGGCGGCAGGGGGACGAGCGTGCAGGGGCCGCTGCGGGTATGGAATTCGATAGAGCGATCGTGGTGCGGACGTTCGTGCGCCAAAAGCACAGTGAGGGCGACCTGCGGGTAGGTCCAGCGGCGCGTGCCGATGCCGGCCTTTTTGCGCATCGTCGAGCGCTGGCCATCGGCAGCAACGATCAGCTTTGCGTCGATCCGGCGCCCCGATGCGAAGACGGCGGTGACGCCGTCGGTATGATACTCAATGTCGGCGACCAAGTCTTCGACCCGGCGAATATCCGGATTCCGCCGCACGAGATCGGCGAGACGCAGAACCAGCTTGTCATTTTCGATATTGGCGCCGAGCGCGTTGAGGCCGATTTCGTCTGCCGCGAAGGTCAGCGATGGAATCGGCACCGGCGCATTGGTGGCGTCGATGAGATCGATCGCGACGATTTTCGCGGCGATGCTGGCAAGGTCAGGCCAGAGCTTCTGCGCTCGCAAGAAACGCAGCGAACCCTCGAACAGCGCAACCGTACGCCCGTTGCTCGCTGCTTCGAGCGGCCCGGCGAGCGCGACGGAGTGGCCGGAATTGGCGAGAGCCAGCGCCGCACAAAGCCCGGCCGCGCCGGCACCGACGACGAGAATATCGACCGCGGAATCCGCCCGAGTCAAAATCTTGCTCGCAAAATCCTACTCGCGCTCGTCGATCGGCACGTAGGGGCGTTCGCGCGCGCCGGTGTAAAGCTGGCGCGGCCGGCCGATCTTCTGGCCCGGATCTTCGATCATTTCCTTCCACTGGGCGACCCAACCGGCGGTGCGCGCCACGGCGAAAAGCACGGTGAACATGGAGGTCGGGAAGCCCATCGCCTTCAACGTGATGCCCGAATAGAAGTCGATATTCGGATAGAGCTTCTTTTCGATGAAATAATCGTCGTGGAGTGCGATCTGCTCAAGCTCCATCGCGACATCGAGCAGCGGATCGTCTTTCTTGCCCGCCGCTTCGAGAACCGCGTGACAGGTCTTCTGCATGAGCTTGGCGCGCGGATCGTAGTTTTTATAGACGCGATGGCCGAAGCCCATGAGACGGAACGAATCGTTCTTGTCTTTGGCGCGAGCGATATATGTCGGAATGTTCTCGACCCGGCCGATCTCCTCAAGCATTTTGAGCGCGGCTTCATTGGCGCCGCCATGCGCCGGGCCCCAGAGACACGCGACACCCGCCGCGACACAGGCGAAAGGATTGGCGCCGGAGGAGCCGGCGAGCCGCACCGTCGACGTCGAAGCGTTCTGCTCGTGGTCGGCGTGCAGGATGAAAATCTGGTCGAGCGCGCGCGCCATTACCGGATTGACTTTGAAGTCCTCGCAGGGAACGGCGAAGCACATGCGCAGGAAGTTCGAAGAATAGTCGAGTTCGTTCTTTGGATAAACGAAGGGCTGACCGATCGAATATTTGTACGCCATCGCCGCGAGGGTTGGCAGCTTCGCAATCAGCCGCATCGAAGCAACCATGCGCTGCTTCGGATCAGAGATATTCGTCGAGTCGTGATAGAAGGCTGAGAGCGCGCCGACGCAGGCAACGAGGACTGCCATCGGATGCGCATCGCGGCGGAAGCCCTGGAAGAAGCGGGCGAGCTGTTCGTGCACCATCGTGTGGCGCGTGATGCGATGCACCCAATCCGCGCGCTGCGCCGGCGTCGGCAGTTCGCCATAAAGAAGAAGGTAGGACGTTTCGAGGAAGTCGCCCTGTTCGGCGAGCTGTTCGATCGGATAACCACGATAGAGCAGGACACCCTTGTCGCCGTCGATATAGGTGATTTCCGACTCGCAGCTTGCGGTCGACGTGAAGCCCGGGTCGTAGGTGAACATCCCCGTCTGCGCGTAAAGCTTGCTGATGTCGACGACCGCCGGCCCGATATTGCCCTCCTTGACCGGCAAATCGATCGTCTTGTCGCCGATCGAGAATTTGGCCGAGTCGCTCGCGGAAGCCTGCTTGGGTGCATCGAGCATGAAAGTCTGCCTTCTTTTGTGATTATCATCCGTGTGCGTTGCCGGCCCAAGGGGTGGCCATGAGCGGGCGCCGCCAGAGCGGACTTGGTGCAATGCAGTATTGCCTATCGCATAGTCGAGTCGTGTTCAAGGTCGCGAGGGTTCTGCGGCAGGTCAAAGGCTTTGATCGGTCAGGCGAGCGAGGCTTTCGTCGCGCCCAAGAACACCGAAGACATCGAAAATCCCCGGCGATGTTGCTCGCCCGGTCAGCGCTGCGCGCAAAGGTTGGGCAACCTGACCAAGTTTCAAGTGATTTTCCTCGGCGTAATGTCGCACGACATTTTCCGTCGTCGTCGAATTCCAGGTCTCAAGGCTCACCAGCTCCGGCAAAAGGCCGCGCAAATGTGCGCGAGCCGATGCATCGAGGATGCCAGCCGCCGCGGCATCGAGCGCCAGCGGCCGTTGGGCGAACAGAAAGACAGCGCCGTCGCGCAGTTCGGTTAGAGTCTTCGCGCGCTCCTTGAGGCCGGGCATTGCAGCAAGCAGCTTTTGCCGCATGCCGGCATCGAAGTTTTGCGGGAAAGTGGCATTTTCCGGCAGGTGCGGCAGTGTGTCGATCAGAAGATTGACCAGCGTTTCGTCATCCGTCGTTCGGATATAATGGCCGTTCATGTTTTCGAGTTTGGCGAAATCGAACCGTGCCGCCGAACGCCCGACATGACCGAGATCGAACGCGGCGATCATCTCTTCAGTCGAAAAATATTCCTGGTCGCCGTGGCTCCAGCCAAGGCGAACGAGATAATTGCGCAACGCGGCCGGCAGATAGCCCATGGCGCGATAGGCATCGACGCCAAGCGCGCCATGCCGCTTCGACAATTTCGCGCCGTCGGCGCCGTGGATCAGCGGGATATGCGCCATGCGCGGCACATCCCAGCCCAACGCCTCGTAAATTCGCATCTGCCTAGCGGCATTGGTGAGGTGATCGTCGCCGCGGATAATATCGGTGATGCTCATGTCGTGATCGTCGACGACGACGGCGAGCATATAGGTCGGCGTTCCGTCGGAGCGCAGCAAAACGAAATCGTCGAGATTTTCATTCGCCCAGGCGACGCGCCCCTGGACGAGATCATCGAGCACTGTCTCGCCAAGTTGTGGCGCCTTGAGCCGGACCACCGGTTTGACACCGGCTGGCGCTTCCGAAGCGGGCTTGTCGCGCCAGCGCCCGTCGTAGCGCGGTGGCTTGCCTTCGGCGCGTGCCTTGGCGCGCATATCGTCGAGCTCTTGCGGCGTCGCATAGCAATGATAGGCGCGCCCCGCGGCGAGCAATTGTTCGGCGATTTCGCGATGGCGTGCCGCGCGCTGGAACTGGTGCACGACATCGCCATCCCAATCGAGGCCGAGCCATTTCAGCCCGTCGAGAATGGCGGTGATCGCTGCATCCGTCGAACGCTCGCGGTCCGTATCCTCGATCCGCAGCAGCATTTTGCCGCCCGCGTGACGCGCATAGAGCCAGTTGAACAGTGCCGTCCGTGCCCCGCCAATGTGCAGAAACCCGGTCGGCGAAGGCGCAAAACGTGTCACCACCTGAGCCATGAGCGAAGTCTGATCCTCTTACCTGTAATCCGATCATAAAGTGCAGCCCGGAGGGCCGGGCGCGGTTTAGCACGGACAGGGCGAAAGAAAAGCCCGCGGCCTTGCCACGCGCCGGTCTCGGATCAATCATGCCCCCGCGCCTAAGTCGGGGCTGCCCGACTTAGGGTTTCAAAATACCCAACTCGGGCGAGCCCGGAGTTGGCGGGGAGTGCGATGACGGAACGGGCGGGGACGACCTTTGCGAGCGGCTTCGCGCCGGCGCGCTTCGGCCTGCGCCTCGTGCAATTCGCCGGGTCGACGCGTCAGGCGTTTCAGCAGGCCGTCGAAATCGAGGCTGCCGAGCGGCGGTTTTTCCTCTGGCTCCCGGTCGCCGCCGGCGCGGGCGTTATCCTCTATCTCACCGCCGACCGGGAGCCCTCGCTCTGGTATGCCGGTTTCGCTGCCATCTTGTTTGGCGCACTGGCTGCGGGGCTGCGCCAGCATCGCCATGCGCAAAGCGTCGCGCTTGTGCTTTGTTGCGTCTGCCTGGGATTATTTTCAGCAAGCTGGCGCGCGGCGCGGGTCGCGGCGCCGGTGCTCGATCATATCCGCGTTACGACGCTCGAAGGCATGATCGAGGAAATGGATTTTCGCGAGCAGGGCGCGCGCTTTCTGCTGCGTGTGGATCACGCCGATGGGCTTGCGGCACAGGCGACGCCCTATCGCGTGCGTCTAACCTTGAAGCGAACGCCGCCGTTCGAGGCGGGCAGTTATGTGCGGCTCAAGGCGCGGCTGCTGCCGCCAGCACAGGAGAGTTTGCCGGCTTTCAATTACCCATAAATTTTTGTCCCGATCGCAGCACCCAATTCGATATCCGTTAGCTTGGATAGACCGCGCCATATCACGATATTTCCCGGAGGTGGATCGCTGGCTCTCGCTAAGTATCCTCCAAGCCGCGCTACTTTAACGACGTAGTGCGAGAGCGTTTTTCGCCGAGTACTATCACCATTCCGATCTTTCACTAGATGATCGAGAAGCTTAATTTCGATCTCGGTCATCGCCATTTGCGGCGGCGCATTCGGCGTGGAACGATTGAGCATCGTCATCCAGAAGACGCGCCAACTCACAATACAGAAAACCGCGATCAGATTCACTAGACGCTCAGCGGTCCGCAGTTTCGACTCCTCCGCCTTGCAGCCTGATTTGAGGATTTTATGGAAGACCTCGATTTTCCACCTCAACGCGTACCATTCGATCTTCTCGATGGCGTCCTTGCGCGATTGGACCGGAAGATCGGTGAGGAGCTTCCATTCGATCTTCTTTCGCCGCTTCGGCCTTCCCCGCTCTTGAGCGTGGATCACGGTCAGAGTGAGTGCGGGATATTTTTTCTGCTTGCCGATCGGCGGCAGAATTCGAAGCTTGCGGAAACGAATTTCGAGAAGCGCTTCATCCGGTTCGCCTTTGTCGTCTTTAACCTTGATCCGATGTAGGCCTTTGATCGTAATCTCGTCCACTTCGTCGGCAATTGTATGATTGCCGTCCCCGGCAAGCCGATCAACACAGGTTCGCACAAGAAAATGCGTTCCAACCTCCTCAGCCAAGCAAAACAGCTCATAAATGTCGCTCTCGCGATCACCAATATGAACACATCGTCCGGGGGCAGCGAGAAGGTCGGTCGATTGCCGCAAATTCTCCAACCAGCGGATGCTCTCCTTATGCTCGATCGGAACCCGTGTTGGATTGATCTTTCGCTTCAGCGCCGTCGTCCCCTTGAACTTCTTGCGTGTCCAGAACTTGATTGCCGCCAATCCGAACGGAAGCCCCTCGGTCGTCACGGCGAGGCTTGAATGCATCAGGATGCCGCACTGCGTGCGTCCTGCCGTCTTACCCGTAAAGCCAATCAAATCCGGCTTCTCGCGCTTGAAGCTGAATTCCGTCGTGTCATGCAGGACGAGGATCGGTCCCTCCGTCGCCGTTACGCGCCCGCGCGTCGCTTCGAAATGACCGCAAAGAATATCCGCCTCGTTGACCCGGTCATTAGAGAAGAATCGATAGGCGGCCTTCGTGTTGGCCCAGTCCTGACAAACAAGCGGGATGCTCTGACCCATGTCGCTCCCGATTTGTGCGAGCAATTTGCAGAACCGGCGGCCGAGCCGTTCATCCTTAAACTTGCATCCCGCAGCTTCCCGATCAACCCAGGTCTCCATACCCGTCGTCAATCGCTCAGCACGCGCCTCCGCGCGTTCCTTCACCAAGCCCATCGAGCACCCCCACGCCTCCGAATCAGGTGCTCAACAACGAATCACAACAGATTCCGCCAATACAAGATCCCGCCCCCGGCGCCTCGTTCAAATCCGACGTCAAATGTGGGTAATTGAAAGGTTTGCCGGGAGGCTACGATTTTGCCCGCGATGCGTGGTTCGCGCGCATCGGCGCGGTTGGCAATGTGGTCGGTCGCGTGACCCTGATGACGCCGCCGCATCCGCCGGGGCTTGTCGATTCCGCGCTGATGGCACTCGACCGCAGCCGCAATGCTTTGGCTTTGCGCATCGATACGATTGTTGGCGGTGAAGCCGGTGCCGTTGCCGCGGCCATGGTGACAGGCAAGCGCGATCTGCTCTCGGACGATACTAAGGACGTGATCCGCGAAGCCGGCATCTTTCACATCATCACGATTTCCGGCGTACAGATGACGCTGATGGCCGGCATTTTCTTCGTTGGCCTGCGGCGTGTATTGGCGCTTTCGCCGTCGCTGGCGCTGCGCTACCCGATCAAGCAATGGGCGGCCGCAACCGCCATTCTTGGCGCGATCTTCTATGACATCGCGACGGGCTCGCGCGTTGGCACCGAGCGGGCCTTGTTCATGACCTTGATCATGCTCGGCGCCGTGCTTGCCGGACGCCAGTCGCTCAGCATGCGCAATCTCGCGCTCGCCGCCGTGCTGGTGATGCTTGTTGCGCCCGAGGCGATCCTAGGCGCGAGCTTTCAGCTTTCCTTCGCCGCAGTCGCTGCGCTTGTCGCGGTGTATGAATCGCGCGCCGAAAATGGCGCGCAAATTCGCGACGAGCGCGCCGGCCTTGTGGCGCCGTCGCCGATGCGGGCGCGGATCGCCGCGCTCCGCGCGTTCTTCGGCCATGGGCCGCCGGCTTTGCTATTTGCGACTCTCTGCGCGACGACGGCGACGGCCTCGTTCATGGCCTATGATTTCCATGAGCTCAATCCTTACGTGCTCATCGGCAATCCGCTGACGCTGACTCTCATCGAATTGTTCGCGGTGCCATGCGCGCTCCTCGGCACGCTGCTCTATCCGCTTGGGCTCGATGCGTTCGTCTGGCATTATCTCGGCCTCGGCATCCGTTTCGTGCTGTGGGTCGCACGCTGGATCGGCACGCTACCGGGCGCGTCAACGCATATCAATGTCTTCGCGCCCTGGGCGATCGTGTTTCTGACATTCGCGGTGCTTTCGGCGGTGATCTGGCGCTCGGCGCTGCTGCGGCTGACGGCCGTGCCGCTCGCAATCATCGGCCTCTATGGCACGATGAATGGTCCATCCTTCGATATGGCGATTGCCGCGACCGGCGATGCCGTCGCCGTGCGCGGGGCGGACGGCGCGTTGACGATCATCGGCCGGCGGCCAAGCCAGTTCACGGTCGAGCAATGGCTCGGCGCCGACGCCGACGCGCGCGACCCGCATGAAGCAATCGACATGAGCGCCTGCGACCGCATCGGCTGCGTCGGCATTCTGGCCGATGGCCGCAGCGTTGCGCTGGTGCTGGACGACGCAGCTTTCGCTGAAGATTGCCTGCGCGCCGATATTGTCATCACGCCGCTCTACGCGCCGCCGGGCTGCGCCGCGCCGCTCGTCATCGATCGCGACAGGCTACGCGGCAGCGGCGCGATGCTTTTGCGCGCGCAAGGCAAGGGCTGGGCATTCGACACCGCCCGTGCCGTGGACGAAGACCGGCCTTGGTCGCCAGCGCCACCTGTGTGGAAAAGGGCGCGTGCTGCGCCCGAGCAAAAAGCGAACGACAGTCCGGACGCTTCACAAGATTAGCCCGTTATGGCCGGGCTTGACCCGGCCATCCACGACTTACCTTGAGGGCCTTGCATGGATGGCCGGAACAAGTCCGGCCATGACGCGCGTTCAACGCAGCTCAATATTTCCTGATGAGGCTCACCAGCTTGCCCTGGATGCGCACGCGGTCGGGGCCGAAAATGCGCGTCTCATAGGCCGAATTGGCGGCTTCGAGCGCGATCGAGGCGCCGCGCTTGCGCAGCCGCTTCAACGTCGCTTCCTCATCGTCGATGAGGGCGACGACGATGTCGCCGGTCTCGGCCGTGTCCTGCTTGCGGATCACCACCGTGTCGGCGTCGAAAATACCGGCGTCGATCATCGAATCGCCACGCACTTCGAGCGCGTAATGTTCGCCGGTCGAGAGCATGTCCGGGGACAGGGTGATCGTGTGGCTGCGGCTCTGCAAAGCGGTGATCGGCGTGCCCGCGGCGATACGGCCCATGACAGGAATGGCGACCATGCCGGCGCGTTCATCCTCGTCCTCGAACGCGGGCATGACAGGGCGTACCTTGCCGAGATTGCCCTCGATGACTTCGGGCGAGAACTTGCGGCCACGTCCATGTGACATGGGCGTTGTCGACTCGGGCAGGCGCAAAACTTCGAGCGCGCGGGCGCGGTTCGGCAGGCGGCGGATGAAGCCGCGCTCCTCGAGCGCCAGGATCAAGCGATGGATGCCGGATTTCGAGCGCAGGTCGAGCGCTTCTTTCATCTCGTCGAAGGAGGGCGGGACGCCGGTCTCCTTCAGACGCTCGTTGATGAAGCGCAGGAGTTCGCTTTGTTTACGGGTCAACATTCAGGCGCTCTCGCTCTTGGGCGGCTCCGGAGCCGAATCACTCCGGTTCAGAAGACGGGAAGCCGCTAAACAAAGAGTGAACAGAGCCTAACCGTTCTTGCTGTGTTCCGTCAAGGTGGGGCGATATTATATTTCGCGGGACCAACGCTAGATGTTGCATCCGTTTTGAGTGTTCTGGCAAAATCCGCGGATGCCGCTTTCGCAACTTACGACCTGCCTGAACGACGCAGCCGCAGTCTCTTCGTTGATTGCTGGGGGCCTTTGGCTTGTCTCCGCAACGCGATCTACGCCCTCGGATTTCACGGAAGTGGAAGTAGCCATCGCCGAGGGCGGCCTTACAGATGAAATGGGTGCCCTCGGGCCGCAGAGTGTGTATGTCAATACAAAGCCGCTGATAGATTTAGCCAACGCGATTAGGCACCAAAGCCAATACAGCGCAATGGCGGCCATCTTCGCCTTTTTGGCCGCAATTTGTCAGGCCGGAGTCCTCTTAGCTGGTCGCTCTTAAAGGCTTCATTTTTTCGGATCGCTTGGCTTAGGTTGCCGATCTGGTTTTGCCACAACCTTCGCAAAGGCTCGGTCAAAATCCTTCGGATCATTGCTCATTTCAAGCTCGTGCGCAGCTTCGCGAATGTGGGTCGCGCCAAGCCACCTACCTCAGCCCGATGACGAGTCCGCTCAGGTCGGCGTTCACCATCAGGCCGACTTGAAAGCCTTCCAATTCCAACACAGCGCCCTTGTCGTTGGCGAGCCGGATGAGGCGGGCGCCGACACCAACCGTGGCACCCGCACCAGCCGCGCCATAGACGCCTGCAATGTCCGATGGCCGGTAGATGTGGAGAACCCGTCCACGCAAAGTCGTATGCGACAGGCCGAAGACAAGCCCGGCATCGACGCCGCCGACGGTCAGCGCATAACGCCGCCCGTGGAAATACAGGCTGCCGCCGCCGCCATTCGCGCCAACGAACCAGCCACCCTTCACGATGGACAGGCGCACGGTGCCGCTGTCGGCAAACGCGGAGGTAGACGAACTCAGAGCAAAAAGGGCCAGCAGACCGACGAGGCTTGCTCGAACCCGATGAGACAGATGCATGGTGCTTCCCCCCTGAAACCCTGTTGCGCAGTCCCGTCAGCCTATATCAGCGACGAAAAGAAAACCAATTCCCGGGAGCCAGCTCTAAATCGGGTCGCGAGACGGGCGTCTTTCTGCGCTCGGCGTAGCTATTCGTTCATCTCAATTTTTAAGAGCGGGGCAACCAATATCACTCATGCTGCCGAGATTATTTAAAAAACGGTGATTGCGAAATGAAAGTTTATGCCATTGTTTGCGACTTTGTCGCGAGGGATGCACATCCCGATTTTTTTGGATGTCTTGAGGCTCTGGGCGAAGCCTGGTGCCACGTCAATGAATCGATCTGGCTCGTCAAGACGTCATTGTCGCCTCGACAAATCAAGTTACGCCTGTCGCCGCATCTGAACGATTGCGATCAGCTGCTCATCCTCTTTTGTACGCAGGGCGCTTGGCAAGGCTACAACGACATTTCTGCGCTCGGGCTCAAGGCCGTCTTCCAAGCGCAATAAGCCGCCGGATCAGGCGGCCAGTCGCTTGAACAGCGTCGCGAAGAGGTGCCTCAGTCTGACTTGGGGCACTTCATTGGCATAGCCGCCGGTGAACAGCAGGGCGATGAGATGACGCCGTGTTTGCCGATCCAGATTAAATTTCACGGCGACGCCATCTTGGGACTGGCGGACCTGGGTAAACGGCGCTTCGATTCCGTTGGAAAGCAGGAGCGATCCCTGGTCGTCTGCACGCAGACGTCCAAAGTCCATCATCAGATGAGCCCCGCCCAGAGAAATATCACGCAGGACGCAGGGGACTTGCGTGCCATTTGCGAGATGCACAGTCGCGTGCTCTCCGGAATTGAAGCGCTCCTCGACACGCCTTCGCGGGACTTCAACGCAAACTGCGCAGGCAATGACGAGGATCGCAATATTGAAAATGCTCCAGAAGACATTCAGGGCATATCCATCCGTTCCGTAGACGGGAGAAAATTGCGCCGTGTTCCGTGCAATCCCGAGCATCGTCGTCAACGCGATTGCCGCGAAGGGAAGCAGATAACGCCATTGGATAACGACTCGATCTGCGGAAATTCCCTTGGCCGTGACTTTGAACGGATGACCCCATGGCTTGACCAGCGCGATAGCGACGGTCGCGACCATCGAGAAGCTCATCAGCAATTGCGTCACGTCCGTCATGATCGGGACAATGCGCTTGCGGGCGTAAAAGGCCATGAAGAAAGTCGAGCATACGACATAGGGCGCAAGGTAACAGAGCATCCCCGCAGCGGTGCTGGAGATGACGGCCGTCTGCGTCCACCAATAGACAAGTGGCGCGGTGATCATGAGCAATTTGAAGGGCGCATTGCTGATCCAGTAAAGCGCGCCGTCGAAGGACGAAATCCGGTTGATGAGACCGATCTTTGCGGGCCCCGCGAACGACCACCGCGTGTACATCTGCTGAATCGCACCGAGGCACCAGCGCGAACGCTGTGAAATGTAGCTGCTGAGACCCTCGGGCGCGAGCCCCATGCTGAGCATCTCGTTGAGAAATATCGTGCGAAAGCCGTGTTCGCCAAATTTGAAGGAGGTGAGCATATCCTCCGTCACGGTTTCGGTGGCCATCCCGCCGGCGGCGACGAGTGCATCGACACGAAACACAGCCGAAGTTCCGCAGCAGAATGCGGCGCCCCACGCGTCTTTTGAATCAAGCAACGTGTTGAAGAAGAAACGCTGCTCGTCAGGCCAGACGCGCGTCATCGCCAGATTGTTTTGTATCGGATCCGGATTGACGAAATGCTGCGGTGTCTGGACGATCCCGATGTCAGGCTCGGCGAAGAGCCCGAGAGTTCGCTTCAGAATATGACGATAAGGCACGAAATCCGCGTCGAGAACCAGGACAAACTCCGGCCGCCGGCCGGTCGATAGCGCATGCTGCAAACCGTTGTTGATGTTCCCTGCCTTCGCTTGGGCGCCCTTCACGCGGCGGGCATAATGAATGCCAAGGTCTTCCGCCAATTGTTCGACCCAGTCGCGTGCGCCATCATCGAGAATCCAGACGCGCAGATCGGGGTGATCGATTGCCTTCGCGCCAACGATTGTTCGCTCGAGAATGTTATAAGGCTCGTTATAAGTGGTGATGAAAACATCGACAGGTGTTGCGGCGAGCAAGGGGGACGTCTTCGTCGGCGGCGTCCGGCCGCTGCGCCGAGACATGAACAGAATAACGCTCATGGAGCTGCATATCGACATCGTCTCGAAAGCAAAGAACAGCCACGCCCATGTCTGCTGGAAAACATCCTGATTTACAGGCATCGAATATTCGAAGCGCCACCAAACGTAACGCGCCGCGAGCGCTATACACAGAGCGGAGAATAGTGCACGCACGACGCCTGCGAGGCGGGTTTCGAATTGAACGAGGAGCGCAGCTACGCCGACGCTGAGGAAAAGCGGGCCAAAAGAGCCGATATCAAGCGACATGGTCTTGATCAGGGCAGGGAGTTGCGGATGCGTGAAGCGAAATCCGACTCATTCGACGGCAACACGACGCGTGCCCGGCGGCCGACCAGACATCCTCTCTCGCCGTCGATGCGAATGCGCACGGTTGCTGTCGCGCCTTTCTCTTCAAACGGAATCGCCGCGAGATTGTGATCGCCATCGGTCGGATCGCTGGTGACGGATGCGACGCGGCCATATCGTTTCGCCGTCTCTCCGGAGATCATGAATTCTACTTTGCTTTCCGCCGAGATGTCAGGAACACGGGCCTGCGGCACGTCGGCAATGATGAAGGCCGAGTTACAATCCACAATCTCGGCAATCGGCTCGCCGGCGTTGATACGCTCGCCCTGCGCGGCATTTATCTTCCAGATCATGCCCGCGGTCGGCGCAACCATGATCGCGGTGCGCATTTTGGCGATGCGCGCTTCCTCGCTCGCGAGACGCCCCATGGTTTCGCCGATATCCGAGACGATGAACTGGCGCTGTTGGGTTAGGTCTTGAAGCCGGATCGTGATCTCGTCTTCGCGCTGTTGCGAATACGGCGTATCGGTCGAACCGGGATCGGTGATGATTCCACTTTTGATCGCGGCCAGTTGCGCTTCAAAAGAAACAATTCGGCCGCGCTGGGCTTCCGCCTCGTTGAGAGCCGTGCCGAAGTCGGCTTTGGCCTTATCCAGATCGGCGGTTGAGGAGAAGCCACGCTCTGCCAACACAGAACGACGATCGAGCGTCTGTTTCGCTTCATCGCGGCGATAGTTCAACGCCAGGAGCTGATCTTGGGCTTCCGTCAACGAACCCTGAATGCGAGCCGAGCTCCACTCTTTGAAATAATCGGCGCGACGCTGTAAGGCAGCCCTCAAAGTTTCAAGGGAATTCATTTCCACGGAAACGACCGCGAGTTCGGCGCGCGTCCGCGTAAGGTGCTCGCGCAAATCGATGAGGTGCAAGTTGTTGACGCGGTCGTCGGTCACCGTCGCAATGCGATCATTTTGATGGACCAGATCGCCGACCTTTAATGGCATGGCATAAACGACGCCATCAATCGGCGTCCGTAGCGGAACCGTATAGGAAGAGACCACGGCGTTATCGGTCACGACAGCGAACTCATTGGAAAGAATCGCGTAGCCGCCGACGGTCAGGACGGTCACCGTAGCCCCGAGTTTGGCGAGTCGTAGCCACGGCAAATGGAAAGTTAAGCCGACGGCATTGGGGGCGGGCTGCACCGAGGCCCGTGTTGAAAATTCACTCATTATCCACCAATAAAAAAAAAAAGAGCAGCTACAAAACGCGCTGTGAAAAGATGCTGCGCGGCAAATCTGAACAGCCGATAAACTCGGCGATGCTCTTCAAATTTCAGTAAAATCCAAGTTAACGCAAATATGCGCAACGAGTTGTTAGGCATTTTTGACTTCGCGAGATTGTTTGTGGGGTAGGTAAATTAGGGTCAACGCGGATGCGACAAACGGCGTTGGCCACGCGATTTCGGGATAAGCCAACACGCATTGTCGTTGCGAATGATGAGGGTCTATCGGGCCGGGCGGCAAACTTAGCTTGTGAGCTTCGATCTAATTCGCGTTGAGCGATTGTATTTCTGCCAAGCGTCCCCATTTGTACATCAGCGCTCGATGTATCGGTGACTTGCCGATGAGTTCTGCCGAGCTGACGTCCTCTTTTCACAAGGCGATTTTTGCGGCTCGCAGTTTGGCGGCCATGTTTGGCCGTGTCGATCTCTCGGATTGCAGGTTTGCGCGCGGATCAGAAGCTCAGCTTCAACCTGTCGAGCGATGAAGCGAAATGGAGAGTGGAGCGACTTCGACATTGCATGCGGCACCGGACCGACCACGGATGTACTGGCGGTCCGGTGCGGTGTGGTTCTGCAAAAGCGTTTGATGCGAGTCCAGCAATCCGGATCTGGGAGTTTACGCATGCATTATCTCGGCGGGATTACCGGCAGCGGTATGTTGACGTGTGATGGCGAGAACATCGCGCGTGTTTCTTATGACTTTGATGGTTTCCGCCGACCCTCTTCGGAAATTGTCGGCAATGGGCAGATCACATTCGCTGTCAGCGCGTTGAAAGATGTGTTCGGCCGCGACGTCCAGATTCAGACGGACGACGGGAAGCTTCTCAAGCTCAGATTCTCCGAAAAGACGATGGATCCCCGCGCCGAGGTCGCGCATGTGGACGTTTTTGGAGACTTGGCGTCGTTCACCCAGGAATCGCACCGCGAGGAGCCGGAAACCCTCTAATCCTCAGATCAGCTTGTGCCTGCGGTTTATTAAATCAGCATGCAGCAACAGTGCTAGGATTCATGATGATGCCTTCACAATGATGCTTTCGCCCGCCCAGTGCCGCGGCGCCCGCGGCCTTCTCGATTGGTCGCGACGACAGCTTGCGCTCGCCGCGAATATCGACATTGCCAATATCCTGGAATTGGAAGCTGATGAAGGGCACGTGCCTGCGGCCGTTGGCGATGCGCTCCGCGGGGCATTCGAAAGCGGCGGAATTATTTTTATTCCTGAAGACAGTGAGGGCGCCGGAGTCCGCTTGCGCAAGCCGCGCGAGAATAGCGCGGAACTAACACGCCGGATCGATACGATCGAAGACAATCTGGCGAAAACGGAGGGACCGTCGGCCCAGACACCGGAAGGCGGCATGCGGACACTTGAGCGCGCCCATAAGCGCAACGCCGTTACGAAGTTGAAAAACCGGCGAACAAAACTGAAAGAGAAAGCTAAGTGAAGGCTATTCAACGTTCACAACGAGCCTTCGAGAACATCTTTCGGCAGCGGCGCCAGCGCGTAGACAAAGCTAGCTTTGAGCATTGGGTTCCAGATTTGCGGCATCGTATCGATGAGAATGGATGCGAAGTGGGCTTGCCCAAGTAATTTTTTAGCTTTCGCCAAATGATCGCCAATCGCGTTCGTCATTGCGTGCACGGGGATTATATCCGGCCTGAGCGCCGAATTCCCTATCCATCTTTTCGAAGATGGCTTTGACCACGTAAGCTAATCGTTTGGCGTCCTCGGGCGTTGCGGCCGCGCCATATCGATCCTGCAGTTCGTCTTCAATGACCATTATCAAAGAACGGCTTCGACTTGCTCCGCCATGATCTGGTGTTCAAGAACGACGCGCTCGTAGGGCTCTTTGACGCTCTTGATCCGGTATTGAAGCTCCGTTCCGAGCGGCGGCAATCGTGCGATTACGACGAAGGCCGCGTCGACCTTCAAAAAGTGCCGAAGGCCCGTGTTGAGCAGGACGGTTTCGCCCGGCTGGAAAAGATATTGCGTATCTTGGCTGCTCATCGTGAAAATCCTGTGCTTACCTGAGGACTGCAATCCCGGTGCGGCAATCCATGCGTGTGAAACAACGGCGCTGGATCGCTGCGCCCGAATGATATTTTTCTCAAATGACTCGCGTCAGAGGAGGCACCTGATCTGGCTTGTCTCGGGCTGCCTCGGCGAGCAGCTTTTAGCCAGTCGGCTTTTCGGAAAGCGGGCAGCGGATGCGTCAGCGGGACACGCTGCAAAGCAGCAATTTATTTTACTGCATCCGCAAGAATAGCGAATTATTCACAAAATTACTAGCTACGACGCGGATTTTATTTTTCATAATTGGCTGAGCCATGCTGATACTCTGCGCGCCGCACGTTCGCGCCATGCAGGCGCGCCAGCGAAAACCACGCGCCAACGTCACCGATTGAGGTATCTTCAGCATCTGTCCAACCCTCCGTGACGTAGATTGGAGGACCTCATGATCGAGCAGGCGAGTTCGCACAAACGCATCGCGTGGGTGATCCACGAGCTGAAGAGCTTCCTGGCCATCGTCCTTTATTTATGGGTGGTGTTCGGATTGTATGTGCTCAACGAGAGCATCATCATGGGGAAGGAGCATATCAATTTTGCGTCTCACGGCTTTGCCCTGATCAACGCGATCGTCCTCGGCAAAGTGCTTCTCGTCGCGGAAGACATGAATTTCGCGGACCGATTCAAACGGGGCCCTCTGGTCTTCCCCATTGTTTATAAGGCGCTTGCCTTTTCCATCCTGTTCGTTGTGTTTCATATCGGCGAAAGTATGCTGGTCGGACTTTTCCATGGCCGGCGCGCCGTTGAAAGCTTTCCCACCATTGGTGGCGGCACACCGGAGGGTTTCCTGTGTGTCATTGCGATTATGTTTGTCTCTCTCCTGCCGTTCTTTGCCTTTCGGGAAATCGGGCGGGTCATCGGAGAGGACAGGCTTTGGGCGCTGCTCTTCAAGCGCGGCGCCGTCGCGACCGAGCTTCGGTCCTCGCAGGGCTGACAATTGCATGAGCCGATGTCGGGCTCAGCGAGCCGAGCAAAGCCGGTCAGCACTCTTCGGGCACTTTGCTGAAGCGTTCACACAGCGATTTCATCAGCGTTATGGCTTCCGGCCCGCAGAAGGAATTGTAGCGTGCGTTGACGCAATTCTTCGCGGTCTTTAGAACGCCTTGGATTTCGCTGCGCTCGAGCACGCCTTTTTGCTCTAGCGTTTCAAGCAGCGCGAACAGAACCGCGCTGCTGACGACGGCGAGGCTTTTTTCCGAGGTGAGAGGGCTTGAATGGGTCGGCATCGGTCACGCTCCTGTGACCCGAATGCTAGCGTCCCGCGCAGCATTGTAAATAATGGAATGGTCCCAAGCGTAAAACGCCGGGTAACTCAGTGGATATGAAGCAGTTGGCCGATGATCTTGGCCGCGGCTACGCCGATAGAGGCGATGACGGCCAACCCGCAAAGCCCGGCTATTCCGGCGCCGATGTAGAAAACAATGCGCCGCAGGTGCCCCTCGGCGGTCGGCGGGAACTCAAGCTTGACGTCACGCGCTGGTGTCAGGTCGAATTGCATGGCTTCCTGCTCATTTTTCAATCAGCCATCATAGACGACGGTCAGCCGATCGCAAGGGGGTGGCCGCCGCCGGCCAAAATCGGGCGGTCTTGTGGGCGGCGGCGGATCGGTGCAGTCCTCGACGATGAGGGGAGGGGCAATGAAACTCTTCATGTTTTACGTCGGCGGCAATTGTGGAAGCTCGAATATCGAGTTGCACGATGTCCGCTTTTCCATCGGGGCAACGCCGGAGGATTGTTATGCCGACCTGCGCCGGCAATGGTGGGGCGATCCCGAAAGCCTGCATCTCGATAGCTGGGGCGAGGTCCGCCAAGCCGACGGGCACGACATCTTGATCGCGCAAGGCGCCGCGACGGAGACTGGAGACAGATTGTTTTTCGTCAATCTTGGCGGTTACGACGCGAGCGAGTTTGGTGAACTTCACAAGAATCTGCTGACCGTCGCTGCCGATGCCAAGGCGGCGAAGGCTACGGCGCTCACACATGTCAACGGCTGGTTTCGGCCGCATAAGGACAGGATATTCGAGGTGGAGAAGGCCGTGGACATTACTGGCGAGATCGGTCGGGAGGGCTATGCCCTGACGCTCAAGAGAGCGAGCGCCGAGCGGCCGTTTTCGTTCACATGCGATTATGTACCGATCGGCTGACGTCGTGAGCGAGTTATCGCTCAATCGAGTCTTATTTCGCGATCGCGGTCACGGCAGCTCGTTTTCGGGCGGCGTCCTGCGCGGCCCTGCGCGCTGCAAGTCGCGAACGGATCGCGTCATTTTCGACGACGCCAGGGTTGGGCCTGATCTGGAAACCGCCCGAGGGCGACCGTCTGCTGCTGGAAAATACGGTGGCGGCGAAGGCTGCGGCTGCTTTGCTGCTCATTTTCCACATCTCCTATTCCGCCGATATAACGCCGGGCCTGTAAAGATGTTCCCGTTCTGGCGACGGAAGAGAGCTGAACTTTCGGCAATTTTCCACCGCCTTCACAGGGCGCAGGATGGCGAGAGAAACGCTTGAATTGGAATGGCTTGCAGCGAAAAAGGAGTGGACGGATATGCTGGAACACGTCTCTGTGCCAGTCGCGGACTTCGCGAAATCTAAAAAGTTCTATCTCGCAGCGCTGAAGCCGCTGGGATACGCGCTGACAGAGGATTATTCCGACGCCGCAGGATTTTTCGAGGGCGGCCACACCAGTTTCTGGATTGCCAAAAAGGGCGGACACAAGGGCGGCATCCATGTCGCGTTTCTCGCCAAGAACCGGGAGGAAGTTCAGGGCTTTCACGCGGCCGGTTTGAAAGCCGGCGGCAAAGACAATGGCAAGCCCGCGCGGCGCGAAGGCTATGGCTATGCCGCGTTCGTCTACGATCCTGACGGGAATAATATCGAAGCCGTCTTGTTCGAAAGCGGCGATGAATGATCGGTTGAAGCCCCGAGATTGGACCGTCCCGCAGCGAACGCTATGATCACACGAGATTCCCCGAGCACGCGGCGCGCGGAGGTTGCGTATTCGTTGACGACAGGGCCATTTTCCAAAGACGACGGGCGAGGGCGGCCAGGCGCCGAATCTCGGAAGGTGATTCATGTCGACATGGACGCGTTTTACGCGTCGGTCGAACAGCGCGATAACCCGGACTTACGTGGCAAACCCGTCGCCGTCGGCGGGGCGAGCCGCCGCGGCGTCGTGGCCGCAGCAAGTTATGAGGCGCGAAAATTCGGCGTCCGTTCCGCCATGGCGTCCGTCACAGCGTCGCGCAAATGCCCCGAGTTGATCTTCGTCAAGCCGCGGTTTGACGCCTATCGCGCGATCTCGCAGCAGATCAGAATGATTTTCGCGCAATATACCGACCTGATCGAGCCGCTTTCGCTCGATGAAGCCTATCTCGATGTCACGCAGAACAAGCTCGCCGCGCCGCTGGCCACGCAGATCGCCGAGGACATCCGGGCGAAAATTCGCGCCGAAACGGGTCTCACGGCGTCCGCCGGCGTCTCCTACAATAAGTTCTTGGCGAAGCTCGCTTCAGATTATCGTAAGCCCGACGGGCTCTTCGTCATCACGCCGAAAATGGGGCCTGTGTTTGTCGAGTCGCTCGCCGTCGAGCGCTTCCACGGTGTCGGCCCCGCCACTGCGGCGAAAATGAAAGGCCTCGGCATCGAAACCGGCGCCGACCTCAAAGCCTGTGCGCTGCGATTCCTTGAGAATCATTTCGGCAAGGCGGGGGCGTATTATTATTGGGTCGCCCGGGGCATCGATGAGCGGCCGGTGCGGCCCGACCGCATCCGCAAGTCGATTGGGGCCGAGAACACTTTCTTTGATGATCTGGCAGAGTTCGAGGCAATGCACGATGCCTTGCGACCGATTCTCGACAAGTTGTGGCGGCACTGCGAAGGGGCGGGCATCCGCGGGCGCACCGTGACGTTGAAGATGAAATTTTCGGATTTTCGCATCATCACCCGCGGCCGTTCGATCAGCGGCTGCGTAAACTCCCGCGACGAACTTGAGGCGATCAGCTTAGACCTGCTTCGGCCCCTGTTGCCGCGCGTCTTGGGCGTTCGGCTGCTCGGCGTGTCCATCTCGAATCTTGTTTCGAGCGAGGATGACGGCGGCGGCGCGGGGCAGATGATTTTGCTCTGAACGCTGGTCTCGGACTTCAGCAAGCCTTGCGGCGCTGCAAACTTCCGCCATAAATGATGAGAGTTTGCAGCGGCGCAAGGTACGGCGCGCATTCGCATCGGGCATATGCTAAAAGCTGCGCGCTATGATTCGTTTTGAGCAAAGAGGTAGCTCTATGGCAGTTGCAAAAAAGAAGACGAAAGCGGCGCCCGCGGTTGCGGCGCGCGCCGCACCCAGCACGAAGCCTGTTGCCCGTGGTGCAGCGGTTACCAGGACGGCGGTCAAGACGGTGACGTTGAAGCAGATCGGCCATGAACTCGCCGAAGCCTACGAGCTTCCGAAGCGGACGATTGAATCATTGTTCAACGACATGACCGATACGATCATCAAGAATATCAAAAAGGGCTCGAAGGTTCGCATCAGCGGCATCGGGATATTGCAGGTCAAGAAGCGCGCCGCGCGCATGGGGCGGAACCCGGCGACGGGCGAGAGCATCAAGATCAAGGCGAGCAAGAAAGTGGCGCTCAGCGTCGCCCGCGACCTGAAACAATCGCTTTAAGCCCATCTCTTGATAAACAGATTGCGCGGTCACATCGCGCAATCTGCTAAATCACGGGAGCGTGAAATCGTGATGCGGATGGCCAATTTCCCGCATCGCAATAACGATTTGCACCGCACGTTGCTGGAGCTTCGAGCTTTACAACTTTTGGTGAATCACAGGAATGTCAATGGATTGATTTTTCGGCGCGTTTAATTGTGGTGGTTGCGGTTTTCTGTCGCGTTTTGCGATTTGAAGGGGACGCTCCGCTGCGATGATCAGCCATAAATATCGATGCATTTTCATTCATATCCAGCGAACCGCTGGATCAAGCATTGAGGAAATGATCGCTACGGAAGATTGGTGGCACCGCGAAGCATCGACCAAGCATCTGCTTGCGTCTCAGGCTAAGCGGCTCTACGCCGACTATTGGGACGATTATTTCAAGTTTTCCTTCGTGCGCCACCCGGTGACACGCATCATGTCCTGTTTGAAGTTCGCTGACCATTTCGGGCTCTCGCTCTCCAAAGGTAATCGCATCAATTTCGACGGTTATCGGGGAGTTTTCGGCGACAAAATCGTCGTCGAGTTCGACCACCGCTTTTATCGTCGCGAAGAAATTATCCAGCCGCAGCATTGCGAAGGCTCGGTTTACGGAAATATCCTGGACGAGGAATTGGATTTCATCGGCAAGTTTGAAAACTTGGCCGAGGACACCAAATTCATTAGCGACCGGCTGGGAATTCCCCACAAGAAGCTGCAGCATCTGGAGCGTAGCCGGACGTCGTCGATAAGGCCAAACAACCACGTTCTTGCTGACATTGAAACGCTTTACGCGCGGGATTTCGAACGTTTCGGCTATAGCTTGCTGGATACGCCACTGCTGCGCGAACGGCAGAGTCTTCTGGATAGATTTTCCCTCCATGCCGGCACGCTGGCTCTTAGCCGCGCGTGACGCCTCGCAGAATTTAGCATCCGGGTCCGGGCGGCAGTCCGGCACGAACTTCATGCGCTGCACGAGGCCTTGCTTTCTGGACCCATGAATTTCTCGCAGTGCGGTTCTTCCAACTCATCTGATGTCGCGACAGCATGGACTTCAGTGAAGTTCACGCTGTGTCGCCCGGCGCGTAAGGTCAGGTGACGGGCAAGCAGTCAGGGGTTGGCAATAATGGGGGAACCCGCTCTTCCATTTTCGGATCGGACGCGGTTGCGCCGGTATCATTGGCTCGGCAAATATGACCGGGACACGATCAATAGCATCATCGATGCCGGCATCATTTGTCAGGTGGGCTACGTTTTTAACGGCGAACCCTATGTGACGCCGACAAGCCATTGGCGCATCGACGATTACGTCTATTGGCACGGCTCGTCGGCAAGCCGGATGCTCAAGACGCAACAGACCGGCATTCCGGTCTGCTTCACCGTCACGCATCTGGATGGGATCGTTTTCGCCCGCGCGGCAATGAACCATAACGTGCAGTTTCGCTCGGTCATGGCCTTTGGAAATGCCGAACTCGTCGAGGAAGACAAAAAGCGGGAGGCTCTTGCCGCTTTCACGGATAAACTCGCACCGGGATTGTGGGATTACGCACGGCCGCCGAGTGAGCAGGAATGGCTGGCGACGAAAGTCATCCGCATGCGGCTGGAAGACGTCTCGGCGAAGATCAACGACGTTTTCGCCGGCGACGAGGAAGAGGATCTGGCTTCCGATCTCTGGTCCGGCGCGGTGCCGCTTTACGTCGGACAGGGCGAAATCATTCCCGATCCGCGGCTTGCACCCGGGATAGAAATGCCCGATTTCGCGCGACTCTTCCGCTATACGCGAAAATAGTCCCGACTCACCCGGGCACGATCCTTGCGTTAGAGGTTGCTATGGCCTTTGGCATGGAGCGTTGCCGATGCTCATCGAGCTTCATTTATCGCGGGTGGCCGGAGGGACGCTCCAGGCACAGATCGCCGATCAACTGCGGCAGCAGATTTTCAGTGGCCGTTTGCAGCCAGGTTACGAGCTTCCGCCGTCGCGTGAGCTTGCGCGTCAGTACGGCATTTCGCGCAACACAATTATCCATGCCTACGAACACCTGATCAGCGAAGGCTACCTTGCGACAGTCAAGGGCGTGCGGACGATTGTTGCTGAATCGATCCCCGAAGCGTGTCTCTACGTCGAGAAAGAAGAGCCGCCACCGAACAACCAGTATTTCGCTCCACGCGCGCCCGTGGTCTTCGCGGGCGAGAACCTCGCCGTTCCGGCCGCGGCACTCCGCACGTCAAAACTTATCGATTTTTGGCCGGGCCGCGCGAATGTTGCGCACTTCCCGACAGCGACATGGCGGAAACTCGCTGACGATGCGCTCAGCGCGCAGAGTCGTGAGCTTGTTGAATATGGCGATCCGGCCGGCCTGTCGGCGCTTCGCGAAGCGATTGCGCAGCATGTTGCGAATTCGCGCGGGGTCCGGTGCTCTGCGGAAGCTGTGATCATCACCGCTGGGACACAGGAGGCCATAAATCTCGTCGCGCGGATGCTGATTGCAGAGAACACGGGCGTTGTTATCGAGGACCCCGGCTATGGCAGCGCGGCGCATACGTTCAAAAGTTATGGCGCGCGCATACAGGCGATTCCTGTCGATCGCGACGGACTCGTGACCGATGTTCTGCCGCAGGAGGGCACTAGCTTCGCCTACGTCACGCCGTCGCACCAATTTCCCACCGGTGCGACGATGTCAGCGACGCGACGGCACGCGCTTCTCGATTGGGCATACCGGAGCGGCGCCTATATCGTGGAAGATGATTACGACAGCGATTATAGTTTCGACGGGCCGCCGGCGCTCTCTCTGGCGGGCGCCGACGATGGGCAATGCGTTATCTACATCGGCACGTTCTCGAAATCGCTGGGGGCGGGCGTCCGGACCGGCTATCTCATCGTTCCGCCGCAGCTCATCGATGTCGCGCGCCGGGTGAAAGCGATGAATAATTACGGCCATCCCTGGCTTGAGCAGGCCATCCTGCAAAGCTTCATCGGCACGGGCGCCTACCAGCGCCACCTTCGCATGATCCGCAAAGCCAGCGCGGATACGATTGGCTTCCTGATCTCGCGTTTGCAGGCGTCTTTCGGATCGCTCGACATCTGGGGCGTCAACGGCGGCATGCATGTGATGTGGCTGCTGCCGGACTGGATGCCCCCCGCAGAGGATTTCAAAGCGCGCCTTGAGGCCAACGGCGTCCACGTCCACACGCTCGCATCCGGTGGGGCCTATTGCCAATCCGGTCTCTATTGTGACCGCGCCATTCTGCTCGGATATGCAGCGCTGACCCAGCGCCAAATCGGCCGCGCCGTCGAGATCATGCAGCGGGTGACCCCGTCCGGGTATGCCTCGCTGCGGCAGGCGTAGCGTCTGGCATTAAATTTGCGTGCAAATTGGGCATTATTGCTTGCCAAGGGCCGCCGCCCATGACGCATCTTTCCCCGGCCGAAACCCGGAACGAGCCGCCTATGCTTCGCTTGAATGACAAGGATTGGTTTCAGCGTCTCGGCCAGGTCGCAAAGTCGATCGGCTCGCGCGAGTTTCACCATGAACTGGTCGACCTATTCGGCGCCAGCATCCGACATGATTCCTGCTGGATCATCCGGTTTTCGAGTACGGCGGCGCCCGAGGTTCTTTTCACGAACAATGTTGCCGACGACGTCGTCCACACCTACAGCGAAAGCTATTCGGAACTCGACCCGTTTTCGGATTATTGGCGGAATTTCGAGCGCGCGGGCGTGACCATGCTGTCGCAGGCCAAGGCGCAATCGAACCGCACAACCGCCTACAGTCAGGTGTTTCTGCCGCAGGCCCATATTTCCGACGAGATGAGCATCTTCCTGCCGACCGTGGGGCGCGATTGCTTTGGCCTGTTCCTCGAGCGCGAAAATGGCCAGTTCTCGAAGGCGGATGTCGAACGCGCCCGTCTCGTCTTTCCCGCCCTGGAGGGATGTCACCGGGCGCATATCGCGTGGGTCTTCAACAACCTCCGCGACGTCGAAGGCATGGAGCTTAACGGCTTTGCCAACAAGCCGATCCTGATTCAGGATCGTTTAGGCACCGAAGTTTATTCCAATGATGCCTGGAACGAGGCGCGGGTCGGCGTGGCGCTCGACAAGCTGGTTGATGCATTTCCCATCCAAGATGGCGCGCAGGCGCGCTCGTTCGACGATTTCGTCCTGAAATACGAGCCTCTCGATCGCGATTTTCCGTTGGCGCCGGGCGGCCGGATATTCATTCTGGAGACGAATGGCGTGACGCAAAGCGGGCAGGCCCTCGCGGATGCACGGGCCTTGTTCACGCCACGCGAATACGACGTCTTTTCACTGATGATGGAGGGGCGCACGACCGGCCAGATCGCGCAAGCGCTCGAAATCAGCAAGGGCGTCATCAAGAATTACAAGTTGCGGATCTATCGCAAGGCCGAGGTGACTTCCGAGCGGGCGCTGGTTCGCAAGTTCGCCTTAGTCTAATTGGCGCTCCGCCATCGGATGCGTGCGCAGACGCAGCGGATCGTAAAACGGCACTTTGACGACGCGCGCCGGGAAGGTTCCTGCCTCGCTACGCACCTGCATTTCCGTTCCGTAATCCGCAAATGCTGGCGCCACATGAACGAGGGCGATCGAACGCATCAGATGTTCGCTATAGGTCGTGCTGTTGACGATTCCGACGACCTCGCCGTCCTTGAATAATTTGGCCCCCGGCTCGATCGCCTTTTCATGATCGATCTCAATGCCCACTTGCGCGACACGCTTCTCACCGCGCCGGCGGATCAACGCCGCCTTGCCCCGGAACGAAGGCTTGTCCAGATCGACAGTCCAATCGACGCCGGCCTCCCATGGAGTCGTATCGCCTTCCGGCATGTCGAAGGGAAAGAATAACAGCGCCGATTCGACCCGGACGATATCAAGACAGGCCCACGACACGGGAATGGCCCCGAAAGGCTTTCCGGCTTCGAGAATCGAATCCCAAAGAAAAACCGCATCGTCGGCGCGGCAGAAGACTTCATAGCCTCGCTCGCCGGAATAGCCGCCGCGCGCCAGTGTCACCTCCCGACCGAAGAGCGTCGTCGGCGCGTGTTCAAAATAGCCGAGATCGACAAGTTTCAACGGCGTATGGGGCGCCAGAATATCGAACGCCTTCGGCCCCTGCAGCGACAGAATATGCGTATCGTTATCTTTGCGGAAATGCACGTCGCGCCCTTCGGTGACGCTCGGCAAAACATCTTCCAGCGCGCCGCCGCCATGCGAGATTCGGTAGCGGTCCGGGGCGATGCAATAGACAAGCACATCGTCGATAAGCGATCCGTTTTCATCAACGATATTGCTGATCGCCGATTTTCCGGGTGCCAGCTTGGCGATGTCCGAGGTCAGCAATTCGTTCAGCGCCAGGAGCACGTCCTTGCCCGTGGCATCGATAAGCCGCAGCGAGGTCACATCGAACAGGCCGGCGCGATAGCGTACGGCTTCCGTCTCGAAATACGGGTCCGTCGCATAGAGTTGCGGAATAGGCATGTCGTTCCACGACGCCTCGAACTGCGTCCCCAGAGCGCGATGCCGGTCATTCAAGATCGACTGACGCGAATAGACATGCGTATTCATGACCAAATCCCCGCTATGCGCCATAAAGATACGGCGATGCCCCGGCAGGCTGCCGGGCAAGTGACTTCAGGTGCATCGTTTTCAAGGAGAATGCCGCTGTCAATGATGCCATTTGGCATCATGGACTTCGGCTGGCTCGGAATTTACCGAAGATGACGGCGAGCCCGCACGCGGCGCCGACGATGATCGCGGCGCAAGATTTTGAAATGCCAGTCCCAACGATCTTCAGCCGACCACGCTATCAGCCGTTCGAACTCATTCCCGTCGCACGCAGCCATTTTGTCGTGGCTGAAACGCGACAGGCGCCGCGTGCCGACATTCCAAAATCCTGGGCCGATGCGCCGATCGAGTTTTGGAACGTCGCCGCCGAGAGCGCAATCTTTGACGCCGCAATCGTTCAGGACGGTATCCTCCAGCGCGGATTTCGCTCCGTGTCGCATTTACTCGATCGGCTTTCGTATCGCCTAGAGCGCGAGCATGTCGGACTGCGTCTTTATATCATCGGGACGGAGCCGTTCATCTGGGATGTCGTGAAGCTGGCGCGCAGCTTCGGCATGGATAGCGACGAATATCATGTCACCCATGAAGGCTCCGAAGAACGGCGCGTCTATTGCGTCCATTGCCGCACCATGACGCAAAATGTAAGGACGAACATCGCGACCTGCGCGGGCTGCGGCGCGCATTTGCAGGTGCGCGATCATTTTTCGAGACGCCTCGCGGCCTTCATCGGCGTGCAGATCGATGCCGAAGTTCCAGGTGATATTCCGCCGATTGAGGAGGCTTTTCCATGAAAGCCGCAAAGCTTCATCTGCGCGTGCGTGCAGCCGAGACGATCGCGCCATCACTGAAGAGCTTCACCCTAGAAGCGGCAGACGAGAGCGAGCTTCCTGCGACCGGACCCGGCTCGCATCTTCGGCTGGCGTTGAAAAACGGCTCGCACGGTTGGCGCAACGCGTATTCGATCGCCGCCGCATCGCCGGATCGTCGCGAATATCGCATCATCGTGCGCCGTGCCGCCTATTCTCGCGGCGGCTCAGCCTTCCTTCATGAAGCCGTGCAGCCAGGCCACCTTATAGAAGCGGAGTTTCCCGGCAATCTCTTCCCTATGGTGCAGATCGCGCGCAAGCACCTGCTCGTCAGCGGTGGTATCGGGATTACGCCGTTCCTGTCGTACCTCGGTCACCTCAAGGCCCTCGGTACGCCGTTTGAATTGCACCATTTCTGTCGCGCCGAGGAAGTCGCGATTTTCGAGAATCTGCTCGGGGAATACGATTCCTCGCGCATTTTCATTCATCCGGAGGCGACGCAATTCGATCTTGTCGAGACGTTGCGGACGCAACCTCTGGGGGCGCATCTTTACGTCTGCGGGCCAGCGGAACTCATGGATCTCATTATCGCGACCGCCCGAGCCCATGGCTGGCCGGCCTCAAAATATCATTCCGAATCGTTCGGTGGCGTGCATGCCGGCGGTGCGCCCTTCGTCGCAATTCTCCAACGCGCTGGCGTGGAGGTCCGCGTCGGTGAAGATCAGACGTTGCTTGAAGCGCTTGAAGCGGCGGGTCTTGAACCATCGTGCCTTTGTCGCGGCGGCGCCTGCGGCGAATGCCGGACCGAAGTCATTGAGGGTGTTCCCGAACATCGCGATCATTACCTTGATGCCAACGAACGCGCCACCAACCGCGCGATAATGATTTGCGTCTCACGTGCGATGGGCGATCGCATCGTTCTCGATCTTTGAACAGGAGCCGGCGATGACCATTGCCTTCAAGGCGGCCGAGACGTTTCGCGACGACTTCAGCTATCGCAACAGCGACGCCGCCATTCTGCGCTTCCCGTTTCCGTTCCCGGAAGACAAATACATGTATTCCGTGAACATCGAACCGCATGTCGCGGGCGGTGCTTCGCCGGTCTACGACCATGCGTTTGATGTCGATGAGCATTACATTGCCGAGTGTCGCGAGCGCGCACTGGTCCTCGCGCAAGATCCCGGCCGCTGCAAAGTGCTGTCGCATATGATGACAGCACAATGGGATGCGCTCGAACTCATCATGGAGAGCTTCGCCCGCGACTACCCTGAGTATTTCTCGCTCGCCAAGAATGGCGCCGTCTGGACCTGGAAGAACCGCCCGCTCGGGATCGCGCAGACCTTTACCTTCGGCGATGCCTCGACGCTGCCCTATGAGCCCTTCGAATATATTACGCGCCAGGCGCAGGGGGATTTCACCCTGCAAGATCAGCGCGACAATAATCTCTTCGTCGACGGCGGCATGGTGACGACGCAAGCGGACTGGTCGCTCGAATTCGACGTCGGTATGGCTTTCCACGAATGGCATGCGCCGGTGCCGCTGGCGCATCAGATCGGAATCTTCGACCGCGCGCTGAAATTTTTGCTGCGCCTGCAGCAGGGGCAGCCGGTGCGGCGGCTGAATTGGACGATGACGGTCAACTCGCGTCTCGACACAAGCCCGGAGAACTACCCGCTCTGGGGGCCGGATCGCCTGACCGTTTCGCCTGAGAATGTCGCCGAAAAGGTGAATTTGCGCGTTGAGCTGCAGACGTTGTTTCGGCTGCCGCGCTCGAATGCGATTCTTTTTGGCATTCGCTGCTATTTGGCGAATATCGAGGAGCTTGGACGCGTGGTGAAATGGCGTAAACGCCTGCATCGCGTGCTGCGCGATCTCCCGCCCGAGATCGAAACCTACAAAGGGTTGACGCGCTACCGGCAGATGGCCGTCGATTATCTCGCGCCATTTGATGACGGCGAGCCGCTTTCGAAGGGAAGCCAGGCCGACCAGAACGTGCTTTGACGGCGCCGGTCACTTTCCTGCATCCCGGGCATCTTCCGCGATATCTGCGCAAGATGGGACTCATCGAGCGGTTTCATCTGGGCGGCTTCAAGGCCGTGGCCGGCATTTTCTCGTCGTCGCATTCAGCGGTGCGCGATGCCTGCGCAACGGCTGCCCCGGCCGATCATTGTCTTCCCACTTTTAGCGCTGACTGCCGCGTAGTTCCGCAAAGGGGGCTTAATTTTTAAGCACTTTATTTTCCTGCAAAGAAATTATGTCTTTTAACGGCATAAGTAAAATCAATGGCTTAACTAAATGCGCGTGTTGGCACGTATCCTGCTGCACCGCATTATCTTGATCGCGGAGCGGACGGGGTGCGCGCAACACGGATCCGGTTTCCTTCTACGCAACGCACCGTTTGCTGCGCACGATCGATCAGACCTTGAAGTACGGGAAGTGCGAAATGGCTGAATTACGTCGAAACAACCTGACTCTCGTAGAGGCGGTAGGCCAATCGGTCTGCAGCCTTTCTCCAACCTTCACACCCGCGCTTGGCGTTGCCGTGGTTGGCGGCATGGCCGGCGCAAACTCGTGGCTGGTTTACCTGCTCGCCACGATCAGCGTTACCATCGTCGGTATTAACATCGGCAAGCTTGCCAAGCGCATCCCCGCGGCAGGCTCGTTCTTCCTCTACGTGTCGCGTACGCTTGGGCCGTCCTGGGGCTTGCTCTCAGGCTGGGCGATGCTCGTTGCCTATCTCTTCACGGCAGTCGCCTTGACGGTTGCGACATCGATCTTCTTCAAAGATTTCTTTGGCGCGATCGGTTTCAAAACCCTGCCGCCAGACTGGTTGATCTATATCGCCGTCTCGGCGCTGATCTTTGTTCTTGCTTACAGAGATGTGAAGCTCTCGACGCGATTCGGTCTCACCCTGGAGGCGCTTTCCGTCCTGGCGATCATCGTCGTCTGTTTCCTCATTTGGAAGTCGTTCGGTTTCAAGATCGACGCTCCGCAGGTGCATCTCCAGGGCGCTTCTTTCGGATCGATCGCGCCTGCAATCGTGTTCGCGATCTTTTCCTGGGTCGGGTTTGAAAGCGCAGCCACGCTCTCGAAGGAAATTAAGAACCCTGAAGTTGTTGTCCCACAGGCTATCGTGGCAACGGCCATCGCGGTCGGCATTTTCTTCATCGCCACGACTTATTTTGTCGTGTTGGGCTTCCATGACGATGCGACGAAATTGGGCGCGAGCGCGGCGCCGTTCTCAGATGTCGCCGCAGCTTCCAAGCTCGGGACTTTCGTGACCACGTTCATCTATTTTGCCGCAATGATCAGCTGCTTTGCATGTTCGCTTGGTCAGCTGACCGCGTTTGCGCGCATGTTGTTCTCGCTTGGACGGTATGAATTCGTTCACCGTTCGATGGGCACTGTCCACGACAAGCATGCCTCGCCGCACATTGCCCTTGCCGTCGGCACGGCTTTGAACGCGGTATTGTGCATCGCTTTCATGAGCGCTGGTGAAACGAACCTGGTGGGTTACTTCGGCACCATCGCGACGTTCGGGTTTATCTTTGTCTATCTCCTGTGTTCAATCGCGGCGCCGATTCTGCTTTACCGCGACGGTACACTGACCGCGGGCACCGTTATCCTTGGTGTCCTCGGTGTGATTGCGATGGCGGGCGCGTTCTTTGGGAGCGTCTATCCAGTGCCTGCAGCTCCATACAATTACTTTCCGTATGGCTTCCTGGTTTATATGCTTCTCGGCGTCGCCTGGTTCTTTATCCTGAAGGTGCGTGCGCCCAAGGTCTTGCTTGGCATCGAGCATGACATGGAATCCATGGCCACGGCGGAAACCTTTGGGAAGATGGAAGCAGTGGGTAGCGGAGCCGAATAAGCCGCAAGGCCGAACGACGGAAGTGCTTCTCGTTGAAACAACGCCCCGGGGGATGCATCTCCCGGGGCGCATCTGTTATTTCGCGATGCTGCTGTCTGATCCGGCGAGTTCTGGGTTACGGCGTCGCGCAATGATCGTTGGGCAGCGTCACGCGGCCGTCGCGATCGCCCCGAAACCGCTTTGCAATTTATACCGGTACGCGTGCGGATTCGCTGATGCGGACACCGCAAAGAGCACGCTGAAATGCATGGGCTGCTGTTGCTGAGCCGGAATAGGGCAAGAAAAAGCTCGACAACTAGGCTCAGGACCCATTAAATTGTTGCGTGAGGGTTAGCGGATTGATTCAATGGGGATGTCGGGAGGCATCGCCATGGCTGATTTGTTGTTGCTGTCGGAGGCGCAGATGCGCCGGATCGAACCGTATTTTCCATTGTCGCACGGGATTGCGAGGGTTGACGATCGGCGGGTGATCAGTGGCATCGTCTTCGTCATCAGAAACGGTCTGCGCTGGCGCGATGCGCCGCCCGGCTATGGTCCGCACAAGACGATCTACAATCGGTTTGTGCGTTGGAGCCGCCTCGGCGTGTTCAACAAGATCTTCGCCGAACTGGCACGCAAGGCCGGCAAGCCATCTCGTCTGATGATCGATGCGACGCATCTGAAAGCGCATCGCACCGCCGCCAGCCTTTTAAAAAAGGGTCTGTTTCCCGACGTATCGGCCGCACGAAGGGCGGCCTGAACTCCAAGCTGCACGCCGTATGCGATGGTCAGGGGCGCCCCGTCATCATGCTGCTCAGCGAAGGCCAGATGAGCGATTATAGGGGCGCGGCCCTGATGATCGATGCTCTACCGTCCGCGAAGCAGTTGCTCGCTGACAAGGGCTATGATGCCGACTGGTTTCGCCGGGCTCTTACCGAACGCGGCATCGCGGCCTGCATCCCATCGAAGTCAAACCGAAAAAAGCCGATCGAACATGACCGCGAGCTCTATCGTCAACGGCACAAGATCGAGAACATGTTCGGCAGGCTCAAGGACTGGCGACGCATCCACACCCGATACGACCGATGCGCCCATACATTCATGTCTGCCATCTGTATCGCAGCCGCCGTCATCTTCTGGCTCTAATCAATGAGTCCTGACCCTAAGCAAGAAAAAGCTCGACAACTAATACCAGCGGCCCGAGGGGATGACTCGGGTGGGGATTCCCAAGGGTGCGAAATTCTGATTCGATCGGCGACGGTGGAATTGGAGGCGTGTGATGGCTGGGATTGCAGTGACTCGTCTGGATTTGTCAGCGTCTGAGCTGCGGCAGGCGTCAGCGCGATCGAAGAACGCGGCGGCCGCACGGCGGATGCTGGCGCTGGCGCTGGTGATGGAAGGGGCGGATCGAACGACAGCAGCGCGCAATTGTGGGATGGATCGGCAGACGCTGCGCGATTGGGTTCATCGGTATAATTCGGACGGACTTGCCGGCCTGGAAAACAAGATCCCGCCGGGCCGCTCATCGAGGCTGACGGCTGAGCAGAAGCAAGGCTTGATCGCGTTGGTGGAGGCGGGTCCGCAGGCCGGCAAAGACAAAGTCGTGCGGTGGCGGCGCGCTGATTTGCGGGATCGGCTTAAGCAGGATTTCGGGCTCGTCTTGCACGAACGCACGGTTGGAAAGCTTCTCGACGCACTTGGCTATCGCCGGCTTTCGGTACGTCCATTCAACCCCAAGGCGGACCCGGCCGCGCAGGAGGTTTTTAAAAAGAGTTCGCAGCCAATGTAGCCGCGGCTTTACCCGAACACGCGCGCGGTAAGCCGATCGAGATCTGGATGCAGGACGAAGCGCGGGTCGGACAACAAGGCACACTGACGCGGGTCTGGGCAAAGCGCGGCAGCCGTCCGCCTGCACCACGCGATCAGCGCAGGATCTGGGCCTATATCCTGGGTGCGGCGTGTCCGGCGAAGCGAGAGGCGGTGGGCGTGGTGCTGCCCTTTCTCAACGCTCGGTCTGTCTCGGTCCACCTCGATCTTATTGGTCGCAAAGTTGCGGACGACGCCCACGCGGTCCTGGTTCTCGACGGGGCCGGATTTCACATCGCAAAAGATTTGAATGTTCCGGCAAATATGACGCTGATGAAGCTTCCAGCCTATTCGCCCGAATTGAACCCGATTGAAAATGTCTGGGAATATCTGCGCGGCAACAAGCTTTCGAATACGGTGTACGAAACCTACGACGAGAGCGTATCTACGTGCTGCGACGCCTGGAACTTCTTTGCCAACGATCACGAACGGGTGGCCTCGATAACCACCCGGTCATGGGCAACGGTCAAAACCTAGGGCCGTTGGTATTACAGCGAGCTAGGATGGAGCGCTGGTTATCAGAGGATGGTTGCCGCGGGCCCCTCTACCGGGCACTGGCGCGGCCGAGCGGCTATGGCCGCTGGGCTGAAAGCGACAGCCGCAAACATCGGCTCCAAGCCCACGCAACGCGATATCGCTGTTGACACAAATCTAGTCTGATTTTTGCGGCGATCTTGGCCTGAGACGGCTGCGGGAATGACGCAAGAAGTTAATGTAATTCAAGCGGTTATGATGGTGCTGCAAGAGAGGATTGAACTCTCGACCTCTCCCTTACCAAGGGAGTGCTCTACCACTGAGCTACTGCAGCTTATTGCCGACGGTCAGGCGCTGACGGTCGAGGCGCGGGCTATGTCGCATAGGCGACGTCGATAGGCAAGATGCTCACAAGACGGCTCAAGGGGTGCCCTTGGCTGCCGCCCGGCGGCGGTCAAGTTCGACATTGAGGGCGGCTCCGGTCAGGACGATCAAAACCGAGACCCAGATCCAGGTCATGAAACCGATGACAGCGCCCAACGAACCATAGACGCGGTCGTAGCTGTCGAAGGCCGCGACATACCAGGAAAACAGGATCGAGGCGCCGAGCCAGGCGAAGGTCGCGAACACGCTGCCCCAGGTCAGCCAGCGCCATTTAGCGCCGGGCCGGCTTGGGCCGACCCGGTAGACGATGTCGAGACCAATCGTATCGATGACGAACAGAACCGGCCAGCGCAGCCAGTCCAGCAACCTGTCGGTTGAAGAATGGAAGCCGACGAAATTCCAGACGACCGGGAGAACGACGACCCCGGCGAGCGCGACCACGACAAAGAAGACCGTCGCGAATGTCGTTGCCAGGGTTGTCCCGTAGAACCTCGGAAGACTGCGCTTCTCTGTCTCCCCATAGACGACGTTCAGCGCGTCAAACAATGCGCTCATGCCGGAGGCGGCGCTCCAGAGCGCCACAAAGAAGCTGGCAAAGAAGGTCAGGCTTTGGACGCCGTTGCCACGGCTCGCGACGCGCATGACCTGGTAGCGAATGAGGCCGATGACACTTTGCGGAAACACGTCCGTCAGCAGATTGAGATGATTCGAGATCGTATGCGGATCGGCAAACATGCCGTAGAGCGAGACGATCGTTGCAATCGCGGGAAAAATCGCCATCAGGCCAAAAAAGGCGACACTGCCGGAATTCGCGATGAGCCGGTTGCGGCTGATCGAGAGGATGACATTCTGCACGAGATCGAGCCACGCTGGCTTGGCGCGCGACCAATGGCTTTTCTCGTCAATTGGTTCGGATTTATCCATCGGGCGGTCGGGTGAAAGGATCAATCAATTAACAACGATCTGCGACGTCTGTCGTTCGGCTAGCGCATAGAATCACTTGGATTTTAGGCAACATTGCATAGGTCGTCGCGCTTTACCCTTTGGCGAGAAAAAACTTTTCGTCTCAAGACGGTAAGGAAACTTCTTGTTATCCTTCTACCTTCAAAATAGACCACACTGGTAAATGCTGAGCCGTCTGCATGACCGACCCTATATTCAAAGATATCGACGCCCCCCATTTCGCTGCCCATGAGTCCACGGATGAAATCGCCCGCAGTGCGGAGGCGATCGTCAATCCGGCGTCGGGCTTGGCGAACGATTATCTCAATCTGTTCAACGAAATCGTCATGCTCATCGAGCAATTGCCGGTGATGCCGGAATTGATCGACGATATACTTAAATGGCGGCCGGTGACCTATCAGTCCTATTTCGCGAAATCGATTTTGCCGGGCCGCACGTCGGCGCTTGAGGCTTATGAAAACCTCGATCTTGCGTTCCGCCGCGATTTCGAGACAGTCGTCGCTGACCTCGACCGCCGCGCCGTTGGCTCCGTGGTCGCGATCCGTCGGCAATATAAAAAGCAGGTCAACATCACGTCGCCGATGATGGCCGAAATCTGCGAACGCGCCGGAGCCGCTCTGCGCGAAGTGCTGCTCACCGCGAGCGATTTCGTTAATAACGGTCATCGCGCCGAACGCGAAAGCGAGCAGGAGCGCGCCGATCGGCTAATCTACGGCAACTTGCGCCGGGTTGGCTGAGCCGGCGCCCGTCCTTGACGTAATCCGGCAAATCTCTACCTCTCCGCCCGGCCGCAACCTCGCGGCCCGATGCAACGGGCAGGCAGTTTGACCACGACCCTCATGCTTGGTGCCGATCCGGCCGCAGTCGCGATGGCGGCAGATATTCTGCGCGCTGGCGGCCTTGTCGCTTTCCCGACAGAAACGGTCTTTGGCCTAGGTGCCGATGCGACTTCGGACGCGGCAGTCGCAAAAATTTACGCCGCCAAAGGACGGCCGGCTTTTAATCCGCTGATTGCCCACGTTGCCACACGCCGCGCCGCGGAACAGCAGGGGATATTTTCGCCGCAGGCCGTAAAGCTTGCGGACGTGTTCTGGCCCGGGCCGCTCACGCTTGTCTTGCCCCTGGCGGCGGGGGCCAGTGTCTGCGATCTCGCCCGCGCCGGGCTTGGCAGCGTTGCATTGCGAATTCCATCGCATCCGGTTGCGCAGCAGCTTCTGGCTGTCCTGGGGCGGCCACTGGCCGCGCCTTCGGCCAATCCGTCCGGCCGTGTCAGCGCGGTGACGGCGGCGCATGTGCGCGAGGATTTCGATGGCAGGATTGATGCGATCATCGATGGCGGCGTCGAAGTCGGGGTTGAGTCCACGATCGTTGGCTGCCTGACCGACGATCCCGTGTTGTTGCGCCCGGGCGGCATTCCGCGTGAGGCGATCGAGGCCGTTCTTGGCATCAAGCTTGGGGAGACAGCGCCCGGTGCAGCAGTCAATGCCCCCGGGATGCTGGCGGCCCATTATGCGCCACGCGCCCGGCTGCGGCTCGATGCATTGAACCTGGAACCGGACGAAGCGGGGCTCGATTTCGGCGGTCGCTTTGCGCCGGGCTCCAAGGTGCTCGATCTGTCGCCGCGCGGCGATCTCACCGAGGCCGCGGCGCATCTCTTCGCTTATCTGCGCAGGCTCGATGAGACGCATTCAAAAATCGCCGTAGCGCCGATCCCGTCAGAAGGCCTTGGCGAGGCGATCAGCGACCGGCTGCGGCGGGCGGCGGTCGGTGCGGGTTAGATCACCTTGCCGGGGTTGAGGATGCCCTTCGGGTCGAGCGTCGCCTTCAAAGTCCGCATCAGGTCGAGCGCAACCGGATCTTTGACGCCCGGCAGCAGATCGCGTTTCAGCCGGCCGATGCCGTGTTCGGCCGAAATCGAACCGCGGTATTTCGCGACGATGCCGTGAACAATCTGATTGATCTCGCCCCATTGCGCTAGAAACGCGGCTTTGTCGGCACCGACCGGCTGCGAGACGTTGCAATGAATATTGCCGTCGCCGATATGGCCGAAGGCGACGAGCCGCGCGCCGGGAATGCGTGCCGTCACGGCCTGATCCACATCGCGCAGAAATGCCGGCACGGCAGCGATCGGGACCGACACGTCATGCTTGATCGAGCCGCCTTCGAGAGCTTGAACGTCCGGAATTTTGAGGCGGATGCGCCAAAGCTCTTGGCGTGCTTCGGGCGTTGCAGCTGACTTGGCGTCAGCGACGATGCCTTGCGTCCGGGCTGCTTCGAGCAATTCTTCCACACGTTTCTCTAAGCCGCTGCTCTGGCTCGTAAATTCGAGCAGCGCATAGAAGGCGTGCGGGGCGGGTAGGGGATCGGTAATACCGGCCTCGTGCTTCAACACGAAGTCGAAAGCGATGCGCGGCAGAAGTTCGAAAGTCTTGAGTTCGGTATCAACCTGTTCCTGTGCGAGATTCAGAAACTGCAACGCCTGATCGGGATCGCGAAAACCAGCGAGCGCGGCGACGGTCGCGCGGGGCTTTGGAAAGAGTTTCAACACCGCGCCGGTGATGATCCCAAGCGTCCCTTCCGAACCGATGAAGAGGTTCTTCAGATCGTAGCCGGTGTTGTTCTTCTTGAGCTTGGAGAGATCGTCGAGCACGCGCCCGTCGGCAAGTACGACTTCCAGCCCCAACACCAGATCGCGGGCGACGCCATAGGCGATGGCGGCCGAGCCGCCAGCATTGGTGGCGAGATTGCCGCCGATGGTGCAGGCCGGGGCGGCGTTGAGCGCCAGCGGAAAATAGCGACCTGCGACATCGGCCGCCGTGCGAACGTCCTTCAAGGTCATCCCGGCATCGACAATGATCGTGTTTGATAAAACATCGATCTCGCGCAGCCGGTTCATCCGGATCAACGAAAGAACGATTTCGTCACCGGCCTCGGAGGGCGTCTGCCCGCCGACGAGTCCGGTATTGCCGCCTTGCGGGACGATCTTCGTCGCGGTTTCATCGCAGAGCGCGACGATGGCCGCGACCTCCGCAGTCGAGCCGGGCAGGACGATTGCGCGCGCCCGGCCATGATAGAGGCGCCGCGGCTCGCTGAGATAATCGGACATCGCAGCCGGGTCGGCGATGACATGCTCGGCGCCGACGACGGACGCGAAACGCGGCAGCAGGTCATTCGTCGCCAAGTGTGAAACGGGCTTGAGGCTCATAATCTTATTAAAGCAGATGCGGTCGGCCTTCGCCATTTGCACGCTCAACCGAGTAGACGGCGCGTGCGCCCCCTTACGGCCGGCCGCCGAAAAACCCCGACGATTTCGACATGCGGCGAATAGCGAAACTGATCGAAGGGAGTCACGCTCTCGAATTGATAGCCGCCGCTGGTCAGCAGCGCGGCATCGCGGGCGAAACTCTGTACATTGCAAGAAACCGCGACGACGAGCGGCACTTTGGAGGCCGCCAGCGCCCGCGCCTGCGCCTCTGCCCCCGCGCGGGGCGGATCGAAGACGACGGCGTCAAACCCGGCCAGATCGTCCGCTGCGAGCGGGCGCTGGAAGAGATCGCGCGTCTCGATTGTTACCGGCTGGAGGCTGGGCGTCGATCGCGCCGCCTTGCTGAGCGCATCAAGTGCGGCCGGCTCGCTATCGACGGCATGAACCCGCGCTTGTTCCGCCAGCCGCAGGCTGAACGTGCCGAGGCCGGCGAAAAGGTCGCCAATGCGTCGCGCCCCTTTGAGC
This sequence comes from Methylovirgula sp., assembly GCF_037200945.1. Classification (NCBI taxonomy): domain Bacteria; kingdom Pseudomonadati; phylum Pseudomonadota; class Alphaproteobacteria; order Hyphomicrobiales; family Beijerinckiaceae; genus Methylovirgula; species Methylovirgula sp. The sequence goes on from NZ_JBBCGP010000001.1 coordinate 2,490,291, forward strand.
GCAGCACAGACCTTTGCGGCTAGCGCCTCCTCGCCCGCCTGCGTCGCCTGCAAAAACCCGCCGGGCGGCAATGCGACATCGGCGCGGCCGATGCGAAGCAGCGGCACGCGCCGCTCGATGACGCGAACGCCGTGATTGGAGATACGTGCGAGATCGTCGGCAACGGCGGCGCGAACGAGCGCCTGCATTTCCGCAGGGCTCAGCGCGCCGTGACCGCGAATATCAACGTCGGGGCCGCTCAGGGTCGATGTGATGAGAATGTCGAGCGGCTTGCCGGCCGCGCCGAGCGCCCGTGCGATCTTTTGTGCGATTTGCGGTGCGGGCTGCAGGCTGGGCGCCAGGATCGGGCAGGCCTCGATGGTGACGATCTCATGCGCGCGCGCCTGCATGAAGCCGACCTTGGGCCGTCCCGCGCTCTCGTAACGCGCATGAAAAGTCGCACGGCGTCGACCTACACCATGCGCATCGATGAGCGGATCGACAGGCGGCGTCAAACCCGCGTGCCGCAAGGCATCGACCAACAGATTGCGCTTCCAGTCCGCATAAGCATCGGGCGTGAGCGTCTGCACCGCACAACCGCCGCAGACTCCGTAATATTGGCAGAAGGCGTCGATGCGCGCCGGGCTTGGTGCAAGGATTTCAATGAGCTTGCCGCGCTCGCCGGAAACTTCAGCGAGGATCGTCTCGCCGGCGAGCGCATAGGGTACATAGACGGGCCCATCGGGCGCGCGGGCAATGCCTTCACCGCGTTGGCCAAGCCGCTCGACATAGAGTTCTTGCATCAGGACCGCTGTGCGCCTAGGAGGAATTCGCGATTGCCGTCGCCGCCGCTGATCGGCGAGGGGATCAGCCCCGTGATCTCCCAGCCGTTGCCGCGGATCAGGTCTTCGATCTCGGTACAAGCGCGCTGCTGCTGCGCTTCATCCTTCACGATGCCTTTGACGACATGCGCGGGGCCGACTTCGAACTGCGGCTTGATCAGACAGACGAGCCGGGCAGGGCGTACGACAATTCCGAAAATGCTTGGCAAGACAAGCTTCAACGAGATGAAGCTCAGGTCGCAGGTGATGAAATTGGGCGGCTCTGGAAAGTCGTTCGCATGCAGATGCCGCGCATCGGTGCCTTCCCGCGAGACGATGCGCGGATCGCCGCGCAATGTCTCATGCAATTGGCTGTGCCCGACATCGATCGCATAGACTTTGGCGGCGCCGCGCGCGAGCAGGACATGCGTGAATCCGCCGGTCGAGGCGCCGAGGTCGAGGCAGACAGCATCTTCAGGGAAGCCAAAGGCGTTGAGCGCAGCCGCCAATTTGACGCCACCACGCGAGACCCACGGATAGAGAGGCTCGGCTTCGATGGCCGCATTTTGCGCGACAGGTTCGGCGGCTTTGCTGAGGACGCGCCCGTCGATTTTGACGCGGCCGGCGGCGATCGCTTCCTGCGCCTTGGCACGGCTCGCGAAAAAGCCGCGTTGGACAAGGGCAAGGTCGGCGCGCTGCGAGGTCATTGGGCGTTCCTATCACCCACGCGCGGCGCCAGCCAGCCGTCAGGCCGGAAAGCAGCGTCCGAACGCGATGAGCAGGCGCGGCGAACCTTTAAGGCGGACACGACGCATCAGCAGGGCAAGGGGGAGCTTCGCCTCCTTACGCAGGAAGCGCAGCCAGGTCTCGCTGTCGGCCGTCACGCTGAGGTCGGGCTTGCCATCGTGGCCGTCGATAACCCGCAAACTTTTGTTGGCGATTACGACGGTCGCCTTCACTTCTTCGCGTCCTGTGAAAGTGAAATGATAGGTTGCGTTCAAGTCTTTGGCGCGCCCCCGTTGGAAGACGAGCGGCATACCGCCCAGAAAGCCACGGATCGAGGTCTGGCGCGGTAAACCGCTTGCGACGCGTTTGATCGTCTTGTGCGGAAAATGGCGTGGAACATAGGTTTCAGCGTCAGAGTTTTGCGCCACGTAGACCGTCTCCTGCTTGGCGCGCAACGGCTCGACGATCGCTTTGTTGAAGCCGATGCGGTCGGCAAGGAAGGGGCCGATGACATCTTCGCCCGCCGGGCACACGGAGAGGCAATAGGCGGCCTTATAATTGGCGCCGAAGGAGAGGCTCTGCCACATCGAGACAGTTTCGGAATCGGAGACCTTGCGGCGATAATCTTTGGCGCTGTGCGCATCGGTCACCGTCTCGACCCAATCGCCGAAACCACCCATGAACTCGCGATAATTGTGTGTGTAGCAGGCCTGGAAATTGAAGGCGCCGTCCGGGCTGATGGCGCCGGTCGGGCAGGCGGCGACACAGAGCTTGCAGGAGAGGCAGGGATTGTAATCGAGCGGCTGGCCATAGGCCGAAATCTCCGTGCCGATGAGGATTGTGCCCAGCAGAATGAAATTGCCGAATTTGGGATGAATGACGTTGCGATGGATGCCCATGCGGCCGAGGCCCGCCGCGACGGCGACGGGCTTGTGCGAGACAACCCACATTTTATCCAGACCCCAGCGGTCGGCTTCCATTGGAAAGCCAACCGGCGCGCCGTTGCGTGCGGCGATCCCTAAATCTTGCAACTTCGAGACGATATCGCGCGCGGTGTCGTTGATCTGATCGCCGCTGCGGTGAAATTCGACATTGGCGATGGAACGCGCAGGTGTTCGGATATTCTCGCGGTTCATCCGGCAGACGAAACTGATCATCGCTTTCGTCGAAGTGAAAGCGCCGAGGATTTCCGATTTCTGCGGGACGATGTCCGGGCTGTCGATCGCGACAAAGCCGACATCGTCGGCGCCCGCTTCGAGACAGAGGTTTCTAAGCCATTCGGCGTCAATAACGCTGGGGACTTCGGGCGAGGCGCCCGCGGCGGCCCGGGCGCGCATCGTCTGTACGGTCGGATGTTCGGCGAACGTCACCATTGCCTTCTCCAAGGTTAAGTCGATCAGTGGCTTCGGGAAAACGCCCGGCCGTCCGCCGAGCTGATTGACTAAACGGTCCGATCGCGGTCAGCGTGCATCCAACCAGTTCATGAACTCCACGACTTGCTGCTTCCACAGAGTCGGGAATGCCATCGAGAAGTGCCCGGCTGAACCAGGTGTGGTCGCGCGAACGACATAGCGTCCGCGCGGCACCTTCGGCACGTCACGTTGCAGGATTTTGAGACTGTCGGAATAAAATTCATCATCAGCGAAATTGAGCGCGAAGACTTTCGCTTTTATCTGAGACAGGCTTGGTTCAGCATTGAAGTCTTCCGAGGACTCGAAAGCGTAGATGGCGTTGTTCCCATCCTGACCTGCGGATTGCTTTCCGATCTGTTCAATAAAAGCGTCCGCACTTTGAGGTGTCGTCACCTCAGCCTGGAGATGAGGAACGCCGTCGATCATCATGCGGATCAATGCCGCGCCAATGGCCGGCGGCCGAGGCTGATGCGCGAAGCTTCCATTTGCGAGAGCGTATTTAACGCTGAGCACGAACATTCGCCGCCACAACAGATTGCGGCCGCTGATTGGCGCGGGGAAACAGGCGATCGGCATAATGCCGTCCATCGCGCTGGGGTAAGCTTCGGCCCATTGCCATGCGTTCATGCAACCCATCGACATTCCGATAATTGCATGAAGGTGTTTGATGCCAAGCGTTTCCACGACCAGCTTATGTTGCAGATCGACCATGTCGCGATATCCGTAATGCGGAAAACGCGCCTTCAACCCGTCACCCGGCTTGCTCGATTGACCATGGCCGATGTCATCGGGGATGATGACGAAGAAACGTTTCGCGTCTAAAGGGGCCCCGGTAGCGAAGAGCGCTGCCTGGTATTGAGACGATAACAGCGCGCCGCTGCTGGCGCCGGTCCAGTGAAGCAGGAGGATCGCGTTATCGATGGCTCCACTCGCGCTATTATGAGGGCTTCCAAGCGTCACATAATGCAGACGCAGGTTTTGTAGCGTTTCGCCGCTCCGGAACTTATAATCCGCAAAGAAGGCGGCTGCTTCGTGCGCAACGGGTGCTGCGTGTTCAGTCGAAGTATATGTTTGCTGGCTATTGTTCTGTGCGAATGCCGGTTGTCCAGCTGCCGAAAGCGCCAAAGTTGTCGTGAGGGCAAACGTCTGAAGCTTGCTTGAGTTTCTGGATGCGGTCCGCGCGTTGCACGCATTCGTGTTGACGAACATATTTCATTCCTTCGGCGTTATGTCTGTGTTTTGTCGTCGCTACGCTTTGGCAGTCGCGCAATTCGCTTTGGGTTCAATCCCCGAGCGGCGGCGCAACAGGTCAAACGCCATGATGTGGCTCGCGCCCGAAATGCCGACGCCGTAGAGCACGACCAGCGCGAGGGGCAACGTCTGGATGGAAGCCATGCGGGGATCGTGGAGGAGGAAGAAGGTCAGACCTGTGCCGACTGCCACCACAAAATCAGCGAACCCGAAGAGGTGGAAGGCCAGGTACCGGTTGCCACTCTCCGGCAGCAACAAGACGCCAAGGGCAAGAAACCCGGCGATGAGGTCGCCCCATCCGGCGTCTTGAACAAAGATTTCCGGAAGGAGGTTATGCGTGCCGTACCAGAAAAAAAGCAGCGCGGCGCCGATACGCCAGATATGAAATGCCGTGAGCGGCCGCAGACCGATGGCTTCGATGTATGCTCGGAAGCTATCGGACAATGCGTAAACAATAACAGGCACGACGATACCCGCGGCAATAATGGGTGCAAGCAAGAGTGCGGGCAGGGCGTGATAGACCCCGGTCTCGGCGGCGACGGCAACTGCCAATCCCCAGATCGCTAGTACGCCTAGCAAGACGCGCGTCCCGCGGCGTTTATCGATCTTGTGTTCCCGATCCATAAGGTATCTCCATATTAGGCGTAATTACGCTTATTTAGGCGCAAATCACATGTCGCTGAGGCTGATTTGGCGGATAGAGCGCCGCGAAGGTTGCCATTGCAGTCTCGAGCATAGATATTATCTGTAGATACAGATAATATCGGCTGCGTGTCAAGCCGTAAAGTCAAATCGTGACATCAGCATTTGGCATCACTGTATATGCAGTTATATGTTTTGCTCAGAGAAAGTGATGAGGGCAGAACGGAACATGAGTAAATTGCTGGCTGCCCAGGAAATCGCCAATTGCACCTGCTTGCGCTTGCGCAAAGCCGCGCGCCGTTTCACGCAAATCTATGATGAAATGCTGGAGCCGGCGGGGCTGACGCTCCCGCAATTCAATCTCATTGCCCAACTTTACGCGGCGGAGGGCCTTTCGGTCGGTGACTTGGCCGAATCCCTGTTTACCGACCCCACAACGCTCACACGTAATCTCAAGCCGCTGATCGAGCGCCAGCTTGTGGAAGTGCATCAGGCGGAAGACGATCGCCGCCGCCGCGCAATCGTGCTCACGCCCGCGGGGCGGGGCCTTTTGCCCATCGCCTATCCTCTGTGGCGCAAAGCGCAGTCGCATGTGGAGAATTTGCTAGGCGAAAACGAGACGGCCCGGCTCAACAAAATGCTCGATCGTTCGCTGGACCGATTGACTAGCGGGGTCTGATCGCTCCCGCGGGCTCATGGCGGTGCCCGTGTAAACAGTGCGTTGACGTGGTTGGAGTTTTGCGGCTTGTTGCGGCGTTAACTTATCAGCACGGCGAGACCCATGCTCCTAATTGTCGGTACAATACGAATTGCACCCGAGCGGTTGGCGGAAGCAAAACCGGCCATGCAAAAGGTGATTGCAGCCAGCCGCAAAGAGGCCGGGTGTCTCGAATATTCCTATGCGGAGGATATTTTGGACCCAGGCCTCATTCATATCGCGGAGCGTTGGGTGAGCCAGGCCGCCTTCGACGAACATTTCGCCTCCAATCATCTCGCCGAATGGTGCGGAGCGTGGAAGGACCTTGGTATTTTCGATCGCAAACTATCGATCCACGAGGTCAGCGAGCCGCAAGCGATTCCGTTGCGTGCCCAAGTCAAGCTCGCCTAAGCCGACAAAATCACCTGCGTCCTGAGTGAAAGGCCAAACTCGGTTTGCCGAGTTTGGCTCCAGGGGCCGGCGCGATTTACGCGATCAGCGCCCGCGCGGCCTCGTCTTCGCGGCCGAGCGTTTCGAGCACTTTGGCGACGATGCCCTTCGCGTCGAGATGTGCCTCAGCATACAATTTCTCGGGCTTGTTATGGTCGAGGAAGATATCCGGCAACACCATCGAGCGCAGCTTGAGCGGCTTGCGCCCGTCAAGCAAACCCTTTTCGAGTAGCGCCTGCGTTACGAACGAGCCGAAGCCGCCGACAGAACCCTCTTCGACCGTAATCAGAATCTCGTGGTTACGGGCGAGCCGGGTGACGAGATCGACGTCGAGGGGCTTTGCAAAGCGGGCGTCAGCGACAGTCGCCGAGATGCCGTAAGTGCTGAGGTCTTCGGCTGCCTTCAGCGCCTCGCCGAGGCGGGTGCCGAGCGACAGGATGGCGACCTTGTTGCCTTCGCGCACGATCCGGCCCTTGCCGATCGTCAGGACTTCGGGGTGCTCCGGCAGTTCGATGCCGATGCCCTCACCGCGCGGATAGCGGAAAGCGATTGGGCCTTCGTCATAGGCGACGGCGGTGTGGACCATATGGACGAGTTCCGCCTCGTCCGCGGCGGCCATCACGACCATGCCGGGCAGGATGCCCATGTACGAGACATCGAAAGAACCGGCGTGCGTCGCGCCGTCGGCGCCGACGAGGCCGGCGCGGTCGATGGCGAAGCGCACCGGCAGTTTCTGGATCGCCACATCGTGGACGACCTGATCGTAGGCGCGCTGGAGGAAGGTCGAATAGATCGCGCAGAACGGTTTGAACCCTTCCGTGGCAAGACCTGCCGCGAAAGTCACCGCATGCTGCTCGGCGATGCCGACATCGAAGGTGCGTTCGGGAAAGGCCTTTTCGAAAACATCAAGGCCTGTGCCCGACGGCATGGCGGCGGAAATGGCGACGATCTTGTCGTCCTTCTGCGCTTCCTTGACGAGGGCGTCGGCGAAGACGCGGGTATAGCTCGGCGCATTCGCCTTCGGCTTGACCTGTGCGCCGGTGATGACGTCGAACGTATTGACGGCGTGATGGCGATCCTTTGCCGCCTCGGCCGGTCCGTAGCCCTTGCCCTTTTGGGTGACGACATGAACGAGGACCGGACCCCGGCCTTCCATATCACGGACGTTCTTGAGGATCGGCAGGAGCTGGTCGAGGTTGTGGCCATCGATCGGCCCGACGTAGTAGATGCCGAGTTCCTCGAACATCGTGCCGCCGGCCCAGAAATTCCGGGCAAATTCCTCGGTCTTGCGGGCGCGGTCGTAGATGAACTTCGGCAGATGGCGACCGAGCTGCTTGGCCGCCTCACGCACCGTGCGATAGGTGCCGCCAGAGACGAGCCGGGCCAGATACGACGAGAGCGCGCCGGCGGGCGGGGCGATCGACATTTCATTGTCGTTGAGAATGATGATCAGGCGCGAATGCATCGCCCCGGCGTTGTTCATCGCCTCGTAGGCCATGCCGGCCGACATCGCGCCATCGCCGATGACCGCGATGACATTGGTCGGCTTGTCGGCCAAAGTGGCGGCGACCGCCATGCCGAGGCCGGCGGAAATCGACGTGGAGGAATGGCCGGCGCCAAATGGGTCGTAGGGGCTCTCCGAGCGCTTGGTGAAGCCGGACAGGCCGTCGCCCTTGCGCAGCGTGCGGATACGGTCGCGCCGTTCGGTCAGGATCTTGTGCGGATAGGCCTGATGGCCGACGTCCCAGATGATCCGGTCGTCCGGCGTGTTGAAGACGTAGTGCAGGGCGGTCGTCAGTTCGACGACGCCAAGGCCCGCGCCAAGATGGCCGCCCGTGACCGACACTGCGTCGATCGTTTCGGTGCGCAACTCGTCCGCGACCTGGGCCAGATCCGTTTCGGGAAGTCGCCGCAAATCGGCTGGCGATTTGATCGCGTCGAGAAGCGGGGTCTTCGAAGATGTCGTCACATTGACCTCATCGTAAATGATCGTGCCAGCTTAAGCGTGGCTATTCGTCTTGAGCCCGAACTTACATCGAAAAGGTCTAAAACAGCAATTTTGTAGAAAAGAAGAGCAATCCCGTATTGTTATCAGGATTAACCGATGCTGCAACGCACAGACCCCGGGGATGGTCGACGCAAGCGGGTCGTTTATGCTGCTTCTGGCTCGGCTGTGTCTTTCGGGTTACTGATAGGGAACGCTGCGACTCGCGAACGCGCCTGCGTTTAACCTGAGCTGAACCATTCGGCCGGAGCTGGCTGGCGAGGCTCTGGAAAACGCGCCGCCCGCGCCATATCTGCTCGCGGGGAGTCCGTCATGAGCCTGCCGTCAGAAACCGTGCCGATTTCATCCTTGCCGATGCCGGCAGGAAGCTGCGTCGAGCGTCTGCGTCATCGTTGGCCCTGGTTCATCGTCCTCGGGGCGCTTGTCGCCGCGATGGGCGTTGCCGCCTTGGTCCTGGCCGTCGCTGCGACCATCGTTTCCGAGTATATCATCGCGTTCTTTATGATCGTCGCTGGCGGCGGCGAGATCGTTTTCGCAATTAGCTCGCGCTCCTGGACGCGGTTCTTTCTCTGGGTGATCGCCGGCCTCGCCTATATCGTGGTGGGGGCCTTTGCGCTGGCCCAGCCGCTCATGGCGGCGGCTTTGTTCACCCTGCTTCTCGGCGTCGCCATGTTCGTCACCGGGCTCATTCGCATCTATGTCGGCACGCATCTCAATAAAGATGTACGCACGATCGTCGTTGTCGCGGGCGTCGTGACATCGCTTGTCGGTCTCGTCGTCCTGATCGGCTGGCCGGCAAACAGTCTGGCGATCCTCGGCGTGCTTCTTGGGCTTGATTTGCTTTTCTGGGGCGGAAGCTGGATCACCCTTGGCCTGCGGATGAAAGCTCGTCTTAACACTCTCCCGCGTCACGCTTAAAATCAGAAGAACGTTCCGTCGGCGCTCGCGCTGCTTTATGGATCGTCCGCTTGTGGGCGGCCAATTCGGGGACCTTGATGACGAAGTGGGTCTATACGTTCGGCGACGGCACCGCCGAAGGCAGCAGCCAGATGCATGCTCTGCTGGGCGGCAAGGGCGCCAATCTGGCGGAAATGGCCAATCTCGGCCTGCCGGTGCCGCCGGGTTTCACCATCACGACCGACGTTTGCGCCTATTTTTATGCCAACGCGAAAACCTACCCGGCCGAACTCAAGCCGCAGATCGATGCGGCCCTGAAACAGATCGAGACGATCACCGGCCGCACGTTTGGGGATGCGCAAAGGCCGCTGCTCGTATCCGTACGTTCAGGTTCGCGCGCCTCCATGCCGGGCATGATGGATACTGTGCTCAACATCGGTCTCAACGACGCGACGGTCGAGGCCCTGGTGAAAGACGCCGGCGACGCGCGCTTTGCCTACGATTCCTATCGCCGCTTCATCCAGATGTATTCGAGCGTCGTGCTCGGCGTCGCGCATCATCATTTTGAAGAAGCGATCGAGATCTTCAAGGAAGATAACAGCCTCAATCTCGATACCGACCTTTCGGCCGCGGATTGGCAAAAGATCATTTCCATCTTCAAGACGAAGATCGCCGAGGTGCACGGTTCGCCGTTTCCGCAGGAGCCGCAGGCGCAGCTTTGGGGCGCCATCGCCGCCGTCTTCGGTTCATGGCACAATCCGCGCGCGAAAATCTTCCGGCAATTGCACAATATCCCGGAATCCTGGGGCACCGCCGTCAACGTGCAGGCGATGGTCTTCGGTAATATGGGCGATACGTCTGCGACCGGTGTCGCCTTCACCCGCAATCCATCGACCGGCGCCAAGGAACTTTACGGCGAGTTCCTGATCAATGCGCAGGGCGAGGATGTCGTTGCCGGCGTCCGCACACCGCAGAACATCACCGAGGCGGCGCGCATCGCGGCAGGCTCCGTGCAGCCTTCGATGGAGACGGCGCTCCCCGATGTTTTTGACCAGTTCGTTGCGGTTGCCGATCAGCTCGAGCGCCATTATCGCGACATTCAGGATGTCGAATTCACCGTCGAGCGCGGCAAGCTCTGGATGTTGCAAACGCGCGGCGCCAAGCGCACCGCCAAAGCCGCGTTGCGGGCTGCCGTTGAGATGGCGCAGGAGGGGTTGATCAGCCAGCAGGAAGCGGTGCTGCGCATCGAGCCGGGCTCGCTTGACCAATTGCTACACCCAAATGTCGCGCCCGAGTCGGAACGCGATGTGATCGCGACGGGTCTGCCGGCCTCGCCCGGCGCCGCGAGCGGTGAGATCGTTTTCAATGCGGAAGAGGCCGAGCAATTGCGCAGCGCTGGACGCAAAGCGATCCTCGTTCGTGTCGAGACGAGTCCCGAAGACATTCATGGGATGCATGCCGCGCAAGGCATTCTGACGACGCGCGGTGGCATGACCTCTCACGCGGCCGTCGTCGCCCGCGGCATGGGCAAGCCTTGCGTCTCGGGTGTCGGCGCGCTGCGGATCGATTCCGAGCGCGGCATCCTGTCGGCGGGTCCGGTGACGCTCAAGCGCGGCGACATCGTGACCATCGACGGCACAAGCGGCAAAGTGATGCGCGGCGCGATCGAAATGCGCCAGCCGGAAGTTTCCGGCGAATTCGGCACGATCATGCAATGGGCCGACAAGCTGCGCCGGCTGCGCGTGCGCGCCAATGCCGAGACGCCGGCCGACGCCGAGGCGGCGCGCCGCTTTGGCGCCGAAGGGATAGGCCTCTGCCGGACGGAACATATGTTCTTCGGCGCTGCGCGCATCGCTGCCGTGCGCGAAATGATCCTGGCCGAAGACGAGAAGGGCCGCCGCGCCGCACTTGCCAAATTGCTGCCCTTCCAGCGCAGCGACTTTGCGCAATTGTTCGAGATCATGTCGGGTTTCCCGGTGACGATCCGCCTGCTCGATCCGCCGCTGCACGAATTCCTGCCGCACACGCCGGAGGAGATCGCCGAGGTTGCGAAGGCCGCCGGCGTCACGCCCGAACATATCCGGCATCGTGCGGAGGAATTGCAGGAATTCAATCCGATGCTGGGCTTTCGGGGCTGCCGGTTGGCGATCGCCTTTCCCGAGATCGCCGAAATGCAGGCGCGCGCCATTTTCGAGGGCGCGGTCGATGCCAAGCGCAAGACGGGGCAGGCGCCGGCGCCCGAGATCATGGTGCCCCTCGTCGCGATCAAACCGGAACTCGATGTTGTGAAGGCGATCATCGATAAGGTCGCCGAAGCGGTTGCGGCCGAAACTGGCGAGATGATTGCCTATACCGTGGGAACGATGATCGAATTGCCGCGCGCGGCGCTGAAAGCCGGCGAGATTGCCGAAACCGCGGAATTTTTCTCGTTCGGCACGAACGATCTGACGCAGACGGCGCTGGGCATTTCGCGCGACGATGCTGGCACATTCCTCGGCATCTACATCTCAAAGGGTCTGCTTGCGCGCGATCCGTTCGCCACGATCGATCAGCAGGGCGTCGGCGAATTGGTTGAGATCGCGGTCGAACGCGGCCGCAAGGCCAGGCCCGACATCAAGCTCGGGATTTGCGGCGAACACGGCGGCGATCCGGCCTCGATCGGTTTCTTTGAGCGGGCAGGGCTCGATTACGTGTCTTGTTCGCCGTTCCGTGTGCCGATCGCGAGGCTTGCCGCGGCGCAGGCGGCCGTCGGCGGCCTGGCGCCTGGCGAAGATTCGTAAAATCTATGGCTTCGCGAATGCGCTAATCTTCTGCGCGAGCGCGACAGGGAATTGATACATCATAGCGTGACCGGCTCGGCCGATCGTGACTAAGCGCGTATTCGGCAGAAGATTCCGAAGCGCGTTGGAATTTCTGACGGAGACAACGTCATCGTCCGAACCGGAAAGGATCAGAGTTATAACTCTCACCGCCAGAAGCGCTTTCGCCGCACTTCCATCTTGTGACCAAGCCTTCAACAGCGCCGACTGCCCATTTGTGACCGCATTTGAAATGACCGGAGAGCGATAATCGGCGGGCTCGTACATTTCCCGACGAAAGCAATGTGTAGCGCTGGAAAGACTCGCCGGTGGAAACAGCACGCTCATGACGTCGTCAAATGTGACGCCCGGCGCGCCCGACAGCATTGCCTCGACGTGAGGCCTGACGGGAATTCCTGATTTGCCCGGCGCGAGGGTGCTCAGGAGCACCATTTGAGCAATCGACGCTGGATCGTCGATTGCGAGTTGCTGGACGACAATTCCTCCCATCGACCAACCTACCACGGTAGGATGCCCTAATTTTAGCGCCTGGATCAGCGAAGCCGTATCGTTCGCCATGTCTCTTGCACTGAAATCGGACGCATCGGGAATCGATCGTCCGACCCCGCGATTATCGAAGACGACAACCTCGTTGTGTTTTGCAAGCTCAGCCAGGAACCGGGCGTTCCATTCGGATAAGGTCGCACGGAATCCGGTGACGAGCACGACCGGACTGCCGCGACCAAACCGATAATAGGCGATCGGTCCTCGTGATGTTTGCGCGATCTGCTCATGCACATCGTCGTAGATCGGCGATGTGACAGGTGGCGCGGCGCAGATAGTTTTGGGCGGAAGCCGCAGATCCGAAGCAAGCGTGGCTGCGCCCGCAAACAGACCCATGACCCCTAGCGCCAGACGGGCGACTGACAGGGCGGTTTTGTAGGGATCATGCGGCGCGTTCACGGAAAATACATGTCGTGCTCGAACCAATAGCCCAGCACTGCGGCAACCGCGATAACCGCAAGCCCGATATAGCCTGGGCGCATCGACTCGTCCTTGCCGCGCTCGAACCACATCATGAGCGAAATTACGGCGGCGATGGCGATGTCGATGACCAGCCAGGGACCTACATGCAGGCCACGGATTTGGTTGACGCCGGTCCAGACGATATCGATCAGCATGAGCACGAGCACGGAGCCGTAGAAGCGCTGCCAGCGCTGGGGGGCCAGGGACCGCGACATCGTGAAAAAGCAACTGCCTTGCGTCATGAACATGATACCGTCGAAAATGAGATATCCGGGAACAAATTCCAACGCTGTCTTCGGACTAAGATATGTCGAGTAAAAATATTCGGCCATGCTCTCAAAGAACTGGAAGAAGATGAGCATGAAAGTCAGCAGGGCCGGGAGGCGCTCCCAGTGCAGCGATTGATTCTGGTCTTCGCTGGCGAAGGATTTCAGCGCCTCACCGAGGGCCAGCGCCAGGATGATGGTGAAAGCGCCCTGGAAGAAATTGACCGTATGAATGACGTCGCCGCGAATCGGCATGGCGCTGTTCCCGAAGAGATGAAGCGGGGAGAAAGACGGAGGGCAAAACGTAATTCGCCACTCATGTAAAGGAAAGACGGATTATGTCATCGTCTGTGGGAATGACGTTGACGCCGGGGTCAGTCTCCGTCACCGCTCGAACACATCGCCAGTGTTGACCACGCGTTATCCGATCGGATCGTCCCGACCTTCTTCGGCAAGTAGCGCGCTTGCGGCCCTGAACCGCATCCCTCTGGGCGGCAGCGCAAACTTAATCGTCGCCGAGAATTGAGGGGAAGCGTAACGGGTAGTATCGTAATAGAGACCGTATGCCGAAACGGGCTCGAAAAGTCCGTCATTTCGCGTCGGAAATTGCCTCCCATCCGACCGATAGGAAATCGGCATCATGAAGAAGACAACCCTGTTCAAACAATATCTGCTGGCCCAGGACATATTGACGATCCCGGTCGCCCACGATCCCCTCGGCGCAAAAATCATTGAGCGGGCAGGCTTCAAGGTGCTGGGTTGCGGCGGCTATGCCAATTCTGCGGCTTTCATGGGCGTCCCGGATATCGAACTGCTGACGCTCACGAACATGGTCGATTGCATCTGGCGGATGTGCGACGCGGTTGATCTCCCGGTCTGGGTCGATGGCGACACGGGACATGGCAACGTGACAAACGTCCAACATACGGTCAGACAAATGGAAAAGGCCGGCGCGGTATCCATCATGCTCGAAGACCAGGTTTCGCCGAAGCGTTGCGGTCATATGTCGGGTAAGCATGTTGTGCCGGCCGATGAGTTCATCGCCAAGATTAAAGCCGGCGTCGACGCGCGCAAGGATGACGACTTCACCGTTCTGGCGCGTACCGATGCCATCGGCGTCCATGGTCTGGACGAGGCTGTCGAGCGCGCCCATCGGGCCATCGAAGCCGGCGCCGATTGGGTTTTTCTCGAAGCGCCCGAGAACCTCGATCAAATGCGCCAGATCCCGAAGCTCGTGTCTGTTCCCACGCTGGCCAATATGATTCCGGGCGGTAAGACGCCGATCGTGCCAGCGGCTGAACTGCAATCGATGGGTTTTGCCGCCGTCGTCTGGCCGAATGCGTTTACCTATGCCTACGCCAAACTTGCGACCGAGCTTGCCAAGGAATTGCTCAGCACCGGCACGACGACATCGTTTGACGAACGGATGATCAAGTTTGACGAATTCAACGAATTGGTCGGATTGCCGAAAATCCGGGAGAACGAGGAGCGCTATTACGCGCCTTTCGAAGATGCGGACATCAAGCCGGTCTGAGCCTCTCCAACGGATTTGAAACGGTCATGACACTTACCGTAATTCAGCACGTTCTCTCGCGCTTGCACGACATTGGCATTGACGACGTCTTCGGAGTGCCGGGGGACTATGCCTTCCCGGTCAATGACGCCATTTGCGACGACGCCAACATCCGCTGGGTCGGATGCTGCAACGAACTCAATGCCGCCTATGCCGCAGACGGCTATGCCCGCATCAAGGGTGTCGGCGCGCTTTGCACCACTTACGGCGTAGGCGAATTGAGTGCGATCAATGGCATCGCCGGCGCCTACGCCGAACATCTCCCGGTCTTCCATCTCGTGGGAGCGCCGCCGATGTCGACCCAGACGACGCGGGCGTTGATGCACCATACGCTCGGCAATGGCGAATACGATTTGTTCCACCGCATGAGCGAGCCGGTGGTCTGCGCTTCCGCGATCATGACGCCGCAGAACGCCGTGTACGAGACGGAGCGCCTCATTTACGAGGCGCTCTACCATCGCAGGCCCGTCTACATGGCCTTTCCCGCGGATTTCGCCGTACAGCCGATCCTTGGCGAGGCCCAGCCGATCCCGATACCGCACAGCAATCTTGAGATGCTGGAAGCCGCAACCGGTGCCGTCGTCGCCGCGCTCGACAAGGCTGATACCGCGTGCGTGCTCGCGGGCTTTCTTGTTGCAAGGACCGGTCAGCAAGCCGCTTTGCAGGCGTTGATTGATGCGTCGGGATTGCCGTTCGCCACGATGCTGATGGGCAAGTCGGTGCTGGATGAGCAGCAACCCGCGTATGTTGGCATTTACAACGGAAAGCTGATGAACGAGAACGTGCGGGCGTTCATCGAAGGTGTCGATTGCGTGGTGTCGATCGGCGCGCCCATGACCGATTTCAACACCGGCGCGTTCACATCGCATCTCGATCCGGGAAAAACCATTACCATCTCGCACCATCGCATTGTGGTCGGCGGCAATGTCTACAATAACGTCGAGATGGGCGACATTCTGACAACGCTGACGCAGCGGATGTCGAAACGAGACAGGCAGAAGATCAAGGCGGGTTCGATCGGCGCTCTCACCGGCAGCGGCAATGATGCGATCAGTGCGGACGCGCTTTACCCGCGCTGGGAACGCTTCCTCAAGCCCGACGATATCTTTGTCGTGGAGACGGGCACCGTCTCGATGGGGCTTGGCTTTGCCCTGCTGCCCAGGGGCGTTACGTACCACAATCAGACCCTATGGGGTTCCATAGGCTGGGGCACGCCCGCCGCGTTCGGCGTGGCGGTCGCTGCGCCCGATAGACGCGTCGTATTCGTAACGGGCGAAGGCGCCCACCAACTCACTGTGCAGGAGATCAGCCAATACGGCCGGCTCGGTCTTAAGCCGATCATCTTCGTGCTCAACAACAGTGGCTATCTGATCGAGCGGCTGCTCTGCAAGGATCCCGCGATCGCCTACAACGACCTTGCGCCGTGGCGCTACGCCGACCTGGCGAAGGCATTCGGTAATGACGACTGGATGACGGCGCGCGTGGAAACCTGCGGCGAATTCGACGCGGCGATGGTGAGCGCCGCGTCAGCGACAACGGGCGTGTACATCGAAGTCGTGACCGATCCTTACGCAGCCTCGCCAATGGCAATGAAGCTGCATGACGCCGTGAAGACGCTCTACAAGTCATAAGGCTGGAATGATGCTCGCCCCTCGGCGGACGAACGATGCTCACTTTCACCAACGCCGACATTTCAAATTCAATTTGCCTCAAATTGAAACGATGCGCTTCATCGCTGCTAAACACCTCTTCAAGCTTAAACCGCGATAACTATGAGGTGAGGCGGAATTCTCGTCGGCTGTGGCCGGCGGAACACGCCAAAGCTTTCGGTCCGAATTGGAACCGAAAGCTTCAGAGTTTGTTTTGACGCGTTTTCTTCACGCGAGCCGGTCTCCACTTCGCTTGAAAACGCTTTGGTGTTTGTGGCGGGCGTATGGGTCTTCGTATCTCATGGGCGATGGGCGTTGTTGCGCCTTGGTGTCTCGGAGTCGGGCTGGTCGTTTCGATGGCCGCCGATGCCGGACAGGATGCCGTCATCGGCGCGTCAGTCGCTCCGCACAGCATTCTCGCGATCACGGCGCCGGGCGATCTCATTCCTGCGACCGTCAGCGGTGCCGCCTTCGGCCTCGACCCGCAAAGATGGACTTCGATGCAAGCCGCAGGGCTGAGCCCGGGCGACAGGTCCGAATTTGACCAGATGCCGGAAGAGATTCAGCCGCGGATCATGTTGAAGGCGCATGTCCATGGTTTCCCGGAAACTGATCGCAGCCATCGCGGCGACCCCACTGTCGGCTTACGGCCGACCTTCGGCTCACAACTGGAACGGTCGGGCGGCCTAGCCGCGCTGCGCACGCATCAGATGATTTTCGCCGACGCCGAGACGTTCCAGAGCGACGTCTTCGTCGTTGGCGCAGTTCCCCCCACGTCGGGCGCATCGGGCTTCACGGCCTGGCCGGAGGGCGAAAACCCGACCACGGCGCCTGCAAGCGGCGCGGCCTCGCCGACGCAAACCGGATCGGCCGAGACCTACCGTCCGGCCAATATCAATGAAAGGTTCCTCCAGGGTGCGACGCCCGAGGTTGCACGCGCCATGTCGCTGGCCTCGACGACCCCGGCGCCAGCTGACGCCACGCCTGTCGAAGTCGTCGCCCTACCGACGATCCCGGGCGGCGTTCCGGTCGATTTATCGGCCATGCCGTCCGACCGGCCGGATTACGCGGCCCTGATCGGCGAGGACCAGTCCCAGCGCGAGGAGCACTGCCTCGCCCAGGCGATCTATTTCGAGGCCCGCAGCGAAAGTGAAAAAGGCCAGGCCGCCGTCGCGCAAGTCGTGCTCAACCGGGTCTCCAGCGGGCTTTACCCACCGACAATCTGCGGCGTCGTCTTCCAGAATCGACAATATTATCATGCCTGCCAGTTCTCGTTTGCGTGCGAGGGTCGATCGCTGCGCGTGACCGAGCCCGAGGCATGGCGGCGCGCGGAACACATCGCCGCCGCGGTCACGAGCGGCCAGACCTATGTCGCCGATGTCGGCGACGCGACCCATTATCACGCGCTGTACGTGCATCCTTATTGGGCGCGAAGGTTGCAGCGAACGGATAGGATCGGCCAGCACGTTTTCTACAAATTGCGGCCAGGGCAGTCTTAGGGACAAACTTAGAAAAACCGCAGACGTAAAACGGCCATCTTCGGGGCCATGATCCGACCTGAATCGGGGCGTTCCTGCATCAACCGCGTGGCCTGCTTTTCGGGCTTGCCGTTTCAGCCTATAGCTGGCACCGTGGCGGGCTCGGCAGCAGGCCTGTCCCAGGCTCGTAAGGGCTGCGTGTGAGACGCCGACTTCCGCGCCCAAAATACGTTTATTTTCCGGAGGATTAAGCTTGCTTTTGCACCGCCTCGCTTCGCGTGCGATTTTCTCTTTTGCTTCGGCTGCCTTGATAGCGTCAGCGGGCCTTTCACCGGCTACGGCCAAGGTCAATGAGAATTTGTCCATCGCCACTCCGTTTGAGGTGGGCGACAGCCCGACCGGCAATTATCTCGCGGCGGTCGTTGCGGGGGCGGATCGCGATACGGTCG
Organism: Methylovirgula sp.; assembly: GCF_037200945.1. NCBI lineage: Bacteria > Pseudomonadati > Pseudomonadota > Alphaproteobacteria > Hyphomicrobiales > Beijerinckiaceae > Methylovirgula > Methylovirgula sp. The sequence goes on from NZ_JBBCGP010000001.1 coordinate 2,508,410, forward strand.
CGGCGGCGACATTCTTCCGCGAAGCCCTGCGGTTTGATCCGCGCAACAAAGAGTTGATCGAACGCGCTTTCGTTGCGGCTTTGTCGAACGGCAGTATGCCGGAAGCCTTCAGCCTCGCCGACAGGCTCCTGGCGCTTGAGCCTGATAACGGCCTGGCCCATCTCGCGCTCGGCGTCCGCGCCATCAAAGAGCATCAATATGCGGCAGCCCGCAGCCAGTTCGGCCGCGGCGGCGGCAATCAGGGCGGCGACCTCACGGCGACATTGCTCAGCGCCTGGGCCTATCAGGGTTCGGGCCAGACGCGGCGCGCCCTCGAACTCATTGGCCGTCTCGACGACCAGAATTTCGGTGTGTTCCGGAATTATCACCAAGCCTTGATCGCCGGAGTGGCCGGCCGCAATGATCAAGCCGCACAAGCTTTCCAGCAAGCTTACGCCGCCGACAAAAACACGCTGCGACTTGTGGATGCCTATGCGCGATTCCTGAGCGACACCGGCAAGAACAAGGACGCGACCGACGTTTACGCGGCTTTCTCGCAGGTTGTGCCGGATCACCCCGCGGTGCGCGCCGCGCTGGCTGACCTGAAGGCCGGCAAGACGCTCGCGCCCTTTGTGAAGGACGTCGATCAGGGCGCGGCGGAAGTGCTCTATGGCCTCGGCGCAGCTGGCGGCCGTCAGGGCGACGATCTCGCCGGGCTCATCTATCTGCGCTTGTCGCTCTATCTAGATTCTGACAATTCGCTGGCGTTGCTGACGCTTGGCGATCTTTACGAGCGTATCAACCAGAACGAGCAGGCGCTCGACGTCTATCAGGACGTTGCGGACAGCGACCCGCTGCGTGAGACGGCCGATATCGAAATCAGCCAGATCCTCGAAAATCTCGGCCGCAGCGATCAGGCGCTCGCCCATTTGCGTGATGTCGTCAACGATCATCCGTACGACGAACAGGCCTTGTCTGCGCTCGGTAATCTGCAACGCGCGCATGATCATTACGACGAGGCCATCGCGAGCTATACGCGCGCTATCGCGGCATCGAAGAAGCCCGAGACCGACAATTGGCCGTTGTATTATTTCCGCGGCATCGCCTATGAGCGCAGCAAGAACTGGCCAAAGGCCGAAGCCGACTTCAAACACGCGCTGCAGCTTTTCCCGGATCAGCCGCTGGTCTTGAATTATCTGGGCTATAGCTGGGTCGATAAGGGCGTCAATCTGGACCAGGCTTTTCCGATGTTGCGCCGTGCAGTCGAACTGCGTCCGACAGACGGCTATATTGTCGATAGCCTCGGCTGGGCCGAATACAAGCTCGGCCATTATGAGGAAGCCGTGTCGGATCTCGAAAAGGCGATCGATCTGAAGCCGGCCGATCCCGTCATCAACGATCATCTCGGCGATGCCTACTGGCACATTGGTCGCAAACTCGAAGCGCATTTCCAGTGGAATCATGCGCGCGACATGGGGGCGGATGCATCCGATCTGCCGCGGATCCTGGAGAAGATCAAATTCGGGCTCGATAAAGCGCCAATGAAGGCCGGTGAATCCAAGCCGGTCATCGGCAGTAAGCCCACGGCCGCGGACGCCGGGCATAAACTGAACGGCGGCGGCTAGGCGCGCCCACTCTCGCAATCGCGGCGAGGCAATCCCGCGGGTTCATCATGCGCGGACTTGATCCGCACATCCAAGCGCCGCCATTATGGCCCAAGTCTTGGTGTCTGGATGGCCGGGTCAAGCCCGGCCATGACGCGGTGAGATTGTCCCTCCTTCTCTGATCAGATTCTCCCTTGCCCCAACTCACTGATCGCGCGCCCGCGAAAATCAATCTGACGCTGCATGTCGTGGGGCGCCGCGCCGACGGGTATCACGAGCTCGAAAGCCTCGTGGCCTTCTCGCGCACCGGCGACCGGCTGACGCTTGAGCCCGGCGACAAATTGGAGCTTCATGTCGCCGGCCCCACGGCGGGTGCTTCCGGCGATCCCGAAAAAAATCTTGTCATCAAAGCTGCGCGGCAATTGGGCGAGCGCGTTGAGGGGCTTCGCGTCGGCACCTTTTCATTGGTGAAGACGCTGCCGGTCGCGGCTGGCATCGGCGGCGGCTCGTCCGATGCCGCGGCGGCGCTGCGTCTCCTGGCGCGGCTCAACGCTCTTGCACCCGATGACCCACGCCTTTTTGAGGCCGCGAGGGCGACGGGTGCCGACGTTCCCGTCTGTCTCGCTGCCAAAGCGCGGATGATGCAGGGCATCGGCGAAAAGCTTGGGCCGGTGCTCGATCTGCCGCCTTTGCCGGCGCTGATCGTCAACCCGCGTCAGCCGCTCGAAACGAAACCTGTTTTTGAATTCATGAAAATCGCGCCGGGCAGCGAAACGCACTTTGGGCCGCATCCAAAGGTCGCGTCGGGGATGTCTTATGACTCGCTCATCGCCGCGCTGCGCAAAGGCCGCAACGACATGGAGGATGCGGCGTCGGTTCTCGCGCCGATCATTGCCAAGGTTCTGGCGATTTTGACTGCCGCGCCCGGCTGCCGGGTTGCGCGCATGTCCGGCTCCGGCGCGACATGTTTCGCGCTGTTCGACAATTGCCGCGCGGTCGGGCGGGCCCGTAAAGCAATTGCCGAAGCACATCCCGATTGGTGGGTGAAAGCGACGCTGCTGAATTAAGATTCTCTCTCCGCGCAGGCGGGGATAGGGGAAATTTTTAGTGCGCGCGCTCGATGCAGAAATCGACCACGTCTTTGAGTGCGGCTTTCCAGGGCGAGGCCGGGAAAAGTTCAAGCGCATCATGTGCCATGGCGCCATAATGGCGCGCGCGCTCGACGGTATCTTCAAGACCGCGATGTTTGCGCATGATCGCGATGGCCGTTTCGAGATCGCCATCGCCGATCTCGGCGGCCTCAAGCGTCCGGCGCCAGAAGGCACGCTCGGCTTCGGTGCCGCGGCGGAACGAGAGCACGACGGGCAGGGTGATTTTGCCTTCGCGGAAATCGTCGCCGACGTTCTTGCCGAGCTTGGCGGATTTGCCGCCGTAATCGAGCGCATCGTCGATGAGCTGGAAGGCGATGCCGAGGTTGAGGCCATAGCCGCGGCAGGCAGCAATCTCCGCCTTCGAGCGGCCGGCGAGGATTGGCCCGACCTCGGAGGCGGCGCCAAAGAGGGCTGCGGTCTTGGCGCGGATCACGGCGAGATAATCGTCTTCGCTCGTCTGCGTATCCTTCGCCGCGGACAATTGCATGACTTCGCCTTCGGCGATCACAACGGCAGCCGAGGAGAGAACTTCGAGCGCTTGAAGCGAACCGACCTCAACCATCATCTTGAAGGCTTGGCCAAGCAGGAAGTCACCGACGAGAACCGTCGCCTCATTGCCCCAGAGCATCCGCGCGGCGAGCTTGCCGCGCCGCATGTTGCTTTGATCGACGACATCGTCGTGAAGCAATGTCGCCGTGTGCATGAATTCGACCGTGGCGGCGAGCTTGATGTGGCCGCTGCCGGTGTAGTCGCAGAGGCCGGCGGTCGCGAGCGTCAGCATCGGGCGCAGCCGTTTGCCGCCGGAGGTGATCAAATGATTGGCGATGTCGGGGATCATCGACACATGCGATGCGGCATGTGACAGGATGACCTGATTGACCCGCTCCATATCCGGGGCGGCGAGGCGATTCAGCGCTTCAATACGGCTTTCGCCGGCGGCCTCCTCAAGTGGAACGACGACGCCCAAATCTCTCTCCAATAGAAGGCCGCCCCCAGCCTGACCGGCGCCAAATTAGGCCGGTAGACCGCCGCCCGCAAGCCAAGCCCTAGAGCACGGCGGGCGACCGGTGACAACTGGCGCAATGGAAGCGGAACGTCTAGCGTGCGGCCAACGTCCAATTGCCGCGCCTGAGGACCATGATCGAACTTCTGCGAACCAACGATCTCGTGCTGATCTCGGCTGTCGAGGCACTTTTGTCGGAAAACGGGATTGGCGTCTTCGTCGCCGACCAGTTCGCCAGCGCCATCGAGGGATCGCTGGGCTTTTTGCCGCGGCGTGTCCTCATATTGGCGGACGACGCTGTGGCAGCGCGCCGGGTCATGCGTGAAGCCGGATTATCGCAGGAACTTTCCAGTGACCGAAACGGCTGAGGCCGATTTCTTTCTGGGCCAGCAGTTGCGGCTGCGGCAATTGCCACATGGACATCGCGCCGGCACGGATGCGGTTCTGCTTGCCGCCGCTGCGCCGGCAGAGGTTCAGGGCCTGGCGCTGGACGTTGGTGCCGGGGTCGGCGCGGCCGGGCTGGCCCTCGCGCGGCTGCGGCGGGATGTGACATTCGGACTGATCGAAAACGATCCCGCTACGGCGGCTCTGGCGCGCGAGAATCTAGCTTTGAATGACATGGCGGCGCGGGGCAGAGTTTATGAGGCCGATGTTCTCGATCCCGACAGCCGCCGCGCCGTAGGTCTTGCGGATGGCTCGGCCACGCTCGTCATCACCAATCCGCCGTTTCTTGACCCCGCTCGGTCGCGGCTTTCGCCGGATGCGAACAAACGCGCCGCACACGCGATGCCGACGCCGGGACCAGCCGCGCTCGCGGAATGGCTTGGCGCTTGTCTCGATTTATTGGCGAGGGGCGGTCTTTTGATCCTGATTCATCGGGCGGACGCCCTGTCCGCTATTCTGGCGTCACTCGATACGCAGGCGGCGCTGACGCTGATGCCAATTCAACCGCGCAAGGACAGCGCCGCGAAGCGGATTCTTGTCCGCGCGCAAAAAGGCGGCCGCGCACCGTTGACGATTGCCCCGGCGCTTATTCTGCACGAAGGCGAGAGATTTACGGCAGAGGCCGATGCCCTGCATCGCGGTACCGCGCTGATCAATTGGTAGATTCGCGGCGTGGGATTTCCATCACGCGCCGCAGTCGTTTTCTTACCAATGGTGCCAATGATGCCAGTGGTGCCAATGATGCCAGTGGCCATGCCACCAGGTTTTCTGAACCATTGGTGCCGTCGTGTTTTCGCTTGCAGACACGGCAGGAGCCGCTTGACTGATGCCGGCTGCCGGTGCGGCCTCAGCGCTCGCCGCTGCAAGGGCAAGGCCGGATGCAAAGGCAAACAGGGCGAGTTTACGTTTCAACTGCATCAATATTTCTCCCTCTTGAATGGATGGCTAAAGCCAAAAAAGGTACTTGAACAGAACTGCGCAATCGGAGACAGGTTCCCGGACGACGCGAGTCAAGCGCTCGCACTTTCATTTGATTGCAAAGATCAGATCATGCCAACCGACACGAATCTTGAGACGCAGGGGCTCGATCCGAAACGATCGTTTCAGGGACTCATTTTGCGGCTGCAAACCTTCTGGGCCGCGCAGGGCTGCGCGATCCTGCAACCCTATGACATCGAGGTCGGCGCCGGTACGTTTCATCCTGCCACAATATTGCGAGCGCTGGGGCCGTTGCCGTGGCGCGCGGCCTATGTGCAGCCGTCCCGCCGCCCGAAGGACGGCCGCTATGGCGACAATCCCAATCGGCTGCAGCATTATTATCAATTCCAGGTGATCCTGAAGCCCTCGCCGGATAATCTGCAGGAGCTTTATCTCGGTTCGCTCAAGGCGATCGGCATCGATGTCTCGCTGCATGACATCCGCTTCGTCGAGGACGATTGGGAAAGCCCGACGCTCGGCGCCTGGGGACTTGGCTGGGAATGCTGGTGCGACGGAATGGAAGTCTCCCAATTCACCTATTTCCAGCAGGTCGCGGGCATCGAATGCGCGCCGGTCGCCGGTGAATTGACCTATGGGCTCGAGCGTCTTGCGATGTATGTGCAGGGCGTCGAGAATGTTTACGACCTCAATTTCAATGGCCGCGACGGCGCGGAGAAATTGACTTACGGCGACGTGTTCAAACAGGCCGAGCAGGAATATTCACGCTACAATTTCGAATATGCCGATACGGATAAGCTGTTTCGTCATTTCGCCGACGCCGAAGCGGAGTGCAAGGCGCTACTGGAAAAGGGTGAGCACGGCGAACGTCATCTCATGGTGCTGCCGGCCTATGATCAATGTATCAAGGCTTCGCATGTCTTCAATCTTTTGGATGCGCGCGGTGTGATCTCGGTGACCGAACGCCAGAGCTATATTTTGCGCGTGCGCGAGCTGGCGAAAGCCTGCGGCAAGGCCTGGCTGAAGACCAAGGCCGGCGGCGCCGATCTGGCCGGAACCTCGGTTCCGACGGAGTCAGAATCGAGACTCTAGGATTTTTATTTGACGCGTTTTCTTTACGCGAACCGGAAACCACTTCACTCGAAAACGCTATGCTGCATATTCCTGCATGATTGCAGCGACATCGGCTTGCGTCGGCAGGCCGGCTTCATTGCCGAGACGCGTGATTTTATAGGCCGCCGCGGCACGGGCGAAACGGAAATGCGTTGCGAAGCCCTTTTCCGGCGCGGCGAGATATGACGCGACATAGGCGCCATGAAAGATATCGCCGGCGCCCGACGTATCGATGACTTTCTCTTTCGGAACGGGCAGGGCCGGCAGCGTTGAGACCTCGCCGCGTTCGTCGTACCAGTAGAGGCCGCGCTCGCCTTGCGTGACGCCGCCGATCTTGCAGCCCTTGCCATTCAGATATTCGAGCATTTGCTGCGGCGAAAGCTTCATCTGCTCGCAGAGCCGTTCGGCGACGATGGCGACATCGATGAGATCAAGCAGCGCGTCGAGATTGCCGCGTAAGCCGCCGCCATCAAGCGAAGTAAGGATGCCATTTTGCTGGCAGATTTTCGCATAATGCAGCGCCGCGTCTCCCTGATGCCCATCGAGATGCAGCACACGGCAGCCATCGAGATCGAGATTAGGAAAGGGATGGAAGAACTTGTCGTCACGGGCGCGGATGATGGCGCGTTTGGTATTGTTAGGCAGCACGAATGAAAGCGAGGACCGTTTGACGTGCCGGGGATGCACGCGGATTTGATAGGCCCGTGCCATGTCGAGGAACATGCGCCCAAGCCAATCGTCGGCGACATTGGCGATGAGATCGGGGATATGACCGAGCTTGGCGCAGGCGAACGCGGCCGTGACCGCATTGCCGCCGAAGGAGACGGCATAATCCTGCGCCACCGTCTTGTTGTCTCCGGTCGGAATGGAATCGCAGAGCAGAGTTACATCGATATAGGTGTGGCCGATGAACAAAGCCTGCACGCGTCTCTCCCCGTCCGAGCCAAGAAAACGACGCAGGGCGGTCGAAAGTTCACGGCCTTAATGCCGTGCCCGCGCTAATCGAGCGAAAAGCTCGTGCCGCAACCGCACGAGGCTGTTGCCGCCGGATTGTCGATCTTGAAGGCGCGACCCATTAGTTCGTCGACGAAATCGATCCTGCTGCCGCGCAGATAATCCAGCGAAATCGGGTCGATGGCGACTTTGGCACCATCCTCGGCGAGCACGAGGTCACCGTCGGCCGTCGCCGGCACGACCGCGTATTTGTATTGGAACCCGGAGCAGCCGCCGCCCTCGACAGCGATGCGCAGCACCGAGCCCGCCGGCTCGGTCTTCAGGATTTCGGCAATGTGGCGAACGGCGTTGCCTGTGAGATTCACCGGCGTTGCGACGGCAATATCGTTCATCTTGACCTCAGATCGACGGAGCTACGCGGCCCGTCGTATCGCTTGCATAGGGTTGCGATAGGAAGATATGTCGCAACCGCGCCATCTGCAACGAGCCGGGACGCGCCGCCGTGCCGTGCGACAGTTTGGCAAAAGGAACCCGGCTTTGCCAACACACCCTGAATCCGTCCCTGCCGGAGGGCCGTCGACCGCCTTCATGCCGTGGCGCGCACCCTACGCTTCGGACGCCAGCCGCAGCCGCGGCCGGCTCTTTCCTGAGGCAAATTCCCCGACGCGGAGCGAATTCCAGCGTGACCGGGACCGTATCCTGCATTCGACGGCCTTCCGCCGTCTTGCCCACAAGACGCAGGTTTTCATTCCGCACGAGGGGGATCATTACCGCACCCGGCTTACCCATTCGATCGAGGTCGGCCAGATTGCCCGGGCTCTTGCTCGCGCATTGGGCCTCGACGACGATCTGGCAGAGGCATTGGCGCTTGGGCACGACCTTGGCCATACGCCTTTCGGACACACCGGCGAAGACGCCCTCGACGAGGCCATGCGGCCTTATGGCGGTTTCGACCACAATGCCCAGGCGCTGCGCATCGTCACCAAGCTTGAGCACCGCTATGCCTCTTTCGACGGGCTCAACCTCACCTGGGAGACGCTCGAAGGCCTCGTGAAACACAATGGGCCGCTGCTGGGGCCGGATGGTCACCCCACGGCGCGCTACGCGGCGCGCGGCCTGCCGGAGGCCAGCCTCGAATATGCGACGATGCACGATCTGCGGCTCGATCTCTTTGCCGGGCCAGAAGCGCAGGCGGCTGCTATCGCCGACGACATCGCCTATAACGCGCACGATATCGATGACGGCTTACGCGCCGGCCTGTTCGATTTTTCGCAATTGGCCGAGGTCGATTATCTGCGCCAGCGCATTGAACGGATCGATGCGCTTCACCCCGGACTGGAACGCCAGCGATGTATCCACGAACTCGTGCGTCGCGTGATCACCGATTTCATCGAAGACGCGATCAATGAGAGCGCGGCACGGCTGAAGGCGAGCCGCGTTGCGAGCGCCGACGAAGTACGCGCTCTGGACCATGCGATCGCGGGCTTCTCGCCGGTGATGGCGGCGCACCAGCAGACAATCAAGAGTTTCCTGTTCCAGAATATGTACCGGCATCCCGACATCAAACGCATCCGGGTCGAGGCCGCTGGCGTCGCGCGCGATCTCTTCAATATTTTATTCAAGGATCCGGAGTTAATGCCGCCGGAGTGGGCGTCGCTGGCAATCACTCGCGGCGCCGAGGACGAAGCCAAAATGGCGCGCGTCGTCTGCGACTATATTGCTGGCATGACTGACCGCTACGCGCTTGCCGAGCATCAGCGGCTTTTTGACGAGACGCCCGAATTGCGTTAGCGCGCTACAAACACCAAAGCAAAGCCATGAACATTTATTCCGACTTCCACGGCCGCGTTGCGACGCTGCTGCAAAACATCATCGTCAACGGTCGGCTGCCCGCCGATCTCGATCTTGCGCGTTTCGTCGTCGAGCCGCCGCGCGATCCCGCGCATGGCGATCTCTCGGTCAATGCGGCAATGGTCTATGCGAAGGAGGCGAAAGCGCATTTCGCCAATCCGCGCCAATTGGCGACCGAACTTGCGATGTCGCTGGCTGACGATCCTGACGTGGATCAGGCGGAGGTCGCCGGGCCGGGCTTTCTCAACATTCGGGTCAAGCCGCAGGTCTTCGCGCAGATCCTTGACGCAGTGCTGACTCAAGGCGGCCGCTTTGGCGCGGTGACAGCAGGCACTGCTGAAAAGATCGATGTGGAATATGTTTCGGCGAATCCGACGGGGCCGATGCATGTCGGGCATGGCCGTGGCGCCGTTTTCGGCGATGCGCTCGCCAGTCTGCTCGCCTTCGCTGGCGGCGACGTGACGCGCGAATATTACATCAACGATGCCGGCGCGCAGGTCGATGTTCTCGCACGCTCCGCCTATCTGCGCTATCGCGAGGCGCTGGGCGAAACGATCACGATCCCCGAAGGCCTTTATCCGGGCGATTATCTGAAACCGATTGGCGAAGCGCTGGCGAAGGAACATGGCCGCGCTCTGCTTGATGAGCCTGAAGCTGTCTGGCTTCCGCAAGTGCGCGCGGCTGCGATCGCCGGCATGATGGAGATGATCCGCGCCGATCTTGCCGCGCTCCATATCGTGCATGATGTCTTCTTTTCGGAACGCAGCCTGACGCAGGGCGGTCGCGACGAGATCGCCTCTGCCATCGATGAGCTGCGCGCCGCAGACCTCGTCTATGTCGGGCGTTTGCCGGCGCCGAAAGGTCAGCCGTCCGAAGATTGGGAAGACCGCGAACAGGAGCTTTTCAAATCGACGTCTTTCGGCGACGATGTTGACCGGCCGCTCAAGAAATCCGACGGCAGCTACACCTATTTCGCCGCCGACATCGCCTATCATAAGACAAAGATCGATCGCGGCTTCCGCAATCTGATCGACGTCTGGGGCGCCGATCACGGCGGCTATGTGAAGCGGATGCAGGCCGCGGTGACGGCGCTGTCCGGCGGCAAGGCAAGTCTCGACGTCAAGCTCTGCCAACTCGTCAAGCTGATGCGCAATGGCGAGCCGGTGAAAATGTCGAAACGCTCTGGCGATTTCGTCACGCTGCGCGATGTCGTCGATGAAGTCGGCGTCGATGCAGTGCGCTTCATGATGCTCTTCCGCAAGAACGATGCGCCGCTTGAGTTCGATCTCGCCAAGGTCATCGAGCAATCGAAGGATAATCCGGTCTTCTATGTGCAATATGCCCATGCGCGCGGAAAATCGGCGCTGCGCCAAGGGCAGGCGGCTTTTGCGGACGCCGATCTTTCGCCAGCGGCGCTGGCACAGGCGAATTTCGGGCTGCTGACCGATGCCGGTGAAATCGGTCTCATCAAACTGCTGGCGCAATATTCCCGTGTGGTTGAAGCGGCGGCGAACGCGCATGAGCCGCATCGGGTCGCTTTTTACCTGCATGACCTCGCATCCGAGCTGCATGGGCATTGGACGCGTGGCAAAGATCAGCCACAATTACGATTTGTTAATGAAGACTATAGAGATTTAAGTATCGCTCGCTTGGCATTGGTCCTCGCGGTCACTGTCGTTTTGGCGAGTGGACTTGCCATTTTGGGGGTGAGCGCACCGGACGAGATGCGCTGAAGCGGCAGGAAGAGCCCGTCCCGCTGAAGAACGGGAGGCACACCGGGCGGCTTTAGCCGCCGGCGGCGCTAAAAAGCCCGATTCGTCAGGCAATTCAGCAGGGACGATGCGGGGGCAAAGTTGAGGTTAGAACGATGAGTGAGCCCGCAACCAAACAACGGCAGATGATCGATCTCGATGAGTTCGAGCGGCGGCTGAGCCGTTCGCCGTCGCCGGCCCGCAACGACGATCCGCTGGCTGAACTGGCTCGGCTGGTCGGTGGTGGCGAAGATCGCTTCGAGAGCATGTTTCAGGCGCGTCCGACGCGCGGCCGTGCGCCTGAACCGCAGCAGCCGGAAGAGCCGCATCACATCCCCGATTGGCTTGTTGAGGAATCGCATCAGCACGCCCAACCGAAGGGCCGGGCGATCGACTTTGCGGCGATCGAAGCTGGCTTGCGTGGTTCGCTCGATCCCGAATTCCAGAATTTTGCCGACGCCGAAGATCGCCGTTGGCACGATCACCACGCACAGGATCGTCACCACCAAGATCATTATGCGCACGATGACTATGCACATGATCCCCATGCGCATGATCAGCATGTCGAAGAAGATTATGTCGGTGAAGAAGCCTGGCTCGATGCGCCCGTGGCCTCCCCCGCGGAGCCGATCGCCGAGGTGCGCTCGCGGATGCCGCTTTACGCCACGGCCGCAATCATCATTGCGGGAATGCTGGGGATCGGCGCGACGTTCGCGATGAAGCGGACGCCGGCCGCACCGGCGCAGATCGCCTTGATCACAGCCCCCACCACGCCCATGAAAGTTGCCGTCGCCGAGGGCGGAACCGATCCGAGCGCGAGTGATAACGCTTCGATCCTTGATAAGACACCGCAGCAGGCGCCGACCGCCGCGGTCAGCCAGACTGAGCAGCCCGTCGACGTGAATGCCGTCGGCAAACCCGCTCCCGCTGCGCAGGTCGCGGCGAGTGCGCCCGCCGCCGCCGTTCCGGTTCCGCCGCCGCCGGGTGCCGATACATCGCAAGACGTGACTCTTGGCGACATGGTGCAACCGCATAAGGTCAAGACGATCGCGGTGCGGCCCGATGGCAGCTTTGCCGATTCCGCCGCCCCGCCACCGCCTCCCGGCGCGGCGCCAGCAGGCGATCCTGCCGTTCCGTCCATGGCCTCCAATTTCGGCGGTGCCAGTTTGACGCCGGCCCCCGCGCCGCCTGCGGCTCCCGAGCCGTCACGTGTGCCGCCCGCGAGCGACGATCTGCCGTGGAGCGCTCAAAATGGCCAAAACGCAGCCTCCGCGCCCGCGCCGCACGAGAACCATAAGCCCGTTCGGATCGCGCGTGCCGAAACCGGCGCGGATGACGCGGTCGCGGCGCCAGCGGCGGCCGGCGGCTTTTCCGTCCAGCTCGCCGCGCCCGGCAGCGAGGCCGAAGCCCATGCCGCTTTGGCCCGGCTGACGCATTCTTATGGCACCGAATTGCATGGCTATCGCCTGAAGTATCGTCAGGTGAAGGTCGGCGCCAAGACGGTCTATCGTGTCCGCGTTGGTGGCCTCTCGCACGCAGCGGCTATTTCGCTCTGCGAACGGCTAAAGGCTAAGGGTGCAGCCTGCTTCCTCGCGCATGGCTGATAGGATGCGCGGCATGGTCGTTCGCGACATGCTCATGCCATGAGCCGCGCCTTCGTCTGCGGTTGCCAGGGCAAAGTGCTGACCGCGGAGGAGCGCGACTTTCTCCGCGACAGCGACCCGTTCGGGCTGATCCTTTTCAAGCGGAACGTCGAGGCGCCGGCGCAAGTCCGCGCGCTGATTGCGGAGTTTCGCGCCATTGTCGGGCGCGATGCCGCCGTCCTTGTCGATCAGGAGGGTGGACGCGTGCAGCGACTTGGGCCGCCGCGTTGGCGCGCCTATCCAGCCGCCGCCCGGCTTGGCGCTCTGGAGATGCCGTTGGTGCGCCGGGAAGAGATGGTGCGCCAGGCCGCGGCGCTGCTCGGGCAGGACTTACGCGACCTCGGTATCACCATCGATTGCGCCCCCGTGATGGACGTGCCAGTCCCGGGCGCGCATGACGTGATCGGCGATCGGGCTTTTTCGCGCGAGCCTGAGATCGTCGCCCGGCTTGGCCGCGCCGCGGCTCTAGGGCTGGCCGATGCCGGCGTCATGCCGGTCATGAAACATATTCCCGGCCATGGCCGCGCCGGGGTGGATAGCCATCTGGATTTGCCGGTCGTTCACGCGTCGCTCGACCAATTGGCGGCGGATTTCCTGCCGTTTAAGGCGAATGCCGACCTGCCGGCGGCGATGACGGCGCATGTCGTCTATACGGCGCTCGACCCGGAGCGGCCGGGGACGCTGTCCCCGAGGGTGGTAAGCTTCATCCGCAATGAAATCGGCTTCGACGGCTTGCTTTTCAGTGACGATTTATCGATGCAGGCGCTGAGCGGGACGTTGCGGGCGCGGGCGGAAGCCGCCTTTGCAGCGGGCGTCGATATCGCGCTTCATTGCAACGGCGACTTGGCCGAGGCCGAGGCGGTCGCCGGGGCCGCACCCAGTCTCGAAAGTCAGGCGCTGGCGCGGGCAGAGGGGGCCGCTTCGTGGCGCGGTCAACCTGCCGCGTCGTTCGATCCTGTGGACGTCTGGACGCAAATCCAAGCCTCGCTTGCGATCAGCGCCTGAACAGCCCAAGGTCAACGCCGAGAAAGCCCGAATCGGCGCCGGCGTCGATTGTTAAGGACAAGCTTCAGAAATTTTATGCAAGCGACTGGCCAGGAACAGAATTTACCCTTCGAGCAGGAGGCTTCGTCAAACGACACGGCGTTCCTTGTCGATGTCGATGGCTTTGAGGGCCCGCTCGATCTTCTGCTTGAACTGGCGCGCCGCCAGAAGGTTGATCTCGCCAAGATTTCCGTTCTGGCTTTGGCTGAGCAATACCTCGCTTTCATCGAGGCGGCACGCAATCTGCGCTTTGAGCTTGCTGCCGATTATCTGGTGATGGCCGCCTGGCTTGCCTATCTCAAGTCGCGCCTGCTGCTGCCGCAGCAAGACAAGGGCGAAGAGCCACTGGCCGAGGACCTTGCGGCGGCGCTGGCGCTTCGCTTGCAACGGCTCGAGGCCATTCGCGCGGCGGCGGAAGCGCTGGTCAACCGGCCGCGGCTCGGCCGCGATATTTTCGCCCGCGGACAGCCGGAGGCGGTCGAAATTTTGCGCCGGCCGCAATGGCAGGCGAGCCTGCATGACCTCCTCGCCGCATATGCCAGGCAGCGGCAAAAACAGGCCACCGCCAAATATCAACCGGCGCAGCGCTTTTCGTGGTCGTTGGCTGAGGCGCGCGCGGCGCTCGAAAGACTGGCGGGGCAGGCACTCAACTGGACAGTGCTCGATTCTTTCCTGATGACTTATTTTACGACTCCGGAGGCGCGACGGGCAGTGAAGGCCTCGTCTCTCGCCGCGGCGCTTGAAATGGTTCGTCAGGGTGCCATCAGCCTGCGTCAGGATCAGGCCTTCGCGCCGCTATGGATCAAGAAGCGCGATGCGGCTGCGAGCCCGGCGCCGGTACAATAAGGGAGTTGAACTTGGCCGACGTCGCGCGACTTTTTGCCGAGATTCTCGACGAAGAGGCCGAAAGTGAATCCATGCGGGCCGATGAACCTTTGATGGGCGAGGCGCTGCGGATCGCCGAAGCCATGCTGTTCGCGGCGGCGGAGCCGCTTGAGGAATCCGAAATCGCCCGGCGGATGCCGGACGGCTTGGCCGTCGGCGACGTGCTGGCGCGGCTGAAACAGGATTACGCCAATCGCGGCGTCAATCTCGTGCGTGTCGGCAAGAAATGGCTGTTCCGCACGGCCTCCGACCTCGGTTGGCTTCTGGCGATGGATTCGATCGAGCCGAAAAAGCTCTCCAAGGCCGCGCTCGAAACGCTCGCCATCATCGCCTATCACCAGCCGGTGACGCGGGCGGACATCGAAGACATTCGCGGTGTCGCGATCTCGAAGGGCACGCTCGACGTGCTGCTCGAAACGGGCTGGGTGCGCTTGCGCGGCCGTCGTCGCACGCCCGGACGTCCGCTGACCTACGGTACCAATGAAACCTTCCTGCTGCACTTCGGCCTTGAGCAGATTGGCGATCTGCCGGGGCTTGAAGAGCTGAAAGGGGCGGGCATGTTCGATGGCGCGCTGCCGCAGGGCTTTGCCGTGCCGCAGCCGCGCGACGATAATGCGCTGATGGAAGACGAAGACCCGCTCGAAGGCGATGCGCAGGAAGAGTTCGTCGAATTGAGCGCGGAGGCTGTTGCGAGTGACAGCGAGGCGGACGCTGAGCTTGAAACGGAGACCGCGCCCGAGGACGAGGCCGATTCAAATTTCGACATCGAAGATTGACGGGACGGAAGCGGGCGTTAATTTTTTTTGAATCCGCTACGCTGATTTCGAAAGCGACTTCATAACGGTCACTTAGCGGCTCATCGCTTAATATCGCCTCTCAAAACACCGATCCTATTCGGACGCTGAGGGTGATTTTGACCGGGCAATTTTCAGAGCGCGACCGACGCGGTCAAATCGAAACGCTTCTGCGAAATGGAAGCGCGGAGCAGACGCCTGCGTGCGTCCCGCTGTCGGCGCGATAGTTGCCAGTCTGCTGGTCGCCTGCCTGTGGCCTCGCGATGCTCCGCAACCCAGATTGGGCGCCGCTGCTGCTGTGTTTACAATGGCATTTTTCTTGATCGTTGCGGGAGCGATTGTTCCAATCGTACAGGAAAGAAATGAATATGCGCACGGGGCTTCTACAACGCAAAGCGCCCGGAATGACAGACGACGCAAGGTCTCCAGCAACACTGAAATTCTCGACGCCGGTGTTCCACCCAAATTGATTTCGTTTATTCCACCGCTCTCGCTTGCGCGACATCCTCGTCCGGTCTGCAAGCTCGCCTCTGCGTATAAGTCGAGGCGTTGGCACGCTTAAATCGGCGGCCTTCATTGACTTGCGTCAAGGCGGGTCGAGATGCGTTTTGCCAGAATTAAACAACGAGTGACATGCACATACTTTCGTCCCATTTGTCGGGCTATTCGTCGCACCATCGGGAAGACGCGTTGGCGTGGCGTTGATAGAGCCGCCGCTACTTGGAATTCGTTAAGGTTCAATCCTTATGCCCGTCGGCCCTTGGCTCTAATTGCCGGGTCTGGAATTCCGGCGCGCACCAAACTCAGTAGCGCTCGCATTTGGAGCCGCGTGTTGCGCGGCCCTCCGTATTTCGCCGATTTCGCTTCGAAAGTTGTTAGATGAATTTTTTCAAGTTTGTCACGGACCGCCGCGCTGCTTTCAATGTTTCAGAGCTGACGATTCGACGACCTTCTATTGCGCTTTTTGGAGCTTTCGTGGCGTTGGCGCTTGGAATCGTCGGCTTCCTTCAATTGCCGATCACGTTGCTGCCAAACGTCGATCCGCCGCTCGTTTCTGTCTTCGTCACTGACTTCGGTGCGACGCCGACCGAGCTTGAAACGCAAGTAACGGAAAAGGTCGAGGGCGCCGTTTCAGGCATTCCCGGTGTCCATCATGTGATGTCCTCGATCAGCGACGGCATTTCCGCGACGACAATCAGCTTCGACCTGTCGGTCAATACGGATCACGTAACCGAGGCGGTGAAGCAGGCGGTCGCGCAGATTGCGCCCGAACTGCCGCGCGGGGCGGACGCGCCGGTCGTCAAGCGCGTGACCGCGGTCGGTCTCAATATCGTGACCTATGCAGCGTCCTCGTCAAAACTGATGCCTGTGCAATTGTCGGCCTTTGTCGATGCAAAAATCATCGGCGGTCTCAAGGCACTTCCCGGCGTCGGTAGCGTTGAACGCATCGGTGGCGCGACGCGCGAGATTTCGGTCGTGCTCGATCCCGCTGCACTTGCGACGCATGGCCTGACGGCCGCCGACGTCGATGGGCAGGTTCAGATCGCAAGAAAGAATGCTGGTGCCAGCGAAAGCCTGAACGATCTCGCCGCGACGCCGATCCGCCAGCCCAAGGGCGGTACAATGCGGCTCGATGCACTCGCGCATATCGTCGATGGCACCGCCATTCCGCGGACCTTTGCGCGCATGAACGGGGCGCCCATGGTCGGCTTTGGCGTCCTGCGTGCCAAGGGCGCGAGTGATGTCACAGTCGCCGGTGCTGTCGAGAAATTCGTCCGGAAAGTCGCTGCGGCCAATCCGGACGTCAGTCTCAAGCTGATCGACACATCGGTGCGCTATACGCAAGGCAATTACGATGTGGCGATGCATACGCTCTTCGAGGGCGCGGCGCTGGCTGTGATCGTCGTGTTTCTGTTTTTGCGCAATCTGCGCGCGACGATGATCGCGGCTTTGGCCTTACCGCTCTCAATTATTCCCGCATTTTTCGTGATGCATCTGCTGGGCTTCTCACTCAATCTGATCAGCCTGCTCGCGATCACGCTGGCGACGGGCATTCTCGTGGACGATGCGATCGTCGAGATCGAGAATATCGTGCGCCATATGCGGATGGGCAAATCGGCGATGCAGGCGGCGATCGACGCAGCCGATGAAATCGGCCTCGCTGTCATCGCGATCAGCCTGACGATCGTCGCCGTCTTCGCGCCGGTGAGCTTCATCGGCTCGATCGCCGGGCAATATTTCAAGCAATTCGGCCTGACCATTGCCGCCGAAGTGATCTTCTCCCTGCTTGCGGCGCGTTTCGTGACGCCGATGCTCGCCGCTTATTTTCTTAAACCCCGGCCTGTTGACGTGTGTTCGGAGAAGGCCGCGCGCTGGATCGAGATTTACGGCAGGATCGTTACATGGTCGGTCGAACACCGTTTCAAGACGGTTTTCATCGGCCTTGTTCTTTTCGCTCTCTCGATTCTCAGTATCACGAGCAATTTGGTCTCGCGCGATTTCCAGCCCGTGCAGGATTCCGGCCGCTCGCATCTTGCGATCGAGCTCGCGCCGGGCGCGACGTTGAAAGACACGCAGGCGATGGCCGATGATATCACCGTGCGCCTCGAAAAGCGGCGTGAAGTCACGAGCGTCTTCATCGACGGCGGGCGGTTGGCCCCTGGCGCGCCGGAGGTGTGTAAGGCGCAGCTCATCGTCAATTATGTGCCGAAAACGCAGCGCAAGCTTTCGGTCGCCCAATTGCAGGACGCGATCGGCAAGGATTTGTCAGGCATCTCGGGGTTGCGGACATGGTTCGTCGATGATTACGGCGCGCGGCCCGTCGTGCGCATCTTCACCGGCCCGGATAGCGTGACACTCGAAAAGTTCGTCACGGCGTTCACCCAGGAGATGCACGGGATCAAGCTCGTCTCGAACGTTCTGACATCGGCCGAAGCGCCGCGCGCCGAATTGCATCTGGCGCCGAATGATGCGCAGGCCGCAAAGCTCGGCGTCGCGCATGACGCTCTGACGCGGACCATCGCTTTGGCGACAATCGGCGGGACGCTCCCATCTGTGCAAGCCGCGGATGGCCGACTCGTTCCCGTGCGCTTGACCCTTGGCGGCGGTGCGCAGGGCGCCGCACAGGGCTTGGCTCAGCTTCAGGTGCTAGGCCGCAATGGCGCCGTGCCGCTTGGCGCCGTCGCGACGATCGAGTCGTTGAAGGGCCCGGCGAGCCTCAGCCGATTCGATGGGGCGGCCTCGATGAATGTCGAGGCCGATCTGACGGATGGCGCTGCGCTGGGCGATGTCGAAAAGACGCTCGATGCGTTGCCGATCATGAAGCACATGCCGCCGGGCGTGCGGGCGCATAAATCCGTGACGGCCGAAGCAATGCAGGATCTGAGTTCCGGCTTCGCCGAGGCAATGCGCAACGGTCTCATCATGGTCTATGTCGTGCTGATGCTGCTGTTCGCCCGTGTTCTGCAGCCGATCACGATCCTCTTTTCGCTTCCGCTCTCGATTGGAGGCGCCATCGTCGCCCTGCTCATCACCGGCCGTCCGCTTTCGCTGCCGGTGATCATCGGCATTCTGATGCTGATGGGCATTGTCACGAAAAATGCGATCATGCTGGTCGATTTCGCCACCCGCGCGATGGCGCGTGGCATGCCACGCACGGCGGCCATTGCGGAGGCGGGGACGAAGCGGGCACGACCCATCGTGATGACGACGATCGCCATGGTCGCGGGCATGGTGCCGAGCGCGCTCGGCCTCGGCGCGGGCGGCGAATTCCGCTCGCCGATGGCGATTGCGGTCATCGGCGGCCTGATCGCCTCGACGTTCCTGTCGCTGCTCTTCGTCCCGGCCGTCTTCGCGGTGATGGATGATGTCCGCAATGCCGGTTTTGCCGGGTTGCATGCGCTTAGCGCGGCATTTCGGGGTTCGCCGAAATTGCCTGATCTGAGATTTGTCTTTACACGCAGACCCCGCCCGGTCAGCGAACCGGCAGAGTAGCCCGGAATCCGGCAGGCGTCTGCGGAATGAAAGAAAATTGGCCCCGGCAGGTGCCGGTCGTTGTGCTCGACGCGGCCGCGGCTGCGCGACTCGTGCTGCCGCTTTTTTCCCGGCGATTCCATCCGCAGCTTTGCGCCGGTCGGTGGCGGTCTGACCAACACAAATTACAAAGTGACGCTCGCGCGCCGAGCGGCGCCGCTGCTCTTGCGGCTTTATCAGCGCGGCATCGCGCCGGCGCAGAAGGAAATGGCGATCGATACTTTGATCGCATCGCGCGTGCCGGTCCTACATTTTTACTATCTGGGCGAGGATAATCCCGTCACCGGGCATCCCTATGCCGTGCTCGATTGGATCGACGGCCCCGATCTCCAGCATATTATGCCGAGCCTGTCGCAAGATCGGCTGCTCGCCTTCGCGGAAAAGATCGGCAAAGTGCTCGCCGCAATACACAGTTTCATGTTCGAGATTTTTGGCTTTTTCGATGCCAAGCTCAATGTGCAAGGACCGATCGATTTCGATCGCGCGGGCATGCTTGCGTATCTCGATCAGACGCTCGTCCGCGGAGCGGGCGGCGAGAGGCTGGGGCGCCCGCTTGTTGATGCGCTCATCGCCTATGCCGAGAAGAACGGCGATATTCTAAAGGATTGGCTTGTTCAGCCATGCCTCGTGCACGGCGATTTCAACGCCCCGAATATTCTGGTGCTTCCAGAGCGGGACGATGCGATCGCGGCGGTGATCGATTGGGAATATGCGCTGAGCGCGTCACCGGCGATGGATTTCGGCAATCTGTTGCGGCCGCCATTCGACGGCAACGCAGCGTTTGCGGAGGCGGTGGCGCGATCTTATGTCGAAGCCGGCGGTGTCCTGCCGAAGGATTGGCAGCGGATCGCCCAGCTTGCCGACGTTTATTCCTTTGCCGATTTCCTGAGCCGGCCGTATGTCGCCGATGTCGTCATCAAGGATGCGCGACGGGTGATAGCGAAGCTCGTCGCCGAATGACCTTCGCTAGTCCGTTCGTTCGCGGAGGATTGCAAAAGCTTCGATCTGGCGGCCGAAACCCTTCAAGGACAGCAGCGGCAGACGTTCGGCCTCGAACAGATTTTCCGTAGCGGCAAAGGCATTGCGGTCGATGAGAATCTGGCCGGATTTTGCTTCGTCGCAGAGGCGCGAAGCGAGATTGGTCACGCTGCCGATCGCCGCATAATCGAAACGCCGATCGAAGCCGATCTTGCCCAACGTCGCCATGCCGCGCGCGATGCCGATGCCGAAGCCGAGTTCGTGGCCGCGTTGCCGCCAGGCTTGCGACAGGCCTTGAAGTCCCGCCCGCATATCGATCGCGAGCCGCACGGCGCGTTCGCTATGATCTGGGCAGGGCAGGGGATCGTTGAAGAGCGTCAAAAGTCCGTCGCCGGCGAAACGCTCCAACGTGCCTTCGTAATGATGAATAAGATTGCCCAGCGTCGCGTGGAATTCGCTCAAGACCGTCATGACCTGCTCGGGCTCCGCCGCCTCGGTAAAAGCGGTAAATCCGCGCAAATCGCAAAAGAGAACAGTAATTTCGGCGCTATGGCTTGCCAGCAATGCATCCGGATCGCCGGAAAGCGCGATGACATCGACGACCTGTGGCGCCAGGAAGCGTTTGAGCCGACTGATCCGTTCGATCTCGGAGACTTGCTCGGCGACGCGCGCTTCGAGCCCGCGGTTCCATTCGGCGAGCTCTTCGGCCTGAATCGCCAATTGGCGCGCCTGATCCTGCACTTTGTCGTGGAGGGCCTTGATCCGCAACATCGAGCGCACGCGCGCGATCAGCGCCGCTTGGTCGAGTGGCTTCGTCAGATAATCGTCGGCGCCCGCTTCAAGGCCTGCGACGACATCGCTGCGGTCAGCTTTTGCGGTCAAAAGCAGGACAGGAATGAAGCCTAGTGTCGGGTCGGCCTTAAGTTCCTTCAAAACCGAAATGCCGTCGAGTTTCGGCATCATGATGTCGAGAAGAATCATATCGGGCTGATGCCGGCGCGTCTGTTCGAGCGCCTCGATGCCATCCGCGGCGGTGATCACCTCATAGCCGTTGGCCTCAAGCCGCAGCGTGACGATTTCGAGATTTTCGAAAACGTCGTCAACGGCGAGAATGCAAGGGCGATTACGCAATCTATGGCCTCTCAACTTCCTGCACTTGCGCTCCGGTCATGGCAGAAATTCGCGGATTTTGGCGAGCAACGCACGTGGGCTGAACGGTTTGGCAACGTAGCCGCTGCAGCCCGCAGCCAAGGCTCTTTTCTCGTCTTGCGCGAGCGCATATGAGGTTACCGCGATGACGGGGATGTGGCGCGAGACGGGGTCGGCCTTGATGCGCCGCGTCGCCTCATAGCCATCGACGAGTGGAAGCTGGATATCCATCAAAACGAGATCGGGCTGGAATTCGGCGGCCATCCGCACGCCTTCTTCACCGTCGCCCGCCTCGATCAGATCGTAGCCGGCGTCGCTCAGCACGTCGCGCAAAATCTGACGATTGTCCTCGGTGTCCTCGACGACAAGAATGCGTTTGGTCATGCCGCCTCCATCTGCCGATCGACGCGTACCGGAATTTGTACTTTGAATGTAGAGCCTTCGCCGAGCGTGGATGTGAGACCGATCACACCTCCGTGCATTTCGATAAACCGCTTGCTGATGGAAAGCCCCAGACCGGTGCCACCCTTTTGTTTGGTGATCGTGCTGTCGACCTGATGGAAGGCTTCAAAGATCCGCGCCTGATCCTCGGGTGCGATTCCAGGGCCCGTATCCTTGACGGCGAGCTTGAAATCGTTGCCGGAGGCCTTCGCACGAATCATCACACCGCCTTTGTCTGTGAATTTGATGGCGTTGCTGACGATGTTCAAGAGCACCTGCGTGAGCCGGCGCTCGTCGCCGCGGCCGATTGGCAGGTCGGGGGCGATATCGGTGGAAATCCGCAGCCCCTTGGCCTGCGCCAACGAGCCTGTGGCGTTCACGACGGTCTCGATCACGGCGCGCAACGAATAATCGCTGAGCGACAAAGAGAGTTCGCCCGCCTCGATCTTGGAGATATCGAGCACGTCGTTGATGAGGCTGAGAAGGTGTGCGCCGTTGGTCTGGATACGCAGGAGCACCTGCTTGGCGCGGTCTGGCACCTCGCCATAGATGCCGTCCTGCATAAGTTCGGTATAGCCGAGGACAGCATTGAGCGGCGTCCGCAATTCGTGGCTCATATTGGCGAAGAACAGCGACTTGTGCTCGTTGGCGATGGCCAGCTGCTTGTTCTTTTCCTGCACCTGCTCGAACAATTTGGCGTTGCTCATCGCCAGTACGGATTGGTTTGCGAGCGTCTTGATCAGCGCGACGGTATTGTCAGGGAAATAGCCCGATTCCCGACGCTCGATGACCAGCACGCCAAGCAATTCCGCCGAGCCGATGAGCGGCGCAATCAGCGCCGATTGCAGACCGGCCGCCAGCGTCGCGCCGCGCAGCGGGAAATCGCGCGCCGCCGCGATATGCGGAATTTGAATTGGCACCTTGCGCTCGGCAACTTCGCTTAAAAGTCCGTGCGGGCGCCGGATCTTCACCTCGCGGATTGCGGCGACGAAATCGGGATCGAGCCCATAGGCCTCGGCGAGATTGAAGGCCTTGCGCACCGGATCGAAACTGTAGATGGCGCCTCCATGCGCACCGGTCACCTCGACGGAGCGTACGACGATCGTCGCCAGAACCTCATTGAGATTGAGCGAGGCGGCGAGGGCGAGCCCGACTTCTTCGAGCGCGCGCAACTCGCTGACCGAGCGTTCCAGGTCGTGGGTGCGCTCTTCAACTTTCTGCTCGAGTTTGGCGTAGGAATCCTGAAGCTGGGACGCCATGAGATTAAAGTCGTCGGCGAGGTCTTCGATCTCGTCGCCCGTATGCACTTCGATTTTGTGCGTGAAGTCGCCTTCGGCGAGATGCGCTGCGCCGTCGCGGACGGCCTGTATCGGCACCGTCATCCAGCGCGCCAGGATCAGCCCGGCCCCGATGCAGAGCACGAGCGCCAGCACAAGAATGATAAACAACCGCCACAGCAAATCCGTGACCGGCGCGAAGGCCTCGGCAAGTGGCTGCTCGACGAACAGCCACCATTGCATCGAGGAGACGGGGGAGGAGGCGGCGAGAACGGATTGTCCGTCGAGGCTGCGGCCGACAGACACCGCACCCTCCGGGTTCCTCGCCAGTGCCGCGACCTGCGGTAGCTTCAGCAGGTCCGGGCGATGCAGCAACATCGATGAATCGGTATGGGCGATCAGATCGCCCTTCGTGTTGGCGATATAGGCATACATGCCGGCGGCAGCCTGGATACCGTTCAGAATGTCGGAGAGGAATTTCAATTCGACCGTCGCGACCGCGACGCCGGGCTGCTTCCCGGACAACGCGACGGAAATCTGAATCGTTGGGCCATGATGGGTAAACATGACCGGGCTCAACCAGGCATTCGGGCCGGTTGCGTGCAAAAAAGCCGGCGATTTCGATAAATCCCGGTATGCGTTGCGGAAAAGGCCGGCGCGGCCCAGCCGCAAGATTTCCTGGCCCTTCGTATCGAGTTCGAAAATCTCCGATACCGCCGGCGTGTGTTGCAGGATCATGGCGTAGTCGATGCGGCGCTGATCGAGCGTCATCGAACTCGCGCGGGTCGCCCAGGTGATCTGGCGCTCGATCTCGGCAATGAATTGTTCGACGCGTTGCGCCGCGTCGTCGGCCTTCTCCATCTGCGTGCGCAGAAGTTCGGCTTTGCGGTCGCTGTAGGTGAACCACATTTCGGTGGCGCCGCTGAGGGCCAGGATGGAAATGACCAAAGCGACGAAGGTGATGACATATTTGCCGAAGAGGCTTCTTCGGCCAAACCATCCCAAACGCGACGGCAAGCTCGCTCCCTTCACAGCGCGGCACGGCAATGCGCAGAGCCCAAGTCCGTGCTCAGGTCCGCCATCAAGTCTGGCATAAAGGGCGGCGCAGATGAAGGGCCGGAGGGAGAACGCCCCGGTCTAATCGCCAATGCGGTGAATGTCGCGAAGGTCTTTTTGTTTAGCGGACGCGCGACCATTCCTGCCCGCCGCAGATCATCCCGCCGATAATGCATCCCTCGACCTTGAGAGTCGCGGCGCCTTCGAGCGACATGTGGGCGGTATATTGCTCGCCGTTGACGACGTTGACAGCGGTGCCGAACCAGGAATGGCCGTTCGGCTTCATATCAATCAGAACTTCGCGGCCGAGGGGCGCCGCACTCTCCTTGGCCCAGGAGACATAACCGCAAAGGTTACCGCCGCAGCTGCGGATCGAGACATTGGCGGTCCCATCAGCGATTTTCCACTCGCCAAGCGGCTTCGGAGGTGAGGAAACCATGGCCAAAGCCGCCGCTGTCGCCAGAACCGTCGTCGCCCCCGTCAGCAACCAAGTTCTCATGACGAAACGTCTCCATGTAGCCGAGAAGTTGAAGAACAAATCATTGAAGATTCTACTATAAATCTTGTCGATTTGCGTCGTCGAAACCGGGACGTTAAGTCTCCAAGGTGCGCTAGCGCACATTGGCCTAGTTTATCGGACGCCCTTCAGCTCTCTGATATCAATGGGATTCCAAAATGGTCCGTATCAAGAGTGGAGCAACCAGCGTCACCATCAGCCCGCAAGGCGCCGAGATTATGGCCTGGAGCGTCGAGGGGCGTCCTTTACTTTGGGAAGCAAGACCGGACGTCTGGCCAGAGACGGCGCCGTTACTTTTTCCGGTCGTCGGCTGGACGCGCAACGGCGAGGCGCGTGTCGACGGGCAAACCTATCCACTCGCGCTTCACGGGTTTGCCCGCCATCGGGTGTTTCATTTGGCTGCGCAGGAGGCCGACCGGGTTCAATTCGAACTGACGAGCGACGCCGAAACACGGGCGCTTTATCCGTTCGATTTCCGCTTCGCCGTGGCTTATGCGGCCGGCGCGGCGTCGCTCTCCACGACGGTCACAATCACCAATACCGGCGACCGGCCGATGCCCTATGCGTGCGGGCTGCATCCGGGTTTCCGCTGGCCCTTCGCAGGAGGGCAACCAGAAGATTACGGCTTGTCTTTGCCGAGCCCGAAAATCCAATGGTGCCGAAAATCGCGCCGGGCGGCCTCATTGCCCGCGAGACCCGGCGGCTGCCCATGGAGGGCGAAGTGCTGCCGCTCGCTGCAGCGCTCTTCTCGAACGACGCGCTCTGCTTCCTTGATGCGAAGAGCCGGAGTGTCCGGTTCGAGGCGCCAGATGGCGCGGCGATCGAGGTCGAAAGCGAGGACTTTCCGCATTTCGGAATCTGGTGCCGGCCGGGGAACGGCTACCTCTGTATCGAGCAATGGACGGGGTTCGGCGACCCCGAGGATTTCACCGGCGATCTTTCCGCCAAACCGTCGATGCGCGTCCTTCCGCCCGGCGCCAGTGCCCGCCATGGGGCCCATTATCGCTATAAAGCCGCACCCTGAGAGCGGTTCGTCCAGCTTGGCAGCCGTGCAGAAACCTGACAGATAAGCGGAAATTCTATTGAGGGAGACGCTTTAAAATGGCTTTGGCGACGGACGCGGCGGCTTTTCAGACGGATTTCTTGCGGCCTTCGGGCGAGAAGGCGCTGCTGATAGACGGGAAGATTGCTTCGGAAATCGTGCTGGCGGAGGTCGCCGCAGCGACCGCGGCGCGGGGCACCGAAGATTCAGCCCGGTCTCGCGGTTGTCCTCGTCGGCGAAAATCCGGCCAGCCAGGTCTATGTCCGCTCCAAGGGCAAGGCCGCCAAAACCGTCGGCTTCCATTCCATCCAGCATGATCTCCCCGACACGACCAGCGAAGAAGAATTGCTGGTGCTCATCGATCACCTGAACGCCGATCCGAAAATCCACGGCATCCTGATCCAACTGCCGCTGCCGCCTTCGATCAATGCGACGCGCGTGCTCGAACGCGTGTCGCCGCTCAAGGACGTGGACGGGTTTCATCCGTTCAATGCCGGTCTTCTCTCGATCGGCGACCTTGAGCGCGCGCTCGTGCCATGCACGCCGGCGGGCTCGATGGTTCTCCTTGAACGGGCGGCAAAGGCGCTTGGCGTCAGCATCGCCGGCGCGGGACGCCGTCGTCGTTGGCCGCTCCAACATCGTGGGCAAACCGATGGCGCAATTGCTGCTCTCGCAAAATGCGACCGTGACCATCGCCCATTCGCGCAGCCGTGATTTGCCGGCGATCGTCGGGCGTGCCGATATCGTCGTTGCCGCGGTCGGCCGGCCGGAAATGGTGCTCGGCGAATGGATCAAGCCCGGCGCCATCGTCATCGACGTGGGGATCAACCGTGTTCCCGGTGAAGGGGTCGATGCGCAGGGCAAACCCAAATCGCGTCTCGTTGGCGATGTTGCCTTTAAATCGGCGCTGTCGCGGGCAGGGGCCATCACTCCGGTTCCGGGCGGGGTCGGGCCGATGACCATCGCGATGCTTATGTCGAACACCCTGCGGGCGGCCAACCTGGCTGCGGACTAAGGTTAAGCTGCGAAATCCGTGGGCTTTGGCGTTGCAGAGCTATCGCCAAAGTCCGTGCGGATTAAAGATGGTGCCGACTGTTTTGGTTGCGTCGGGGACCCAGATAATGCAGAGCCTTGCCCGCGTTCCTTTTTTTTAAAGATTTAACGGATCTGGACTTCGAACGCTTCGATCGTCGCTGCACCTGGCGGCGATACGATGAAGGTGAAGTCGTCATCGATTATGAGGACGAAACCTCCGACGTTTATTTCATCATCGCCGGTGAGGTGCGAATCCTGATCCGCACGCAGGCCGGCAAGGAAGTCATCCTCGCGGAAATGCGCGCCGGCCAATTCTTTGGCGAGCTTTCGGCCATCGACAGCACGAAGCGGTCGGCCAATGTCACGGGCTTTGACGCGCGCCGAACTTTGCATCATGCGGCGGCTGTTTTTCGCGAAGTCATTTTCGCGTCGCCGACGGTTTGCGATCGCGTCTTGCATCTTTTGACCGCGCGCGTGCGCGAGCTGAATGCGCGGCTCACCGAACATTCAATCTTCGATTTGAAGCATCGGCTTTATTCCGAGCTCCTGCGCATGGCCGGTCCGCGGCCGGGCAAACCGGGAGAGCGCTCCGTCACGCCGCCGCCCTTTCATCATGTGCTTGCGGCGCGGATCGGCTGCCGGCGCGAGCAGGTGACGCGCGAACTTTCGACCATGGCGCAGGAGGGTTTGCTCGAGAAGACGCGCGGCGCTTTGGTTCTTTCCAAACCGCAAGTTTTGGAAGCACGGCTTGCCGAGGCCTTGCGCGAAGACCGCTGATCATTCCTCCGCGGGCGGCGGGGGAGTCGTCATTTGGGGGAGTGCATCGTTCGGGTGTGCTGGCTTCGGGGGCAAATCGATCGCTGCCCGCCGGTACAGACCGGGGCTGGACCAGGGACCCTTGAGTTCTAACCATAGAGGCGATGTCTGCGCCCGTTTGCCCGCCGTCTCAGTGATCTGGGCAAGTGATGAAATATCGAGATGGCGATGCCCCACATCGATTGTGCCCATTGTATCGATCTGCAGATTGGTGCCGGTGATTTTTCCGCTATTGAACGTCGCGATGCCATGCGCGAGCGTCAGATCAAATGCGAGATGATCGAAGCTCGTTGTGCCCTTCACGACGGCGATCCTGTCGCCAGGCTTGCGGCTATCCGCGCCCACGAGCGTCGGAACAAGATCAATTCCCGCGACGGTGCCGCCATTCGCCGAAACGGCCGCCTGACCGCTGAGCGACCGGGCAAGTGCATCAACATCAGCGCCTGAACTATCAAGCTCGACCAGAGCATTCAGCGATCCCGATAGGGGTCGCTGACCGCCGAAAACCATGGGCTGCGCGTCGATCCCATTGCCGCTGCCACTGACGTGCAGACTGAAAACATGGTCCTTTTCGGAGAGTGCAAAGCGGCCTTTGATCAGGCCGTTGTTCGAGGTGGCTTCGGCAAGGGCGAGGTCGATGAGGCCTGGCTTGGTCAAAAGTGAAAGGGCCGCGTTCTCGACCTCAAGATCATAGAGCCGCAACCGTGCCGCGGACACCCGAAGGTCGAGATCGGCGAGGTTCAGCGGCCCCAGGTCAAACGGTGTGCCATCACCAAGCCCATCGGGCAGCGCAGTGTCAGGCTGTCCGATCAGGAAGGGCGTGACGTCGAGAAAGTCGCTCGCCAGTGTGCCCGAAAAATGCGGTGTGTGGGCGACATCGCGTATTTCGAGGTTTCCCTCGTAATCGTTACCGTCGAGATGCAGAGCAAGATTGGTGAAAGCCGCGTCGCCATTTTCAAAATCGACGTCGCACGAGACGTCAAGATTGGCGAAGGTTCCATGTTTCGAGAACGAATAACCAATCGTCTCGGCCAATTTACGCAACGACGGCGCCGTCGCGGAAACCGAGCCGTTATATTGCAATCTCGCTCCGCCGGCGAAGCGTCCCGATGACCATAAGTTCAAGATCGGCGATCTGATTTGAAGGATCGCGGCGGATTCGCTACCACGCAGAATGTCGAGCGGCGTTTCGAGCCAGCCCTGTAGACGCACGGGCGCGCCACGGAAATTGATCTGCCCGTTAAAATCCGCCGAAGCGCTCAGGCGCGGCCAATTAGCCTGCATGTTGATTGTATCGACGGAAATCCCGTTGGGGATGTTTTTGGTCTTGATGAAAGCCTCGCCCTCGACGACGGAAATCTTGCCGAGTGGAGCCTGCAAACGCACATTGTCTGTGCTGCTCGCGCGGAGCGCCTGCTGAACGACGCCACCTTCGCTGACCGGAGCCCGGCCGAAATCGACTTTGAGCTTCGGCCGATAAAGCACGGCGTGGCCGATCTCAAAGCGGCCGACGAGAAGGGGCAATAATCGGAGGTAGCCCACGACCTCAGGCGCTTCGAGATCTATGGCCCCGGATCGGTCGGCGACGTGAAGGGATTGAACGACGATCCGCGGCAGCAGGAAAAAGCGAAGCCGCGCGGGCCCATTGATCTGCACCGAAAAGCCGGTCGAACGCTGAATCTGCCCCACGATTTGTTGACGCAAGACATTTTGCGGCAGCACTTGCTGCGTGATCACCAAAGCCGCGGCGATGACCAACGCAGCAGCCGCACCGGCGAGCGCAAGTTTCCCCGAGCCTTTACGCGGCCAGTGCCTTGCCCGCGCGCGCGAAACGATTTCGATCATGGACGAACTGGGGCTCATAAATCAGCGAAGCTGCGCAGAATAGTCTCGGGACGCTCAGGATAGGGCAAAACGCGTTCAGCGTAGATGCTTCGAGCTATAATTCGACGTTTACTCTTAAGCGCCTCGAATCCATCATCTTTATGATCATCGGTCGCAATCGTCGATCCGCCAAACTGCTGGGGCGCTCATTCGGAATACGCGTGCAGATTGATAATGTTTGACTTCCTTTCGAGTTTGGGAGGCCAAGTCAATAACGATTTAACCCATTGAAATTAGAGCATTTATAAAACAGATGCACGCTGGCCACAGCCCGTGAGATTACGCCAGCTGGACCAACCTTTGCGGGCAATTTCCCTTGCTGGAGCCCCGCAGCCGGTTAGAGTTATTGCACAGGTATAAAAGGTCCAATCTGCTGGATTCGGACGGAAGTAAGCGTTGGGGGCACTGCTGTGCGAAGGGTCCTTACGGGTCTGGCGGTGATTGGTTTGTGGGCGGGCCTTGGCTTCGCAGCGCAGGCTGACGGCCAGCCTGACCGTCATACGCTTGCCGCGGCCCAGGCACGGTTGCTTACCGCGGTGCTGCGTGAACCGAAGAATTTCGACCTGACGTTTGAATATGTGCGTGTCTCGTCAGCGCTCGGTGATTACGAGGGCGCAATCGGCGCATTGGAGCGTGTGCTTGCGTTTGCGCCAAATTTGGCGCGGGCGGATTTCGAACTTGGCACGCTTTATTTCCGGCTCGGCTCCTACGATAACGCCATTCATTATTTCAAAGCCGCGGCCGCGGCGCCGGACCTTGATCCGAAATTGCGCGCGCGGCTGACCGTCTACCTGCCCGAGGTTGAAAAGCAGCTCTCGCCCGTGCGCTGGAGCGGCTTTTTACAGACAGGCCTCGGCTACCAGTCGAATGTCGCGGCGCTGCCGGATTCGGGATTCGTCAGCATCTTCGGCCAGAACGCGCCGCAAGGTTCAGGCGTCGCGCAAAAGAGCGACGGTGAGGGCTTCGGTCTCGCCAAGATCAGCAACATTTACGATTTCGAAAACCAGCGCGGCGACACGATCGAAACCAATTTCATCGGCTACGGCACCGGGCAATTTTCATTACATCAATTCGATCTCGCCTATATGGAAGCGAGCATCGGGCCGCGGCTGGCGCTCGATCCCGTCAACTGGCCGGGCGTGACGATCAAGCCTTACGCGATCGGCAATGTCTCCTGGGTGGGCGGTACGTCCTACCTGAATTCGGGCGGCGCCGGCGTTTCGCTCGGCATCGATACGGCGCGGGACTGGTCGGTCGCGCCGGATTTCGAGTGGCGCCATATCTCGGTTCACAATCCCGGCGCCACTCAGATCACCGCGCTGGGAACGGGTGATTTTCTTTCCTTCTCAATTGCTGGAACTTACCGCTTCACCGATCTCATCTCCTTGCAAGTGCAGCCAATTTATTCGCGCGCAAACGCCTTCAACGCCTGGCAAAGCTTCAACCAGGGTGGCGTGACGGCGGGCCTCAATGTCGAATTCAACCCGCCGTTTCCGCTCATCCCGCTGCAATGGACGGTCATGCCTTATATCAGCGCACTGTGGGACAGATTCGATGCGCCGGATCCGGCCGTCAACGCCAGCGTTCGTCGGTGCGATTTCGCCTATTACGGCGGTGTGATGCTCGATATGCCTGTCACGGCGAGCTTCGGCGTGTCCGGAACGGTGCAATATGCGCGCACGAATTCGAATTTGCAGAATTTCACCAATGACGACGTGACGATCCTGTTTGGGCCGACGGCGCGTTTCTGAGGCGAGAAGATGAACGCGAAATTTAAATGGCTGGCTTTGCGCACCACAACGCTGACGTCTGCCACGGCGTTGGCGCTGGCGTTTTCGCTTGCCGAAGCCCCGGCGCAAATTGTCGGCAATGTCGGCGCCGTCTCGCCGACCTCGCTTGCCACGCCGCCCGGCGAGAAGACTCGCAACCTCATCCTTGGTGCACGCGTCATCGCCGACGAGCTCATTCAGACATCGGGCGAGGGATCGGCGAATATCACCTTCCTCGATCGCACCACCATGTCGATCGGGCGCAATTCGACCTTGATCATTGACAAATATGTCTACGACCCGGCCACGGGCAAAGGCGTGCTGACGGCGACGATGGCGCAGGGCGTGTTACGCTTCATCGGCGGCGAAATCAGCCACAGCTCCGGCGTGAAGGTGCTGACGCCCGTTGCCACGATCGGCGTGCGCGGTGGCATGATGACCGTAAGTGTCGGAGCGGACGGCGTGTCGGTTATGTCGCATTACGGCCATATCGACGTCGCCAACGGCCGCAATCATCAGCTTCTGCTTCGCTCGGGCTTCACAGTGCATGTCCGCAGCCACGACGATTATATCGCCGCGCCCGGCCGCACATCTCTGGAGGCGCTCGATAGAGAATATAAGACCCTGTCGGGCCGCCACAGCAATCATCACGAAAGTTCGTTGACGGATTCAAACGCAGCTCAATACGGGTTGGCTGGTGCACCGCTGCCCAACGATCCGGATTCGATGCCGGGTCTCGACACATTGGGCGTCGTCAATCTTGGCCAAAACTTCGTCGGCAACCGGTCGCAGCAGCAACAATGGAACAGCGCGAACGCGCAACTTCATGCAGCACAGCCGCCAGCGCCTCCGCCAGTAGTTCCGCCGCCAGTTACTCCGCCACCGCCACCGCCGCCTCCTCCTCCACCTCCACCGCCCCCCACTCCGCCGATTAGGAATGGTTGGAACTGATCGGGGATCGGCATTGATAGTGGGAGTGGTTTAAGGCCGCGCAGGAGGCGCGCTTAGATTTTCGGAGTTAGCTGACTCTGAAGGGCATTGGCCAGATCGTCGATCTTGAAGGGCTTTTGCAGAACTGGCCGACCGGCGTGATTTTCCGGAACGCCTTTTTGCCCATAACCCGTCGTGAAGATGAAGGGGCAGCCCCGCGCGGCTAAAAGATCGGCCACGGGATCGATCTTCTCCATGCCGACATTGACGTCGAGCAAAGCGATATCGACATCCGCCCCCGCAAGATATTTCTCCGCTTCGGCGACCTGCGGGAATGACGCGGTGATCGTGAAGCCCAGCTCGTCCAGCATGTCTTCCAGCAGCATCGCGATGAAAGGTTCGTCTTCGACGACGAGTATGCGCGGGGCCGTTTGCAATTGGATCGTGTCGTTCATCGTGGACCTATAGCGCGGCTACGCTTGCTATGCGAGCAGGGCGCTTTGGGAAATTGGCCGATCTGCGTCAATTCGAGACGTGCCCCAGCTAATGTCACGGCGAACTGGGGCTTGGCAGGCGGCTAGATTTTGTCACGCCGCCGGAAGGCACTGGTGAAGGCACTTGCCGCAGCGATCACCCAGCCGGCAATCATCAACGTGCCGCCGATGGGGGCCGCCAAAGCAAAAGACCTTTGCCCCAGAAAAACGTGCGTGCTGAGTTCGCCGCAAAACAGAAGGCTCCCGGCGAGGAGCGTGGCGGCGCCAAACAGGGCCCAACGCTGCAATCGGCTGGATGCATAGCCGCTGATGGCAATCACCGATGCGGCATTGACGATGAGCATATTCGCGGATGTTTTCAGCAGCGGGTCGGAGATCGTATGCGCACTCGCGGCCGATTCCATGATTCCTGCCGCGCCGCTCAGTGCGGCGAGGCCTATCACTATGCTTGCCCATTTATACATCATGCATCTCCCCCGCAGCGCAGGTATATGGTTAAAGGTCTTTTAATAGGCCTCTGAAAAACTCGCCATGAGGCGAGGGAATCGGACGATAATGGCTGCCGTCAATAAGGGGCTGCGGTTCGCCTGCCATCCTCTTTTTGATCGCTGATGGACCGCAAGACGCGCCCTGGACTTTTGGAGCTCCCGTTGGACATCTCGCAGAGCGGCCGGGCATCGATAGTCGAGGGCGCCTCGTCTACCGCCTTAAGCCGCCGACGTGCGGCCTGGTCGCGGTGGCGCATGAATGTCTTCCTTCTGGCCGTTATCGCAATCAACTACACGTGGGCAAGGCCATCGCCGGTCGATGTTCTTTTCTTCGGCACATTGCTGATGACCGTTTTCTGCAACCAGTTGATAAATACAAGGACGTTCTTCTTTATTTGTCTCATTCTGGTCTGGCTTTCCTCGGTTTATATATCGTCCATATCCTTGACCGCCGATCCGCGTGTCGTCTTCGAGATGTTCGCACTAACGTCGGTCGCATTTATCGGCATTACGAGCTGCCTTGTGGCGACCGATTGGACGGAGCGCGAGCTCCGGATCTTCGTCGATGTTTATATCCTGTCCAACGTCATCGCCGCGGTGATCGGCGTTCTGGGATTTGTGGCTCACAATCCCGATCTCACCTGGGCCGACCGGCCGCGCGCGTTTCTCGATGACCCCGATATGTTCGGCGTATTTCTGGTTCCGGGCATATTAGGCTCGCTTTTCATGATTGCCGAGAAACGCAGGCGGATTTTGTTTTCTGCGGCCCTTCTGCTTTTGTCGGTGGCCGTGTTCCTATCCTTCTCCCGTGCGGCGATCGTCTCGGCGGCGCTCTGGAGCGGAATATATCTGGGCATTTTGAACAGACACCAATTATTGCGGGCAACTCTGTCGTCGCTCGCGTTTCTGGTGCCACTGGTCGTCGTCGTTTTGCTCTTCGCCGTTCTCAACGACACAGTATCGCACATGCTATCGGGTCGCTTTACGGTCGCTGAGGAGTACGACCTCGGCCATTTCGGGCGATACAACAGGTATCTTCTCGCGATACCGATGATTCTCGATCACCCTTTCGGTATAGGGTTGCTTCAGATCGAAAATTATTTCCCGGAGCCCATTCACAATGTGTGGATAGCCTGTTTCCTCTATTTTGGCTGGATCGGCGGCCTTGCCTGGACACTGCTCTTAATTCTCTCGGGCATGCAGGCTTGGAACACCTGGAAACAGTCGCGTAATGGCCTGTGCCTGATGATATTCTTCGGTTGGCTCTCGATTATTTCGTGTTCGATGCTGCACGAAGGGGAGAGGTGGAGGTTTATGTGGCTCCTGACCGGCGTCTTGTGGGGGCTCAACCCCCGGAACTTCGTTGCAATTCCGAGGCCCGCTCATGAATCAAGGCGCATCATTGCGGCCAGAAAACCTGCGGGCCGCGCTACGCCAATTGTATCATAGCGCGCGCATACATCTTCGTCGCCTGGGCCTCGGTCGGCAATGTTTCATTGCATTGCCTTTAATGATTGGTGCCCCCGGCGCCGCATGCTGCACCGACCTGTGCTCGACTTGCATCGAACTGAAGCTCGAACATCCGATTGTGGTGCGCGGACCTTCGCAAAACGAGCCTGACGCACCCGTTAGCATCATTCAGCTACCGAACGGCACATTTCGCGGTTTTGCGGCTAATGCGGAGACCATCGCAATCGATGGTAAGACGCCGCTTGATCTGGGCGGCGCGTCGAAAGTGGTTCTCAAACCCGGACCCAAGAACTCGCCTTCGGAATGCGGGCAATGGCTCACGACTCTCATGCCCGTTCGAGACCTCCTTTACGGAATGATACACGACGAGCAGCATTGCAATTACAATGCAGGCGAGACGCACAAATCAATGTCGATCGCGGTGTCGCACGATGAAGGGCTGACCTGGAAAGTGCTCGGTCAGATCATCACCGGCGATGAAGGTGATGTGCCAAATGCACCGAGCGGTATTGGAGACTGCACGGCGGTCGATGGCCACGATGGCTATTGGTACGCTTATTGTCTGCGCCCGCGGGACTGGAAGAACATCGCCGCTCGGGCGCCGCACGATGCCCCGACGCCCGGAAAATGGATGGAATGGGATGGTGTCGGCTGGCATGAGCCGGGCTTGGGAGGAATGGCGGCGCCGTTGATTCCGACGGCTGGAATGAGCGCGGCCTATTGGACCGGCATTGGCGCTGTAATCTTGCTGAATGCGGCCGACACATCGCTCCAACTGTCGGTTTCGAAAAACAAAGTGGACTTCGACACGCTTCCGGAGCCGCTCATTCCTTACGACACTGGTACATGGAAGCGCCCGGCGCTGACAGAGCTATATGCCTATCCGGCGATGATCGCCGACAAAGGCCTCAACAACATCTCGCACAAATTTTTCCTGGCTTATATGTACATTCCGCCCGGGCAGGACTTCACGCAGAGATATCTTGTCATGCAGGAGGGCCGGATCGATCGGTCTCCGGTGCCTCGTTCTCCGCAAGTGCGGACGGCATTGGCAAGGTGGGTCACGCCGCAACGCGTGACCTGGACGACGAGGGGACCGGCAATTTCCGCCGGACATTCCTATACCTATGATCGCGGCCTGGGATATTTGATGACGGCAGCTCCCGATGATTCCGACAGCGTAGAATTGGATGAATGTTTCTCGCCGCAAACGGGCGTTGGTTTTCTCGCCGAGGCCGGCAAATGCCCGCCTGAAGGCAGCGCGCGCCGGCGGACGGCGGGATATGTCTTCCGTCATCATCAGTCAGGTACGATGGCCCTGATCGGCTGCGTCAAAAAAGACGGCACGCGTTTTGTTTCAAATCGGCCCGATTGTGAAAATGCCGGGACTCGCGAGCGGCTTCTGGGATTTGCGTTTCAGTGATCCAAATCTGTCAGATCAATACGCATTCTTCGTGCGTAGAAGCGCGAAGGGCGTCGCGAGCAAAATGTAGATGTCGAGCAGGATCGACCAGTTCTCGATGTAGTAAAGATCGCATTCGACGCGGCCCTGAATTTTTTCGGGCGTATCCGTCTCGCCCCGCCAGCCGTGAATCTGTGCCCAGCCGGTAATTCCGGGGCTCACGCGATGGCGCGCGAAATAGCCATCGACCACTTCGTCGTATTGACGTTCGGCTGCTTTGGCGTGAAGCGCGTGCGGTCGCGGCCCGACGAGGGAAAGATTGCCCTTGAAGACGACGTTAAAGAGTTGCGGCAATTCGTCGAGGGAGGTCTTTCGAATGAAGCGGCCGACACGTGTGACCCGGGGATCGTCCTTTGTCACAAGCTTTGTGGCGGCGAAATCGAGCATATCGGCGCGCATCGACCGGAACTTGTAGACCTCGACGATTTCGTTGTTGAAGCCGTAGCGTTTTTGACGGAACAGCGCCGGCCCTTTGGAGTCGAGTTTCACTGCCAGCGCGACGATGGCCATCACCGGCGCAAGCAGGATAAGGCACAGAGCGCCGACGATTTTGTCGAACGCATATTTGACGATGACGTCCCAACCGGCGATCGGCTTGTCGAATATGTCGATGAGCGGAACACTGCCGATGTAGGAATAGGAATGCGGCCGGAAGTGCAGTTTGTTCATATGCGCCGCGAGTCGGATATCTATCGGCAGCACCCAGAGTTTGCGCAGCATCTGGAGAATGCGCTGCTCGGCGGTGATCGGCAACGTGAAGATGATCAGATCGATGCGCGTCCGGCGGCTGAAGGCAAGGAGATCGTCAACCGTCCCCAATTTGGGAAAGCCTGCGACGACAGGCGGTGAGCGTTCGTCGGTCCGGTCATCGAATATGCCAAGGATCTGGAGATCGGGTTGTGGCTGCGCCGCCAGTTGATTGAGCAGCGCATCGGCGGCCGTGCCGCCGCCGACGAGAACGGTACGACGGGCGAGGCGACCGGTCTGGATCAAGCGATCGACAAGCAAGGCGAGCGCGGCGCGTTCGCCGCAAAGCGCAACAAGGCTGCTGCCATACCAGGCGAGCATAAAGACGCGAGAGAAAACCTCGTCGAGCTTCAGGAAGAAGATCAACACCAGGGTGGCGGCAAAGACGAACGTGAGGGCACCGGCCAGCCGGAAACTGTCGGCGGGAAAGCGCCGGAGTGCGCTGATCTTATAAAGCTCGGCACTTTGCAAGGCGAGCACGGCGGCCGCCGCGACACACGGCACGCCGATCAGATAGGGCTGCGCATAGCCTTGCGTCCGCGCGATATAAAAGAAATGTATGGCAAAGCCGGCGGCGGCGATCAGCAGAAATTCGACACAGCGAACAAGACCTTCGAGAACGACGCGCGAAAGGCCTGGCACAGAGTTGCTGCTCTGCATCGCGCGTGCTGCAGCGGCAAGTGCTTCGCTGCTCATGTCGGCGGCCGGAGGAGCTTTGTCCACCGGCTCAGTCTTTTGCAGATCAGACAGCGAGAATTTCACCATGTGTCCGCGATCTCATGAAGAGGGAAGGGCAAAGGACGCGGCTGTGGCCCCACGGCGATCGCGGTTCGCAATCGCCTCGGCGTAGCCGGCGAGAACGGAATCTGCCATGTCGCTGATTTTGAATTTGGTCTTCACGAAGCTCGCGAGTGCCTGGCTGTCTGCCCTTAACTCAGTCGGAGAACGGACGAGCATTTTCTGCAACGTGTCGGCGAGTATCTCAGGATCGTCAGGTGCGATCAGACGATCGCGGAATGGGCCGAATATCTCGCTGATGCCGCCGACGTCCGTCGTCACGATCAGCATTTGTGCGGCGGTTGCCTCGAGCACAATATACGGCAGAGATTCCGCGCGACTCGGCACGACGAGTATGCGCCCGAGTGGAAATGCCAGGCGCGCGGGGACGAGGCCTGCGAATGTTACCTGCGCGGAGACACCGCGCGTCTCGGCTCGTGCGATGAGTTCGCCTTCGTCGGGACCTGTGCCGACGAGCACGAGGCGCGGTTGGATTCCGGTTTTGGAGAGCAGGGCGAGAGCATCGATAAGTGTGTCGATTCCCTTCGCCGCGCGCAATTCGCCAATATACACGAATTCCGCGGCATCGGCGCGTGGTTCGGTAGGTAGAAATTCCGTCGGGCTGAGCCCGTTATAGACAATCCGTGTAAGTTTGGTCGTCGGCCCGACACGGCGTCGGAATTGCTGGGCGATAAACGCGCTTTCGAAAAGGAACACGTCGGTCCCGGCGGTAAGCAGCCGCTCTGCCATCATGTAGCCGCGTTCGACCAGCGGGCTTCCCCGGTAATTGAAACTGCCACCGTGGGGCGTATAGGCGTGGATTGCTTTCCTTTTGGTCGGCAAAAGGGCGGGGAGCCGCGTATAGGCGCCGCCCTTCGAACCATGACCGTGAATAACATCGACGTCCAATTGGTCGGCATGACGCGCGACGCGCCACGCGGCGACGGCGTCGAGGATGTGCGCTGGCCGGTGCATCGGGATGCGGCGAAGGCCAAGTTCCAGGGACGGCGCGAGATCGCCGAGCACTTCATTCGCGCGCGACCCGCCAGTGAACGAATCCGCGATCAAACCAACCGCGTGTCCCCGCGCAACTTGCTCGCGGGCAAGGTCGATAACATGCCGAAAGAGGCCGCCCAAAGGCGCGCGGAAAACATGCAGGATGCGCAGCTTTCGCTCCGGCACCATTTGCTGCATCGACATCGGCTTGAGGCCTCTTTAAAAATATCGCTCGCGTACGACGATCGTATCGCCGGGTTTGATCATGTGAAGAATCGGGACCGACGCGGTGAGCGGATGTCCATCAATGGCGCGCGTGAGATCAACTGTATCCTTATAGGCCCGTGGGGTGAAGCCGCCAGCGATCGCAACAGCGGTTTCTGCCGTCATACCGTTAACATAAGGATATTGTCCCGGCGTCGTGACCTCGCCCAGAACGAAGAACGGCCTGAAGGCTTCGACCTCCGCCGAAACGTGCGGATCGCGAATGAAGCCGTCGCGGAGCCGCGCTTCGATTTTACGCGCAAGCGATGTGGAAGTTTCTCCCGTCGCCCCGACCGTGCCGATTAACGGCATCGAAATATGGCCAGCGCCGTCAATGGCATAGGAGTTGCTCAAACTTTCCTGGCCAAACACGATGATGCGAAGACGATCGCCGCTCCCGAGCGTATAGGGGGCATTGGGATCAGTATCCAGGGCAGCCGAATAAGTTGTCGCTGCGCAGGCGCCAAGCACAAGACATAAGACGAGGAGGCATAACGAGACAAAGAAGCGCCGCATGTCGGAGGCCACCACCACTTGGGGATTCCATAAAAACCGCAGGTTCGTGGAGGTTTTTGTACTTTGTTATGGTTAACAAAGCTTAACTCTCGGGCGGCGTTTTCTCCGTGACATTAACAGTGTTTCAACCATAACCGGGCTTCATACTGAATGCAGAACGCCCATGCGCGCCATTTTGGCGTCGCGATTGCGGTCTTCGGAGCAGCGGATGAAAGAGGCATACGAGCCTGACATGATGGTGGACGACGCGTCGCACGATATGTCGCTCGGTGCGCTCGGCGCTGCGCTTTACGCCCGGAAATATTGGGTTTTGATCCCCACGCTGCTGGCGTTCCTTCTCGCGCTTGCCTATGTCACGGTGGCGAAACCGCGATACACCGCAGATGCGCAAATCCTTCTCGAGAATCAGGAAAGTTATCTCACGCGCGCGCAGCGCACGGAGGGGATGGAAACCGCGCCGGCGATCGACGAGACATGGATTGGCAGTCAGGTCTCGTTGATCACATCGCGCGATGTCGCGCAGGAGGTTATCGAGAAGCTTGATTTGGTCGGCAATCCAGAGCTCGATCCGGTTTCGAAGGGGCTTGGGGTCATCCAGCGCACGCTGGTACTCTTCGGGCTAGCGCGTGATCCAACGCGGGTCTCCGCGGAAGATCGGACCATCGCGACGTTTTCGGACAGGCTGACGGCTTACTCACCCATCAAGACCCAGGTCTTGATGGTCGACTTTTGGGCGCACGACCCGGTGTTTGCTGCCAAAGTCGCCAACGAGGTCGCCGCTGTCTATCTGGAGCGGCAAACTGATGCCAAGCGCGATCTGGCCAAGGATGTAGGCGACGCGCTCAACAGTCAGATCAGCGTGCTCAACGAGAAATTGGCGCGCGCCTCCGATGAGGTCGAACGTTACCGTGCGGCTTCGGGCTTGCTTGCGGGCGCGAACAATATGACGATCACTGCGCAGCAACTCGCTGATCTCAACACAGATCTCACGCGTGCTCGCACGGACGAGGCGAACAGCCAGGCAAAGGCGGCGCTGATCCGGCAATTGCTTCGCAAGGGCCGCGTGTCCGAGATTCCGGATGTCGCCAATAACGATCTGATTCGTCGCATCTCCGAGCAGCGCGTCACGGCGAATGCCCAGTTGGCGCTCGAAGCGGGGACGCTTGGGCCGCGGCATCCCCGTATTCTCGAACTGAAAGCCGAGATCGAAGATCTCAACGCGCAATTGCGGCTTGCCGGCGACAATATCGCGATCTCGCTTGAAAACGATTCCAAGATCGCTGCTTCGCGCGTCGCGAATATCCAGACCGCGCTCGATCAGCAGAAGCAGGCTGTCGAGACCGCTAATACGAATAGCGTCCAGCTCCGCGCACTTGAGCAGGTGGAAGCGGGTTATCGCGAGCAGCTCCAAAGCGCGACAACGAAATACCAGGAGGCCGTCTCCCGTCAGTCCGGTGCGACGCCGGCCGATGCACGCATCATCGCTGCGGCGACGGCGCCGGATCAGCCCTCGTTCCCCAAGAAGCCGCAGGTCCTCGGTCTCGCTACCCTTGCAGCGTTTGTTCTGTCTCTTGGCATCGTCGTTGGGCGCGAGCTTTTGGCGGATCGCCCCTTATCGGATGCGGCAGGCGATGACGTGCCTGAGATGCCGGTGCGCGTGGCGGAACAGAAACGGCGCCCGGCGGTCTCGACAATAGAACGGCTGAAGCGTTTTGCCAGCGCGCGCGTCGCCGAGCCGGATGATGAGGAACTCGTCGCGGCGACCACGCCGGACGACCCGAATGACAAGGTTGCCGCCAAATCCACGACGCCGCAGGGCGTCAACATTGTCGCGACCCGTCTCAATAAAAGTAAAGAGGCGACGGACGCGCTGATCAGTTTTGCACGCACGCTGGCGCGTGATGGGCGGCCGGTCATCGTCGATCTCGATTCGCGCGACGACGAACTTACCAAGCTCATCGGGCCGGAAGCGCAGGACGGGAAGATGATGGGCCTCACCGATCTTCTTGACGGCGAGGCCAGCTTTGCCGATGTTATTCATCGCGACGCCGCGTCGCGGCTGCATTTCGTGCCATTCGGCTCAAAGGATACTTTCAACCCCGACGATCTCGATATTGTGCTCGATGCTTTGTCGCGGACCTACGATTTCGTCGTCCTCGCGGCGCCGCCTTTCCCCGGCAATCCGATGACGAAAGCACTTGCGCCTTATGCCGACTTCGTCGTTCTCGCGACCGCGGGCGAGCGCGATGATACGGCAACGCAGACGGCACGTGCTGAACTTGGCGCAGCCGGCGCGCCAGAAGTTCTTCTCGTCGGTGGCGTGAAGCAAGCCGCCTAGGGCTCCGCTTGCTTCGGCGCCTCGCGAACCTAAACTGAGCCGATGAAAGTCCGCCCGAAATTCCGAGAGATCGTCACCGACCCCACTTTGGCGTTGATGCTGGCGCTCGGCTTTTCGTCGGGATTGCCGTTCCTGCTTATTCTTGGAACACAGGCGGCGCGGCTCGCTGAAGCCAAGGTGCCGATCGAAGAGATCGGACTCATCAGCTGGGTCGGCCTTTGCTATTCGCTAAAATTTTTCTGGGCGCCGATCATCGATGAAGTCGATGTGCCATATCTCGCACGACTCCTCGGGCGGCGGCGGGCCTGGCTGCTGGTCGCGCAGGTCGGCATTGCCTGCGGCCTCGTCGCGCTCGCCTTCGCCGATCCGGCCCATTCGTTCAAGGGTCTCATCCTCTTCGCCGTCTTTACCGCCTTTGCCGCCGCGACGCAGGATATCGTCATCGATGGCTGGCGCATCGATTCCGCGCCGCCTGAGCGCCAGGGCGTGATGGCCGCGACCTATAATTTTGGCTATCGACTCGGCCTTCTCGCGGCCGGGGCAGGGGCGCTTTATATTGCGGATTACTCGGGCTGGCGCGCGGCGTATCTTGTCATGGCGGTGCTGATGCTTGTCGGTGTCATCGCCGGCATCCTGTCGCCGCGCCTGCCGGAGCGCGCGCGCGATAAGACGCAATCGTTCGCGATGAATTTCATCGCGCCCGCGGTCGATCTAGCGCGCCGCTTCGGCCCATTGCTCGCGGTGATCCTGCTTCTGGTCGCGCTCTATCGGCTGCCGGATTTCCTCAGCGGCGTGATGGCCAATCCGCTTTATATTGGCCTTGGTTTTTCCAAGAGCCAGATCGCGACGATGTCGAAGGTCTACGGCATCTGGATCGGTATCGCCGGGGCTTTCGCCGGCGGCTTCACGATCACGCGCATCGGACTGATGCCGGCACTCCTCGTCGGCGGGATCGCCGCGGCGGCCTCGCATCTCTGCCTCGCGCTGCTCGCGGCGACGGGCAAAAGTCTGCCGCTGCTCGCGCTCTCCGTCAGCGTCGAGAATTTTGCCGGAAATTTCGCTGGCGCGGCGCTCATCGCCTATATGTCGTCGCTGACATCCCCGGCCTATGCCGCCAGCCAATATGCGCTGCTCAGTTCGCTCTATGCGCTGCTCGGCAAATTTTTCGGCGGACTCTCGGGTTTCGCGGTTCACCAGATCGGCTTCGCGAAATTCTTTGCCAGCACCTCGCTCATCGGCGTGCCCGTCGCGGTGCTGTGTTTGTTTTTATGGGCGAGGCAGGGGCGCACCCCGCACCCGATTCCTCAATCTGAGGAACCGGCTGCGTAAACGAGACGGAAAAGCCGGTCTCAGCCGTCAGTGGACTCAAGGTGAAGGATCGTCGGCGCGTCGGGTGAATAATTTGGAATGTCTGCGACGACCTTCTGCCCTTCCGGCGAAGCCAGAGCCTCATGGATGGCCTTCAGGCTGTCGAACGTGCCGATGAAGATCCAGAAAAAAGCACCTTCGCCACCGTCGAGCGTACTCGCCGGACCGAAGGACGTCGCGCGCAGCCCCGGCATTTTTTTCACGAGCGGCACGTGGACCTCGCGAAAATGCTTATCGAAATGAGCAGGATCGGCGGGTTTCTTATAAAGGACGATGAGCTTGCTCACGTGGGTACTCCTCGAAACCGGCGCTGGCGCGCCATGACGGGGGCTTTCTACACGTCGAACCCAAGTTTAGCGAGGCG
This sequence comes from Methylovirgula sp., assembly GCF_037200945.1. Taxonomy (NCBI): domain Bacteria; kingdom Pseudomonadati; phylum Pseudomonadota; class Alphaproteobacteria; order Hyphomicrobiales; family Beijerinckiaceae; genus Methylovirgula; species Methylovirgula sp. Next base: position 2,551,772 of record NZ_JBBCGP010000001.1, read on the forward strand.
CGTTCTATTGTTCGGAATCACTGTCTTTTGAAGCGCGTTGCCGATTTGTCTAATGCGACGGCGCCGCGGGCGCCTTGGATGGTGCGACGTTCCGCATGAGCGGGACCAAAAGAGTGCCGAATAAAAATGCAATCATGACGGCGCGAAACGCGTCCGCATAGGCAAGGGTCGAAGCTTCGCGGTAGGCAAGCAGCCAGAGGCGCTTTAGCGCAACGACATGCCCGGCATGTTGCGCGGCCGGACTCGCCGCATAATGCACGCTCAATGTATCGACGAGCCGGGTCATGGCACCATTCGCCGGTGTCAGGTTCGACGCGATCCCCAAAAAATGAAAATTGGTGCGGATGTTGACGATGGCACCGCAGACCGCGATGCCAACCGCCCCGCCGAGATTGCGCATCATGTTGAACAGGCCGCTCGCATATTTCAGCCTTTCCGGCGGCAGGCTACCGAGGCCAAGAGTGACGCTCGGCGCAACCGCGAAGACCTGCGGCAGACCGCGCAAAATCTGCGGTATTAGAAACTGGTCGCCGCCCCAATCGTGCGTCACCAAACTATAGGTCCACATGGCGATGCCGAAGGACGCGAGGCCAAGCATCATCAGCCAGCGGGTGTCAAAGCGCCGCGCGAAAAAAATGTACAGCGGCACGCCGAGCATCGAGGCGACGCCCGTGGAGAAGATCGCTTCTCCTGTCTGCCAGGCGCTGAAGCCTCGGACATAACCGAGGAACAGCGGCGTCAGATAGATCGTGGCGAAGATACCGATGCCGGTGATGAACGAGAGCACACAGCCAACCGCGAAGTTGCGATTCGTAAAGGCGCGCAGATCCACGACTGGCCGAGAAAAGGTGAGGCTGCGTGCGATAAAGAGCAGGCCCGAAACAGCGCTGATGCAGGCGCAGAGTCGGATGGTGGAATCGTCGAACCAGTTCCAGCGGGTCCCTTCCTCGAGAACATATTCAAGCGTTCCGAGGAACACCGCCATCAGGACGATGCCGGGATAGTCCGCTTCGCCCAGCAGTGAAAAGTCCGGTTTGTCGATGTCGACCAGAAAAGGCACGAGGAGCGTAATCGCGATACCGGGCACAAGATTGACGTAGAAGAGCCAGTGCCAGTTGAGCGTATCGGTGATCCAGCCACCAATCACCGGTCCCAACGTCGGGGCGACAGAGGCGATCGTCCCAATGACTGCCGCCGAATAGACGCGCCGCGGTCCCTGAAAATAGTGAAACGACGACGTAAAGACTGTCGGAATCATCGACGCGCCAAGCAGCCCTTGCAGCGCGCGGAAGATGATCATGCTCTCGATGTTCCAGGCGAGCCCGCAAAGCACGCTCGCAAATGTAAAGCCCGCCGCCGAGAACGTAAAAAGCCATTTCGTCGAGAAGACGCGCGTCAGCCAGCCCGACAGCGGAATGACGATGATCTCCGCGATCAGATAGGCCGTCTGCACCCAGCTTATCTCGTCCTGCGCCGCGGAGAGGCCGCCGCCGATGTCCTGAAGCGACGAGGCGACGATCTGGATATCGAGCAGCGCGATGAACATGCCGATGCACATCACGACGAAAGGCAGCAGACTTTTCAGCCAATTGTCCGGCGCTGCCTGGGTCAATGCGCGTCGCCTTGCGTACGCGTATCGATGCTGACCGTCGTCGAAAGGCCCGGCTGGATGCGAACAAGCGAAGAATCATCCGGGTCGAGCGCAATCCGGACGGGGAGGCGCTGCACGATCTTGGTGAAATTGCCGGTCGCGTTTTCCGGCGGGATGACGCTGAAGACCGCGCCCGTTCCCGGCGAAAGACTCTCGACATGGCCGTGGAAAACGTGGCCGGGAAGGATGTCGGCAATCACATTGGCGCGTTGACGCGGCCCCATATGGGCGAGCTGATCTTCCTTGAAATTGGCATCGACCCAAAGCCCCCGCGCCGGGACAATAGTAAGAAGATAAGCACCTTGCGCAACGTAAGACCCTATCTGGGCGGCACGGTTGCCGACGAAGCCCTCGATTGGCGAACGGATCACGGTGTAGCCGAGATTGAGATGGGCCGTGTCGAGGTCTGCCGTCGCTTGTGCGACGGCGGCCTGCGCCTCGCCGATATTGGCATCCAGAACGGCGAGCTGTTGCTTTGCGGCCTCAAGGCTTGCTTGCGCTGAGGCGACGGCGGCACGCGACTGCTGATCTAGCGCAACCGATCTTTGCGCGTCCTGACTGGTCCCGGCGTCGGTCAACGCCAGGTGCCGGTAGCGCGCGGCATCGTCCTTGGCGAAGATCGCCTGCGCTTTTTTAGCGTCGAGATCGGCAGCGACCTTGGCGATCGTGGATTGTTGGAGCGCATATTGCGCGTGCAGACCATTCAACGCGGCTTTGTGCTGATCCAGGACGGCCTGTGCGTGATCGGCCGCAGCGCGATAGTCGCGATCATCGAGCTCAACTAGTAACTGTCCCGCCGCGACATGCTGATTATCGGTCACCGCGATCTTGGCGATGAAGCCACTGACATGCGGCGCAATAGGGGTGATATCGCCGCCGACATAGGCGTCGTCGGTGCTTTCGATGAACCGGCCGGCGCGCCACCAGTCATAGCCATACCAGCCGGCAGTTGTGAGTGCAGCCATGATCCCGGCATAGAGGACCAACCGCTTTACCGATATCTTCGCGCGAGCACGTGGCTCGCTTAGGGCGGTACGCGCCGCCACAGAGTCATCCACGATAATCACCCGACTTCGAGCCGCGCCGATGCCACGGATAAAACCAATGGCGTTGCATTATATGAGGATAGTCATATAATCAGATGCGTTGGAGTTCAAGCGGGTTTGACGGCTCGTAACCGGATGCGAAATTCGATATTGCCAATCTGATGCGCTATGCGACCGACCATAAGGACCAGACGCGCCAGCAATTGCTGGCCGTGGCTGCGCGCGCGCTTCGGCGCGACGGCCCGCATCGGCTTGGCGTCGCGGCGATCATGGCCGAGGTTGGGCTGACGCACGGCGGCTTTTACGCACATTTCAAATCGAAGGAGGCGCTCATCGCCGCCGCGCTCGACGAGATATTTGAAGAGCGCCTCCGCGTATTTACGGCCAGATACGAAGAGCTGGCGCCGAGACAAGGGCTCGCGGGCTATATCGATTCCTATCTGTCTTTTGCTCATTGCGAAAAAGTCGAGAATGGCTGTGCATTGCCGGCGCTGGCTGCGGACATGCCCAGGCTCGGGACGACCGTCCGTAAGCATTTTGCAACGGGGATGGAACGCTTACAGCGCGGCGTCGCATCATTCTTCCTCCGGGATGGAAGCGACGAGCAAGAAGCGATGAAACACGCCACAGCGCTACTAGCGGAAATGTCCGGCACGATCGCGATGGCGCGTATCGTCGACTCGCCGGCCAAAGCCCAGGATATCCTGGAGCAAAAGCGCACAGAGCTAAAAACCCGGCTCGGGCTGACAGACGAAAGTTGTGCCGCGGGTTAAACGCCCGAAATATTTCCGGACAGGTTCGTCACTCCGGGCGTGTCTGGCCCAGCAGAAATAATGAGACTGGCCGTTTATAGCGGCCCAGTTCCGTTCCAAAAATGTTGGATGACCAACAGCGACGACAGCCTCTGCCTACTCACCGAAGAACGGACTGTTTTGTTTGAGTTTTTTCTGGATGGGGTGGCTGTCGCGGCTATGCCGGGCGAAAGCGTGCTCGCCGCCTGTCATCGAACGGGCGTGGCGCTGGCGACCGTCTGCAAGGGCCGTGGCATCTGCGGTGCATGCCGGGTGACGGTGGAAGAAGGGGTCGATGCGCTTCAGCCGGCCTCCGCTCAGGAAGTTCGGCTGATCGGCTACCTCGGCCGTGGCGAGGATACGCAGCGGCATCGTCTCGCCTGTCAGATCGCTATGGCGGAGTCGCTCTCAGGACTCCGCCTTCAAACCCATCCCGTCGTCGCGAAATCCTAACAGGAGACCAAGCATGACCGAAGTCCTCGAAAAGCAAAGCGAATTGGAAGCCGTCGGGCCGGCCTTCCTTAAGGACAAGATGCTGGAAATGCGGGCCAAGACCCGCAACACCATCCATGCGATCGCCGCGGCCTGCAAGCCGGGTATGGTGGAAGAGGATGCCGTGGCGATGGCCAAGGATCTTCTCGCGGAAGGCGACATGGTGCGTGGCTGGCACGATGTCTACGTGCGCTTCGGAACCAATACACTGAAGACCTTCGGCGCTCCGTCAGATCCTGGCATCGTGCTGAAGGACAACGACATCTTCCTCATCGATATCGGCCCGGTCTGGGGCGAGTTCGAGGGCGACGGCGGCGATACGTTCACCGTCGGTGATGTGCCGGATCAGGCGCGATGCGCCAGGGACGCCAAGAAGCTCTTCCATATCGTGCGCAAGAAATGGGAGGACACCCGCATGAGCGGCCGTGAACTCTATGACTTTGCGACCGAGCAAGCGAAGGCAATGGGCTGGGAACTTAATCTGGATCTGTCCGGCCACCGGCTCTCGGATTTCCCCCATGCCGCGATTTACGACGGTCCGATGGCGGAAGTCGATTTCAAGCCGTCGCCGCTGCTGTGGGTTCTGGAAATCCACATTCGCCATCCGACGGCGGGCTATGGCGCGTTCTTCGAGGATATGCTGTTGGACGACAGCTATTTCGCCTGAGCGCTTTTTGCGAAAAACGGCGCGGCAGGGGCGAGCACCTGCCGCGCCGTGAGCGCCTTGACTAGTAGCGATGCACCGCGAGCGGACCGGACGCCTGTGTCACAGGCATCATCTCGATTGCGTTGATATTGACGCGCGGCGGGAGCGTCGCGACCCAATAAACTGCTTCTGCGATATCCTCGGGCGTCAGAGGATCAGCGCCCTCGTAGAGCTTCGTGACGCGATCCGCATCGCCGTGGAAGCGGACTGCCGAGAATTCCGTGCCGCCGACAAGACCGGGCTGAATATCAGTCACGCGCACGCGCGTGCCGATGAGGTCGGCACGCAGGTTCAGCGAGAATTGATGTACGAAGGCTTTCGTGGCGCCATAGACGTTGCCGCCGGGATAGGGATAGCGGGCCGCGGTCGAGCCGAGGTTAACGATCAGGCCGCGATCGCGCGCGACGAAGCCGGGGAGGACGGCGCGCGTCACATACATCAGCCCTTTCACATTAGTGTCGACCATCGCGTCCCATTCATCGAGATCGGCCCTTTGCGCCGGCTCGAGACCGAGTGCGAGCCCGGCATTGTTCACGAGCACGTCGATCTCGGCGAAGGCGGCGGGGAGTTCGGCGAACGCCCGCTCGACCGCGTGCCGGTCGCGGACGTCGAAGACGAGGGGAAGGATTTTGTCGCGGCCGAGTTCATCCGCGAGGGCATCGAGACGCTCCTGCCGGCGCCCCGTCACCACGATGCTATGGCCCTCCTTGGCGAAACGCCGCGCTATCGCAGCCCCGAATCCCGCGCTCGCGCCGGTGACGAAAACGATCATGGTCTATTGCTCTCCGTGGAAATCCCGGCGCTAATTTAAGTGTGATGAGACAGAAAGGGGAGGGGGAGCGATCCGCCACTCGCGCGTCGTTTCAACGCGCCAACAAGACTCGCCGCAGTGCCCTGCATTATAATGATCGGCTGCTTTTACAAGCGCCGTGGATCACCACCTTGGCGTTTCAGTTTACGGGCTTCGCAAGGTTGATGCTTCTGGGTCAGAGACGCCAAGAATTAGGATGTCCCTCGACCGCAAAGACGCGCTCAGCCACCCACGCTAATTTGCCATCCCCGTGGAAACGCAGCGCCGTCAGTTTGTACATAAAGCCGTCGTTGACGACGACCCTTTGATCCTCGATCGAGGCGATACCGACATAGCGGCCGCAGACCTCGCGTTTGGCGATCTTGCCGACCGTGTTTTTGGCAAATTCCTCTTCTTGGTCGCCAGCGACAGCGGCTGCAAAGTCCACGGCATATTCGGCTGATTCACAAAGGTAGCGGTTGACCGCAAAAAGCCGCGTCTCGCTTGGTTGCGCGTCGCTGGCGGGGAGAACCGGCAATGCAAACGCGATAATCGCGGCAGCAATCATGTTCTTCTCCAATTATCGCAGGAACTAATTCCCGAAGTTGGGAGCATAACTCCCTTTTGTCACTTTAAGCAGAATTCACGCCAGCTCAAAAGGTTCTTGGAAACCGCACCGGGTTTTCCTCTGCGTGATGCCCCAGGCAACGAATGCCGTTCTTTCCCGCGACCGCGGAGGGAGCGCGCGGACCCCAGTCTAGATTTATTCCTGACTCGGCCAGAAATAGAGACATCTCTGCGAGGATTACTCTGGTAAACTCAAGACTAATTGTTCTTGATATTCAACATCATAGCTGGGTATACAACACGGCAATGGATTACCGCGACCGTTCTCGGCGGAAGCGCGAGTAATAAACAATAATATCAACAAAAATTCTCCAACTATACTTTTTATCCGTGTCGTTTTCCGGTCGCTGGGGCCGGGCGCGGATATTAAGCACGCAATAGTTGGGAAGGTGAGGAGAAGCTCATGCACAATAGCATAGTTAAGCGTAGGGTATTGACGTCGGTGTCGCTGGTAGCGGCGCTTGCGGCGCTACAGTTTTGCGCGCCGCTGGCGAGCGCCAACGACAAGCTCATCGAGCTTTCGAAGAGCAACGAAAATTACGTCATGCCGGGTCGCGATTACAACGCCGACAACTATAGCCCGGACACGCAGATCAGCACCGATAACGTCAAGGATCTGCGCGTCGCCTGGTCGTTCTCGACCGGTGTTCTGAACGGCCACGAAGGCACGCCGCTCGTCGTCAACGGCAAGATGTACATCAACACGCCGTTCCCGAACGCCGTTTTTGCTCTCGATCTCGACAATCCGGGCAAGATCCTTTGGCAGTATCACCCCAAGCAGAATCCGGCGGCGCGCTCGGTTGCGTGTTGCGACCTCGTGAATCGCGGCGTCGCTTACTGGCCGGGCGACGACAAGACTCCGTCTCTCATTCTTTCCAACCAGCTTGACGGCAACGTTGTCGCGTTGAACGCGGAGACGGGCGATCTCTATTGGAAGGTCGAGAATTCCGACATTCACGTCGGTTCCACGCTGACCATCGCGCCATATGTCATCAAGGACGAAGTTCTAGTTGGCTCGTCGGGCGCCGAGCTCGGCGTGCGCGGCTATGTCACTGCTTACAACGTGCGTGACGGCGCGCAGATATGGCGTGCCTACGAAACCGGTCCGGACGACGAGATGAAGCTCGGCACGGACTTTAACAGCCACAACCCGCAATACGGCCGGTTCGGCCTGGGTACGTCAAAGACCTGGCAGGAAAACACCTGGAAGATCGGCGGCGGTACCAATTGGGGTTGGTACGCTTATGATCCGGGCACCAACCTTGTCTATTACGGCAGCGGCAATCCTTCGCCGTGGAATGCCACGATGCGCCCGGGTGATAACAAGTGGACGATGACGATCTGGGGTCGCGATGTCGACACCGGCGCGGCAAAGTTCGGTTATCAGAAGACTCCGCATGACGAGTGGGATTATGCCGGCGTCGACGTGATGATCCTTAGCGACGAAAAGGATGACAGTGGCAACGTTCACAAGTTGCTCTTCCATCCGGATCGTAATGGTTTCATCTACTCGCTCGATCGCACCAATGGTGATCTCTTCACCGTCGGGAAGATCGACGCGACGATGAACGAGTTCAAGGACGTCAACTTCAAGAACGGCCAGCCGATACGCGATCCGGAATATGCGACCTATATGGACCATCAGGCCCATGACGTGTGCCCTTCGGCGATGGGTTATCATGACCAGGCGCACGATTCCTACGATCCGACGAAACAGCTGTTCTACGTCAACGCGAACCATATCTGCATGGATTGGGAACCCTTCATGCTTCCCTATCGTGCCGGTCAGTTCTTCGTCGGCGCGACCCTGCATATGTATCCGGGTCCGAAGGGCGATCGTCAGGCCGCGCTCGGTCTTGGCCAGGTTAAGGCCTATGACGCGGTCCATAAGTCGTTCAAATGGCAGGTTCAGGAGCGCTTCGCCGCTTGGGGCGGTTCGCTTTCGACGGCTGGCAATTTGGTGTTCTACGGAACGCTTGATGGCTACATCAAGGCCCGTAATGCCGATACCGGCGAGCTGCTCTGGAAGTTCAAGCTTCCGTCCGGTGTCATTGGCTATCCGATGACCTATGAGCACAAAGGCGTCCAATACGTCGCCATTTACTATGGCGTCGGCGGATGGCCGGCGGTCGGCATGGTGTTCGACCTGCAAGATCCGACGGCGGGTCTCGGCGCAGTCGGCGCGTTCAAGAACCTGCAGCATTGGACGCAGCAGGGCGGCGGCGTGATGGTCTTCTCGCTTAACGGCAAGAGCCCCTACACCGAAGACGTCAATCTTGACGAATACAGCACTGTGAAACAAGGCGGCGACTAAGCCTTCCTGCCTCCCGTTCCACTTGGCAGCTTCCCGGTGGAGCGGGAGTTTTTTAGAAATCGCGGGCTCAACAAGCCGAGTTCGCACAGGCCCTTAGTCCAGCGAAATGGCGTGTCATGACAGTTTCCTCCCTTGCGTCGCGTGCGAGAAGGCTTTGCCTTCCAGTCCTGAGCGGCGCCGCTTTTTGCCTCTCAAGCGGTCTGGTCTCGGCCGCGCCCGCGGCGGCGCCGGTAACAACGGGCGGCGATATCCTGCGTGTTTGTGCCGCCAATCAGCCGCCATATTCGATCAAGGGTGGCGGCGGTTTTGAGAACAAGATCGCACTTGCGGTCGCCGATGCGATGGGCCGCCAGGTGCAATTCATCTGGTCGAGCCGCCCGGCGATTTATCTCGTGCAGGAATATCTCAACAAGAATCTCTGCGACGTGATCATCGGGCTCGATACGAGCGATCCGCGTGTGCTCGCTACCAAGCCTTATTATCGTGCGGGCTATGTCTTCGTGACGCGCAACGCCGACCATCTCGACCTTCATTCCTGGGGCGACCCGCGTCTCCTGAAGTTCGATCATATCGCTGTTGGCTTCTACACGCCGGGCGAAGAAATGCTGAAAAAGATCGGCAAATATGACGATGACTTCAATTACGAAAAGTCGCTGGTGAATTTCCGCTCCGCGCGCAACGAATATATCCAGGTCGATCCGGCCCGGATGGTTGGCGAAGTCGCCAGCGGCAATGCGCAGATCGCCGCGGCGTTTGCGCCCGAGGTTGCGCGCCTCGTCAGGGAATCTTCGGTTCCGCTCACGATGACGCCAGTTGATGACGACACAGTCAATGCCGACGGCCAGAAAGTGCCGCAGACTTTCGACCAGTCGATGGGCGTTCGCAAGGATGATGCGGCATTGGGCGCGCAACTCAACGCGGCCCTCGTGAAAGCAGCTCCCGATATTGATGCCATCCTTAAGGATGAGGGAATCCCGCTGTTGAAGCCCCATTCCTGATCAAACCAGGGCGTCGGATGTCTCGCCGATGCCTAGCTCCCTTCGAAAACAACGGATTCTCTCAGACATGAATATCAAGAAAATGCTCGCGATTTACGGTGGCCTGGTGATCGGTATTGGCAGCGCTGCTTATGCGGCCGAGCCGGAGCCGGTGCCGCCGACCTCCCTCGATCTTCGGACGACGGTGGATGGCTCGCCGATCGATCTTAGCACCTCGCTGCCGACCGAACGCGACACGCCCGGCGTTTTGAAGTTTTTGCAGACGGGGGTCGATCCTTACATCGACGACCCGAGCTGTCTGCGACTTGGGGAGAGCCTCTTTCTATCGGATTGCTCGGGATGTCACGGTGAAATCGGCGAGGGTAAGATCGGCCCCGGCTTGAACGACGACTACTGGACCTATCCAAAGAACGTGCATGACCAGGGCGTCTTTGAGACGGTTTACGGCGGCGCGCGCGCGATGATGGGGCCGCACAACGGCGATCTGACGCTCGATCAATTCATGCAGGTGATCGCCTGGGTACGGCACCTCTATAAGGATCCGGTCAATCAGGCCTTCTGGCTCACTGACGCGCAGAAGAAGAATTACAAGCCCTATACGCTGGCGGAAGGCAAACGTATCGCGGCTCTTCCGATTTCGACGCCCGGCCAGTGCCAGGCGACGGCAGTGCAAGAAAAGAAAGAACAAGACCAAGAAGACAAAGAATCGCAGTGAGCCGTTCAGGCCACGCGTTGCTTCAATCGGTTTGTACTCGCGTGAAAGCGAGGAAAGTGGAGGAAAACGCATGAAAACGTATCGGTCGTTTAATCGCTTTGTGACTCTTCTGGGTGGCGTCGCCGTTTTGTCGCTCGGCACCAGCCTTGGCGCGCTGGCCTATGACGGTCAGCACTGCAAGGAAGCCGGCGTATGCTGGGAGGCGCAGCCTGGTTACCCGGAGAAGCTTGCTGGCTCGAAGTACGACGTAAAGGGCCTCGAAGAGCCGCATGAAGTTGCCAAGCAGGGCAATTCCGAGCGCGCCATGGAAGCACGCAATGCCAAGCGCACCGCGTATTTCCACAAGACCGGCAAGTGGGTCTACGACGTCGATCAGATCCCGGAATAATCGTCGGGCTATCGACGAACTGAGATCGTCCGATCGCATTGGCGTACTTCGCCGCGGCGCAAGCTAATACTTGCGTCGCGAGCGGGGAATATACGCTTCTCCGCATTGTTCGCGGCAAATTCAAATAGTGATGATTCTCATGACGGCAGCTACGATCCGCAGTGCCGATTCGAATCTTGAGTCCTGGCAGCAGCAGGCGCTGATCTTCGAGAAGGAAGTCGCGAAGGCGGTCATCGGCCAGGAACGGGTCATCCGTCTCCTGACCGTTGCTGTTTTCGCGCGCGGTCATGTCCTGCTTGAAGGCGATGTCGGTGTCGGCAAGACAACGCTCTTGCGTGCCGTGGCGCGTGCGATCGGCGGGGCCTACGAGCGCGTCGAAGGCTCGGTCGATCTCATGCCGAGCGACCTCATCTATTATACCTATCTGAATGAAGAGGGGCGACCGAAAGTCGATCCCGGGCCGGTGTTGCGGCACGGCGAAAATCTGTCGATCTTCTTTTTCAACGAGATCAATCGCGCCCGGCCGCAGGTTCATTCGCTCCTCTTGCGTCTCATGGCCGAACGCAGCGCCAACGCGTTCAACCGGGATTATAATTTTCCCTATCTGCAGGTCTTCGCCGATCGCAACCGTATCGAAAAGGAAGAGACGTTCGATCTGCCCGCAGCGGCGCGCGACCGCTTCTTCATGGAAGTCAGCGTCAGGACGCCGAGCGATCCGCAAATCCGTCAGGAGCTTATTTTCGACCCGCGCTTCCATGACGTCGATGCGCTGGTCGCGACGGTGAAAGAAGGCGTCATCGATTTCCGGCAATTGCCGGCCATCGCTGCGGCTATTCAGAGTGGTGTGCACGCTAGCTCGACGCTCCAGAAATACGTGCTCGACCTCTGGTCGGCGATACAGACGCCGGATTCTTTTGGGGTCTCATTGCCCGGTGTCGACATGACGCGGCTGATCCGTGGCGGCGGCAGCCCGCGCGGCTTGAGCTACTTGGTTCGCGGTGCCCGCGTCCATGCCTGGCTGCACGGCCGCGACGCCGTCGTGCCGGAGGATATCCGCTCGCTCTTCCAGGAAATCATCGCGCATCGCATCTTCCTCGATCCCGTCTATGAATTGCGGCAGGAAGGCCTGACACGCGATCTCTGCGCCGCGATTTTTGCGGCGGTGCCGACGCCATGACAAGTGCGGCCGCGACGGTTTCCTATCGGCCGCGCGAGCGTGCCGAAGGGATTGTCATTGGCGCGCACCGTGGCCGCAATGCCGGCGGGCAGGGCGTCTTTCTCGATCAGGTCACCTACCTGCGCCAACCCGATCCGCGCCGGATTGATCTGCGGCTCACATTGCGCGATCCGTTTGAGAACATCTATGTCCGCCGCTTCGAGCAAAGGCTCGCGATCGCGCTTTATGCTATTGTCGATCTGTCGCGATCGATGAGCTTCGAGGGCACGGCGTGGAAGATGGCGCTCGTTGGCGACCTTTGTCTTTCGCTGGCGCACTCGGCGCATGAACTGGGCGACGCTTTCGGCATCATTGGCTGTGATACCGAGGTGCGCCAGGATTTCTTTATTCCGGCGACACGCAACAGGGGTATCGAGCCCGAGATCGCCCGCCGGTTCGCGGATTTTGCGCCGGAGCGCCGGAGCGCCGCAGGTCTCCTACGGACGGCGACCTATCTTGCCGGTAAGCGCAAGCTTGTCTTCCTCATCTCCGATTTCCGTATGCCGCTGGCCGAGATCGAGAAAATTCTGGAATCGCTTTCGCGCCACGACATCGTGCCGATTCTTGTCTCGGATTCCGCCGAAGGAAATGAATTGCCACCATTCGGTTTGATCGATGTACGCGACCTAGAGAGTGGCGCCAGCAGGGTCGTTTTCATGCGCCCGGCCTTGCGCCAGCGTTGGCGTGCGGAGGCGGCGGCACGGCGGCAAGCACTCGACGGGCTCTTTCTCCGCTACGGGCGTCCGGCATTCGAGTTGAAGGATAGGTTCGATGCCGATGCGCTGTCGCGCCATCTCCTCGAAGTATGAGCGCGCCATGCAGAGGGCCTTAACCGCGGTTTTGGTCTTTCTGGGTGCGTCGCTCGCGGCGCAGGCTCAGGTCCAATCTGTTAAGCTCGTGACGCCGCGTCTGTTCGGCCATTTCGTCGGCGATGTGCTCGAAGACGAGGTCGACGTCCGCGTCGATGACGGAGTCGAACTCGTACCGGCATCGGTACCGCAGCCAGGTCCGATCAACCAATGGCTCGAACTTTCGAGCAGTCGCGTCGAAACCGCGAACGATCACGGCGCGATGCTATACCACCTCTATTTCGCCTATCAGACATTCTACCCGGCGCTCGACGCGCGCCAATTGGACGTGCCAGGCTTCACTCTGTCGTTTAAATCCGGCGATCACATCTATCCGGCGCAGGTAGCGGCCTGGTCTTTCGGCATTTCGCCATTGCGTGAGATTTTGCCACCCGCCAAGGCCTCTGGCGGTGCATATATGCAGCCGGATGCGCCGCCGCCTTATTACAATCTTCAGCGTGAGAGCTATCTCGCCTTTGGGCTTCTCGCGGCAATGCTGATTGCCCTCGCGCTGCTCGCTTATCATCTCGCCTGGTGGCCATTCGGGGCTCGCGCGCGTCGGCCATTTACCGAGGCGTCGCGGACGATCCGTAAATTGTTTGCCGGCGCTGAGACGGGTTCGGCCTACCGGCAGGCGCTCGTCGTCCTGCATCGCGCCGTGGATTCGACGGCGGCCCGTGCCGTCTTTTCCGAAGATGTCCCGGTCTTTCTCGCGCAACATCCAGCGTTTGCGCGGCTGGGGGAGCAGTTCAGCCGTTTCTTTGCAAGTTCACAGAGTGTTTTCTTCAGCGATAAACCGGCTGCCGGCATGGGTGCCTTCAGCGCGGCGGAGCTTCGCCAGTTCAGCGATCAACTCGCAGCGACGGAAAGGTCCGCATCGTGAATTACATGGTCGCGAAGCCGGATTTTCTGTGGTTGCTGCTGCTGGCACCAGTGCCGTTCCTCGTCTCGGCTTTGCGGCGCGCGCCGTTTCCTTCCCTTGATGCCGTGCCGCATGACACCCTGTCGTCGCTGATCGGCTTCCTCATCAAGGCCGCCGCTGCGCTTGCCGTTGCAGCCGGCGCAATCGCGCTTGCCCAGCCTTACCGGCTCGCTGAAAATGTGAAACTTGTCGCCACAGGCGCGCATGTCGTGCTCGTCATGGACCGGAGCCTCAGCATGGATTTCACCATGGATGATGACGAGGTTGGGTCCGGCAAGGAATCTAAAACCCAGCTCGCAACGCGGATGCTGATGGATTTCGTCAACCGAAGCCCGCACGACCAATTCGGTGTCGTTGCCTTTTCGAGTGCGCCGATTTTCGTCCTTCCGATCACCGGCCATCGTGATGCCGTCAAGGCGGCGATCACCGCGCTGCGGCGACCGGGCATCGAGGGCACCAATGTCGGCCTCGGCTTGCAACTCGCGCTCAATATGATCGGCCACGACCCCGAAGCAACATCGCCAGTCGTTCTTTTTGCATCGGACGGAGAATATGGCGGCGCCGGATTCTTCGATTTCAGTCTGCAAGACGCCTTGCGTAAGGCCTTTCAGCGCGAACATGCGCATCTTTATTGGCTCTTCCTGCGCACACATAAAGGTAATGAAGATGTCTTTTCGGCGCCGCCGCGGGGCGACGAAGATTCGCCGCATACGAAGCCCGAGCGGCACATGGATCTCTTCTTCAAAACGCTCGGCGTGACGTATCGGGTGTTCTGGGCTGATAGCCCGCATGCCATTCAAAACGCCGTCGCCGAAATCAACCGGCTCGAGACACGGCCGGTGACCTATTACGAAGAAATTCCGCGCAAGGATGTGACGCCAATCTTCTACGGCATTGCCGCCTTCGCATCTCTTCTCTTGGTCCTGGCCAAGCTCGCGGAGACGGAATTCCGCCGCTCCTCCAGTTTTGGCGGACAGGTGAACGTGATATGACCACCTTGGCTCTCGCTCACCCCGCCCGCATGGTTTTCCTGCAAATCAGCGCATTGTGGCGACGCATCAAAACATTTGTGCTCGTTTCGCTGGTGGTTGTACTCGCCGTTTGCACGGTCGCGGCTTTTGCCGTTTGGGGCAGGGATGCCGCACGTAACCGGATCATCGCGGCGCTAGCGCATAATCACGATGTCGCTGTCGCGCAGAACGCAGCGCCGAAGCTTCTGTTCGCCCGTGCCTATTTCCTGGCGACCCACGGTCAGCTCGATGAGGCGCAGGCCCTTGTGAGCCTCTTTGATCTGCGCGGCAGCGATAAAGCGCGGGCGGATCTGCATTATGATTTGGGCAATGGCCGCCTGTTGGCGGCATTCGACAAGATCGACATGGCGGATTTCGACGCGGCGGGGGCGCTCGTCGGTTTGGCGCAGGAAGATTACATCGAGGCGATGCGGCTCGATCCAGACGACTGGGATGCGCGCTACAATTTCGATGTTGCTGCGCGGCTTGTGCGCCAATATCCGAGCTTCGTGAATACGCCCGACCCGCGTCGGCAAGGGCCGCGTCCCATATGGACAGAGCTGCCGAACACGCCGCAGGGGGAGCCGTGAGACGACCGTGCTTCCGCGACGCACGCTTTTGGCTGCTGCTCGCGGCTTTTGTGTGCTTCACGGCCGCGTTGATTTTGCCATCGACCAGCCAGCAGACCAACGGCGTCGATGTCCTCTTCACAGTCGATATCACTGGCAGCATGAACACGCGCGATTACAGCGAGAACGGCCATCCCATCAGCCGGCTCGATCATATCAAGGCGGTGCTGCGGAAAACGCTCGTTGATCTGCCATGCCAATCGCATGTCGGCGTGGCGCTCTTTGCCGAACGACGGATATTCTTGCTCTTCAATCCGATCGAGATCTGCGCAAATTTTTCGCCGATCATGGAATCCATCTCGGCGTTTGATTGGCGCGAGGGCTGGGAGGGCGACAGCCATATCGCTGAGGGACTCTATCGCGCCATCGCTTTGGCCGACGATCTTCACTCCGACCTCGTGTTTATGACCGACGGGCAGGAAGCGCCGCCGCTGCCCTGGAGCGGCGGCCCGACGTTCGACGGCAAGCCGGGCGCCGTAAAGGGGCTCGTCGTCGGCGTCGGCGGCTACGGGCTGTCGCCGATCCCCAAATATGACAGCAGTGGCCGCGAGATCGGTTTCTATGGCGAGGACGACGTGCTGCAAGAAAGCCGCTTCGGAATCCCGCCGCCCGATGCCGTTAATCGTCCCGGATATAATCCGCGCAATGCGCCGTTCGGCGATGTGCATGTCAATAACAACGAACAACTATCGTCGGTGCGCGAGCCCTATCTCAAAAGTCTCGCGCAAAAGACCGGAATGGCCTACAGGCATCTCACCGATGCGCAGGACTTCATCGAGGCTCTCCGAACTCACGCGACTTCGCATCCCGTGACTACGACGGTTTCGCGCGGGCCACTTGCGGCGGCGTTGGGTCTCATCTGCCTCGGTTGCGTTTATATCGTCCTGCCGCTTATTTCCTGGCTCGGGCGCCAGAACTGGTGGCGGCGACGCCAGCATGTGGTGCCGGTTGCGGCCGGGTGAGCAGGTCTAATGAGTATTTTGAAGATTATGTTCTCGCAACGATGGCTTTGCGCTGCCGCTGCGATAAGTATCGCCAGCGTTTTGCCGGCTTTGAGCGCAACGTCGATGCCTGCCGCACGCGGCGCCTATCTTGCTCGGATCACCGGCTGCATCGGCTGCCATACGCCGCGCCTGCATGATGGCGGGGTTGCGGAATCCCGGCTGATGTCCGGCGGTGATCATCCGATTGCCGGTAACCTTGGCCGCTTTTTTTCCGCCCAATGTCACGCCAGACAAAGCGACGGGACTCGGCGATTGGACTGTGTCTGACATCGCGAAGGCAATCAAAACCGGCCGGACGCCCGACGGACGCATTCTCTCGTCTGCCATGCCCTGGCGCACCCAGTTCAGCGCCATGACCGACGATGACGCCAGCGCGATCGCGCTCTACCTGCAATCCTTGCCGGCGATCCGCAACGCAGTGCCGCCGCCGCTGCCGCCGTTGGCACTCAAAAACTAGGTCATGGCACGACGACGAGGTCGCGCGGGCCGGGTGCGACCGCGATCTGGCGCGTCTCCCTGCCATGCGCGAGGTCGATGGTCGAGATCGCATCGGAAAACCAGTCCGTGACATAGGCAGTTTTGCCGTCCGCGCTGGTCACGACATCTTCGGGGTAGCGTCCGACCTTGATTTCGGCGAGCGTTTTCAGGCCTGCCGCGTCCAGCAACAGAAGCGTATTTTTCGCCTGGATGGTGACAAGCAATCTCTTGCCATCGGGCGTAAGAGCCACGCCATAGGGCATCGGGCCAACGTGAGCCGAGCCGACGACGTTCAGGCTATCTGCGTCGATCACGCTGACATTGTTGCTGCGGACATTGGCGACATAGACGCGCTTCGTCGCAGGCGCGTAAGCGATGGCATAGGGCGCCGTGCCGACCTGAATATGTTTGATTGTCGCAAGGGTCCGGGAATCATAGACGCCGACGTCGTTGCCTTCACGCTCACAGACGAAGATTTTGCGATGATCGGAGTCCAGGACGATGTGCGCCGGTGAGCGCCCGGTGTGGACTTCACGAAGAACCTTTCCGCTGACCGGATCGAGGCTCGAGAGGAGATCGCGATTCCAGTCGGCAACCAGAAGGCGATTTTCGGCGGCATCGAAGGTGATACCGAATGGCACGCCGGGATAGGTGAAATGTGCGATCGTCTTCCGGCTTGATATATCCACGACACTGATCGTGCCGTGGTCGGGGTGAGTCAGAAACAATCGCCGCCCATCGGGCGTGGCGGCGATCGTGGCGGGTCCGGGCAGGCTCGCGAAGTCGAGCGTCCGGCCGCCGGCAATTTCGGTGACTTTGTTGCTGTCCTGGCTTGTCGCGAAAACGCGCTCTGCGGCAGCCAATGGGTTGACTGCCGCAAGCGTCAGGCCAAGCGTTAAAACGCGCCGGGCGATCACTTCTTTTCGGCGAGTGTCTTGAGATTTTTCAGGCCGGTATCGAAGAAATCAGTCATCGCCTTGATCGCATCCGGATCGTCGAGACCGGGCGGCGGCTCATTGCTCGTATCGCCACGATAGAAGCGGCCGATCCAATCGACTTCTGAACCCGTCGCCGTGGGCGTCACGGTGATCGTAGCGGAATAGAAGCTCACCGGGAAGACCTTCACATCGTCATCGACGCGGCGATAGGAATAGGTCATCGTTTTAGCTTCATAATCTGTTTGCGCGTCGGTGATCTTGCCGCCGCTTTTCAATGTCAGAATCCGCTCCTGACCTTGATCCGGGTCGGAAGCGGCGACGCTGCTGACGACGGCGGGATTCCACGTCGAGATCTTTGCGAAGTCCTTGATGATGCCCCACACCACGTCCGGCTTGGCGGCGATCTCAATCTTTTCTTCGATCTTTTTAGGCGCTGCGCCGTGAGCAAACGCACCGTCCGACTGCGCGAGGACCAACCCCGCGCAAAAACTCAATCCTCCAAACAGGCAGGCGTTCGCGCGCCCACCACCAATTCGCATTTTCATGATCTCTCCGCAGCGTTCTAAAGAGCAATGCTTCTATGCTCCGCGAACGAAGAGATGCGCAATGAATTATTTCGTTAGGTGATGGTATACTTCGAAAGTTCCAAACTATGCATGATATATACTTGCAGATCATTAAATTTATCCCGCCGCGTCGGGATATTTTCTCTCACAAAATTCCCTTCGTCTCGTATCCCATGAGAAAAAATGGGATGTCATTTTGCCGAAAGAAGACAGCGTCGAAGCGAGCGTCATGAGCTAAATGTATGTTGTTGCAGGCGCCAGATGGACCAGGCGCGCATACCATGATTGCAAGTTGATGATGTTTCAGTTTACCGAAGCTTCAGCTTCGCTGCGTACGCGGCTTATACTTATTCCGCCCGTTTTCCTGTTGCTCGGAATTGTCGTGGCAATTGGCGCGACGCTGATCAATGCTCCGGATCGCGTCGACGCGGAGACGGCCTCCGGTTTGACGATCGGCAGCCATCTCATTTCATATGCGCTCGACGACATCCGTTTTTCGAATGACCCCGATCTGGCGCTGAACCGTCTGCTTGAAGAGCTTTCCCACGTTCGTCATATCCGTGTCGGTTATCGTCCATCGCCCGGCTCGCGAATCACCGATCCGATTACGCCGTCTTTGGCCAAGAGCGCCCCGAATTGGTTCGTGGATTTCTTCGCGCCGCGCCGGGTGAGCGAATCCTTCCCGGTCGTTTATCAAGGTACGCGGCGTGGCGAGATCGTCATGACGGCGGAGCCCGCTGACGAAGTGGGCGAAGTCTGGGATGATCTCGTCTTTCTCATCAGCCTCCTCTCCGCGATATCGGTTGGCATTGTCGTCCTCACCTGGCTCGCCGTAAACTATACGCTGCGTCCATTGCGTGGATTGGTCGAAGGGCTGAACCGATTGCAGCGGGGACAGTTCGATGAGGTCGGCGAAATCCGCGTCGCGGAATTGCAACGGGTTGGCGACCAATTCAACCGGTTGGCCAAATCGCTCGCGCGCACCGAGTCGGACAATCGGTTGCTCATCGATCGGCTGATGTCCATTCAGGAGTCCGAGCGTAAAGAGCTCGCACGGGAGCTGCACGATGAATTCGGCGCATCGCTGTTCGGCATCAGGGCCTCTGCCTCATGCGTCGTCCAAGCCGCGACGGCTGATGGCCCGATCGGCCCGAGGTTCGAGGAGATTACGGAACGTGCCGAAGCGATCTCCTCGCTTGCGGATGCCATTCAGAAGCACAATCACCGGATATTGGAGCGCCTTCAACCCGTCGTTTTGAACGAAATGGGTCTATTTAATGCTTTGCGCCATTTGGCCGCGGCGTGGAACATGGCGCACCGCAGCTTTTCTTGCGACCTCACGACGCCGGATGTCGAACCGGAACTAAGCGACGACGCGAGCCTGACGATTTATCGCATCGTGCAGGAATGCCTAACCAATGTCGCGCGGCATTCGAAAGCCGACCGCGTCGAGATCGCGTTCGCCATCCGGCCGGGCGGAAGCCTCATTATTCGAATTGCAGACAATGGTGTGGGATTGCCCGAGAACTTTCGATTTGGTTTCGGCTTTCTTGGCATGAGCGAGCGCGTACGCAAGTTGAATGGCCGACTGAATGTGTCAAATAGACGAAGCGGGGGGACCGTCATCGAGGTCTCAATGCCATTACCGTCACATGAAGTCGCGCAGGCAAGCTGAATAAACAGAAATTAAATTCCGAGGAAGCGAACATGGAAGCGAATGAAATCATAAAAGTGCTGGTCATCGAAGACCATCCGATTGTCCGGGACGGCTGCCAACGTATCTTCAACCGTCGCCCGGATATCAAGATGGTCGAGGCAAGCACGGCCACCGATGGGCTGGCAACGAATAAATCGTTTCAACCGGATGTGGTGGTTTTGGACATCGGCCTGCCGGACGCCAGCGGCTTTGATATCTTGCCGAAGATCCTCGCCGACAACGGCAAAGCATCAATCATCGTGCTCAGCATGTACGGAACGCAGAGCTTTGTAACATCGGCCCTCGAG
The DNA here is from genome assembly GCF_037200945.1 of Methylovirgula sp. Lineage (NCBI taxonomy): Bacteria > Pseudomonadati > Pseudomonadota > Alphaproteobacteria > Hyphomicrobiales > Beijerinckiaceae > Methylovirgula > Methylovirgula sp. The sequence continues at coordinate 2,571,904 of NZ_JBBCGP010000001.1, forward strand.
AAGGGCGCAGTCGGCTACATCACGAAGAATGATGATCCGAATACATTGCTTGTCGCGATTGAAAAAGTCCGGAATGGCGAAATCTATCTCGGGCAGGCAGTTGCCCAGACCCTCGCCATGAAAAATCTATCGCCATCGGTCGATCCATTGCGTGAGCTCAGCGAACGCGAGCGGCAAATCATCCTATTTCTTGGCAACGGTCGAAGCTTGACCGAGATTTCTGTTGAGCTTGATCTCGGCTACAAGACGGTCGCCAACGCCGTTTCTCTGATCAAGCAGAAGCTCAACATCGGGACGACGACCGCGCTCGTCAAATTTGCTGTCGAATTGAATATGAAGGCAATGAGTCCGGGCTGAAGCCAAATACGCGGCGGAAAAAATAGCGCGGGTGATGGTTATAAAAAATCATCATGATCGAGATGACGTAACTTCAATATCCTTCCCGGAAGCTGCGATATAGAAATGTAGTGGTATCGAGGAGGACGAAGAATGAGCACACACAAATTCGATGATAAGAACATCACGTGGCACAAGCTAGATTGGCTGCCGGATCTCGAGTTTTACGTCTATAAAGTCGACGAAGAAAACCGAATCATCGATATTCTGTTCAAGTTTGCGGCGAATTCAAAAGTTCAACTTCATCGGCATAAAGCGCCCTACATCACCTTTGTCATCCAAGGCGAACTGCGCTTCTACCGGCCGGACGGTGAATTGAAAGAGATCAGACCGACCGGCAGCTATGTCTCAGGCGTCGCCAACGGCGAGCCGCATGTGGAAGGCGGTGGCGACGAAGACGCGATCGTCTTCTTCAGCAATCGCGAGGTCGAAGGGCCGCTTTACGAATTCCTCGACGAGAATCTACAGCCGACGGTGACACTCGGCTTCGATGATTTCAAAGCCCAGCTCGAAGAGCAGGGTGGGCCGAAATGGCAATCGGCCGCATAAACTTTTAGTGCTATGCTGCCCGGGATGTCAGCGATCGAGTTCGATCCGTCGCGATTTTCCGGGCGCACAATCAATTAATTCAACTTCCGACATGTCAGAGCTGGCTGTGCACGCGAATTCCAGACATGAATCGGCCGGTTCCCTCGTTCGGATCGGAGCCTGTAGCGCCCCGTCAATGATCAGTCCAGCGGTGGCGCCGTGATATTGTCGTAGCTGTAGCGGATCGCCACATGGCGTCCCTTGAAGACATCGCCTGGCTGGGGCGTGGGGACAACATCTGTCTCCGAGCGAAGCATGACCCCGCGCTTGGGTTCGACCCATACTTTTGTCTCGACGACAGATTTTTGAGCTGCGATGTGTCCCGTGTACACAGCGACGGCCTCTCCGTTTACATTATCGTCGGCAAGGCGTTTGCAGCCGGAAAAGCTTTCCGCGTTATGTCGGACGGCCAGCGCTAACTTATCGAGCGGAATGTGTATCTCCTGCCATTTACCCGAACCGAACCGCGCAAAGACCGCGGTTCCGGTCGAGATTGTCTCCGAGGTTTGCGATGTCGCGGGCTTTGCATTATCGCCCGCATCAAAGGTGATAATGCTCATGCTGCGATAAGGCGTTTTTGCGTTGGTGAGCATGGCGGAGGCAAGCCCCTCGCATGACGCATCAGCGGCTTGTGTAGAGACAGCGGAAAGCGCGAGCATTATTGAAGTTGCCGGCGCGCCCATCGAAACCGCTTTCGGCCAAAAGAGAAACGACATTTTCCACATCCAAATTGAGACAAGTTCGGACGCGGAGAATGCAGATATTTTTCGTGTAGTCACGTGTTTTTGTGTATGGAATATTTGTCCAATGACCGGCGCAAAGTCATTCCGATACGGGAACTTTTCTATGATACACAAGATATAATCCGGACGAATGATCTCTATCCGCGCTGTCGAGCGACGGCGCGTCGTTCACGCAATTCAGCGTCTCGCCAAGTTCACAGTAGACCGTCAAAGCCGTGCGCTTTACAGCCATGGGCGTGCTACCCAAGGCATTTAAGTGAAGGCTTAGATGCTACGTCGGCGTCATCCGGAGAGTTTCGATGAGATCAATTTGTGCTGCGGTCGTTTTGGCGGCGTGCCTTGCCGCATCGTCGGCTTCGGCCAGCTCAGGCGCCGATGCCACGCCGTTCCAAATCAATGTCATTCTTTGTGACACGCCCGAGCACGCTGTAGCTTACGCAATAGCCATGGATGGCGGCGCGGCAGAGGAGGAGGCGAAGGATAAAGTGGGGCGATCGGCCGGCAAGGAAGTCTGTGATCGGTTCTTCGGCCTCGCGACAGTTGACGAAGAACGAACGCTGCATGAAAAAGGCATCGCCTATAAAGCTACATCTCTCCACTTTAGCGGAGTCGGAAGCATGAAATGGATGGCGCAGCCTTTGAGGTAGCGCTGTCTTGCTGCGCAGGTTTGCTACTTTGTCGTGGACCGATGCGCCGGATGTGCGACTGGCATCGGCCCTCATCCCGATCGCGTGTGAGGGTTTGCACGGCTAGGCAGGGACCGTGCTTTTAATTTCAGCTGGTGCGGGCGTCTCTGTCGCCAATGCAATGTCTTTAAAGACCGCGAAACTGCTCGGAGTCGGGCTCATGACCGGGAAGGTGAAATTGCACTTCGGGCATGGCTCAGCGAGAGTCTTTTGTTCGAGGTTCAGGTCGAAGGCTTTATCCTCAACAAGCCCGCAACATGGGCAAACCCGCAACAAGCGCGTGCCCTGTAATTCAAAATTTGTGATGATGTCTTCCATGATCGCCCCGCGGGCGGCCCATTCTTTTGCGTGCTTGTGATAAATGTCCATGTGCCAATCACGCAGGGACTCTCGGTTGAGCCAGAAGCTGACTTCGTTGAACCATGTCGGGTCTTCCGGATGCACCCACCACGTCAAATGAAGGAAGCCAGCGAGCTTCATCAGATGATTGCGCGTATCGGCAAAGATGACCTTGAACTTCTCGTATCCGTCCGGGCTCGAGAATCGAACGCGCTGCATGCTGAGATAAATAGACATTTGATTCACCGATCACGCCGAGCAGTCTGATTGACTGCCCGGAGATCATCGGAAATACTGTGGCCTATCGGTAGCGCCACTTCCGACAAAATTGATGAATCCAGATTTGCGATCCGAATCTCGTCGGCGTTTAGGTGCCGTGGCCGCGATGACTTGTCCAATCAAGGACGGCGGATGGAATTCATAATCTCGATTGATAGGACGGATGACAGGCCGCTGCAGTTGCAGCTTTATGAGATTATCCGCCAGATGATCTTGAGCGGAAAACTCAGGGCCGGGGAAAGACTGCCCTCGTCGCGAGGCGTTGCAGAACAACTTGGTATTGCCAGAATTACCGTCACGCTCGCTTACGAACGTTTGCTCTCTGAAGGTTATGTTGCCTCCAAGCCAAAGGCCGGAACCTTCGTCAACGAGCGCCTGCCCGACGCCAGTGTTCTGGTGCGCAATGCTCACTCGGAAACTATTTCTCCAGGCGCCCGTATTCGACTGGGGAAAATCCCCAGCTTCGCCGGTCGATCTCCCGAGCTTTGGAAAGATCGGTCGCAGCGTCCGAAATACGATTTCTTCGTTGGACGTCCCAACCCGCGGAGTTTCCCGACCCAGTTTTGGCAAAGGTCCATCGCGCGACATCTCGCTTACGCGCGCGGCGCGATGACCGAATATGGCGATCCACGCGGCCTTCATGCCTTGCGCGAAGCGATTGCCGACCATTTGAGAGCCACGCGCGGCATAGACGCAACGCCCGATCAAATCGTCATCACGGCGGGAATCCAGGGCGCTTTGAATCTTCTCGCCCGTGTTTTTCTGACGGGAACTCAGCAATCCACTGTGGCGGTTGAAAATCCATCATACCAGGGCGCGGCGTTCCTGTTTAGCAGTTACGGCGCGCGCATCCATCCGATCCAGGTCGATGAAAACGGTCTCGACGTTGCTCAACTTGAGAACTTTGTCGGCAACCTGATTTACGTCACGCCATCCCATCAATTTCCGACAGGTTACACGTTGAGTCTCGATCGAAGGCTGCGCTTACTCGATTGGGCCTACCGAACCGGCAGCTACATCATCGAAGACGATTACGATAGCGACTTTCGTTACGACGGGCCGCCGTTGATTGCTCTCGCGGGCCTGGATCGCAAGGACCAGGTGATCTATCTGGGGACGTTCTCCAAATCGATCGGGGCGGGGATTCGAATTGGCTATCTGGTCGTTCCGCATCATTTGGTCGAACAGGCAAGAATCGTCAAAGCGTTGCTCGACAATTGCGCGCCGTGGCTGGAGCAAGCTGTCATCGCCGATTTTATAAAGGAGGGCGCATTTCTCAGGCATCTTCGGCGAATTCGTCGTTCGTACATGTCTGCGAGGGATGCGCTCATTGAAGAAATCAACGAACACTTTCCGGGAAGCACGCTGTCAGGTGTTGAATGCGGCATGCATATGATGTGGAAGATTCCGGATAGTTTACCGACGCCAGAGGAGTTGCAACGCCGCGCGCTGACATGCGGGGTGGGGCTGTACCCGCTCTTTTCAGCGGCTGCTTTTGAATATGGTCACGCCAGCCGCTTCAGGGATCGCTCAATCATACTGGGCTATGCTGCCTTGAGCGAAGACGAGATTCGCGAGGCAATCCGCAGGGTCTCGGATGAGTTTAAAACCCGTCAGACTTCTCGGCCAGACCCGTCGCCTTTGCGGAAAACCCGGCGCGTGGAGGCGCCTACAAAATCTAAAACGTCGGAGTCACGTTCGAACCCCCGGTCGACGCGTTGATAGCACTAGTTTCTTATTCATTGAGCGATTTTCGTCCGCTGACGAACGGACTGTTCCGAAGATAAAATCGCAAGGGACGATCCGCATCTTGTGAAATGCCGATCCTGATACTCTGTCCGATTTCGCGAAGTTCGTCGTCACCATGCGCCAGCCACAGCGGGCCTTTCCAGCAAAGATCGAGCCCATCGAGCCCACGATCGATCCGCAACGCCGCAGCGAGCCGTCCCGGGCCTCGCGCCAAATCGCGCACGCGCTCGATTCTGCGATTGAGCTGCATGATCGGAATACCTTCAAGGGGCTCGATCGCCCTTATCAGGACGCCGGCGCCAATCCCGGCCGCTTCGCTCGAGACATTCAGCATGTATGAGACACCGTAGGCGAGATAAACATAGGCGTGTCCGGGCTCGAGAAACAGCGAACGATTGCGCTGTGTCATTCCGCGGAAGGCGTGCCCGGCAGCATCGCCGATGATGTAGGCCTCGGTTTCGACAATACGACCGCTGGCGATGCCTTCCGGTAATTCCCGCACCAACAATTTGCCAATGAGATAGCGGGCGAGCGTCGCCGTATCGATTGGCAGCTCGGAGCGTGCCAGAAGCCGATGGCCATGCTTGTGGTTCGGAGGTTTCAAGGCATCCGCTCGACCCATTGGGTGCGCGAAGGCCCGGGCGCAAACGGATCGCCGAAATATTGCGTCTCGCGCGCCACCTTTCCATCGACGAACTCCATGATGCTCACGGTGTAAGACGGCCGCTCGTCATAGGTCAGGATATATTCTGTGATCCAGAGGTCACCTGCACCGATGATCCGCCGCACTGTGAAGCGCTTCTGGTTCGGCTGGGCGGCGCGAGACGACTGAATGTTCCGCCGGCCGCGGATGCGCTCGCCGGATTGCGGATATTCAAGCACCGCGTCCTCTCGATAGATCTGGTGCTCTTCGTCGAAGTCGTTGGCATCGGAGGCGGCCCAGTGGCGATCTAAAGCCGCCCGAATCTCTCGGTCGTCCATATCAAACCTCCCGACCATCACCGTCGAGATATTGTAGCACGGACAGCCTGGAATGAACTTCCAGATGAGAGTGAAGGCGAAACGACGGCCCTCTGGGCCGCCGTGCCGACCGCGCTGCGCGATTCAGCCCGCCGAGGAGAACACAATTCGGCAATCGTGGCTCAGCATCCGCCGGTGGCGCAGCAAGCACGCGGTGATCCGCGCATGGTCGGGTATAAAATCCTTACAGAGGCGGAAGACATCCGGCGTGCAGGCGTGGCGTCGCCAGGACGAGCCTTCTTCAGCAGAGACTGCGCCCGACAGTTGAAGCATGAAGACCGTCGCCATTAGCGCCCGCGCGGGCGATGCGATATTCCCAAGACGCGAATTCTGAAAAGATATTCTTTGCTTCGCCAGCATCACTCGATTCCATTTCATTTTCTTTGGATGATATTTTTATTGCCGCGGGCTTACGCGAAGACGTGGAAGACAGCGCCCGCACTGGACCCTCGTCCGAATCGAAGCTTCAGGCAGGTCGTTGATATTGCTTGAGGCGCAAGGCGAACGCAATGAAGCTGCAGCCGACCAGTATCGCATACCAGCCGATGATCCAGACGAGCGATAAAGCGCCCGCGCCGGGTTGCGCAATCATCAGAATGCCAAAGGCGAGCGATAATATTCCGCTGAGGCTGAGCAGCCACGCGTCGCCCAGAATCCGCCGAAGCTCGAACGCACCCCATATTTGCAAGCCGCCGACGGCGATCGCCCAACCGGCGATGAACATCAGGAGGATTAGGGTGGTCATACCGGGCCAGAAGAACGCGATGAAGGCGGAAAGAACGCCGCAGAATCCCGCGAGTGCGAGCCACCAGCGCGGTCCGGCATCGCCGGGGCCGAATATCGCGGCTGACAACGCGATGATACCGTCAAGCAGCGCGTAGGCGCCCCAAAGGTATGTGAGGGTCAGCAAAGTGAGGCCCGGCCAGCGAAACGCCAGGACGCCAAAGGCGATTGCGACGAAGCCGCGCAATAAAAACAGCCACCAATTGTCGGCGAGCGAACTGAACAACGCACGTTCGGCGAGCGCCCTTACCGGGCCAGCGGTGTTTGCCATCGGAATTCCCCCATTAAATGCCGCCTGCTAGTGCGTGTATTCAAACACCGGGCTCGCCTTCAGAGCCTCTTTCGTCGCGCCGGTCAGGATGAATTTGTCGTCGACGAGCTTGAGCTGCGAGACGGGGATTGCGACGTCATGCTTGGTAACGGCGAGGAATCCGCCCGCATTGACGATGGCATAAGAGACCGCCTTATCGCCGGCGATAATGATGTCGTCGATCGAGCCGACGCGCTCGTTCTTGTCGTTGTAGACCGATTGGCCGAGAATCTGGTGCTTGGCGCTCCAGCCGAGCGCGACGCTCCGCAATTCGGCGACGCTGACGCCAAGGAGGGTGGTCCCCGCAACCTGCGCCTTTCCCGGTAAAGGTATGCTCAGACCGATAAAAGTTATTGCCAACACATGCGCAATTTTCACAGAAACCTCCCTTGTCCGATCAAGTCCGCGCGTGTTGGGCATCTTCGGCTTTCAGCCGCGCCTCGATCGCATCCAGAACGGCGAATTTGGCTTGCTCGATCGCCGCCGCGGCATAGTCGATGGCGAAGCCGGCATCCCACTCAGATTCGTCGGCACGGTTCGCCAGATGAGTCACCTCGAGGTCATGCTCATCTGCCGTCACGCGCGCGATCAGAGCGTCGATATCGGCATCAATCTTGGCGCGAATGACATTCCAGTTTTTGTCCACCGTGCCGCGCATCGATTTGATCTCGGTGCTTATTTTCTCGATGGCGGCGGCCGCGGCCGCCCGCGCTTCTTCTTTGCGTGCGGCGAGCTTTTCGCCTGCTTCTGTTTTCGCAATTTCGATCGCGTCCTTGGCGCTCCTGACGCGGGCCGAAAGGTCGCTCAATTGTTCGGAAAGGCGCTCGTCCATGAGTCCACTCTCAAATCGGGTGACGATATTTTCGATCGGACAATGATGCGCGGATGCGCGTGCTCGCCAGATGCGCAGGCAGCATCGCGTTCGGACGGAAATTTGTGAAGGTTGCGGGAGGACGTTTATCGGTGCGATTGGGACAAAATGGATTTTTGTCCGGCTGTCGCTGATGTCGAGCCGCAGCATTCGGCGTCTTGGATGAGAGGCGGCGAAAGGAACCTGCGTGGCGCTACTTATATCGCCAACATAGGTTGCATTTTACAGCATGGTCGGTGCGGAAATTATGCAAATCGCGGGCTATGGTCGTCGCGCGCGCCGATATTCGCTTGACGTCTTTCCAGTCCAGCGTTGGAACGCATGCCGGAAATTCGCCTCGTCGACAAAGCCCAGAGCTGACGCGATGTGCTCGTTTGTCATCGTTGTTTCGCGAAGAAACTTCATCGCGGCCTGGCTGCGCAGCTGGTCCGAAAGCGTGCGAAAGGATGTGCCCTGATCGCGCAATTGCCGGCTCAAGGTGCGGGACGTCGTTCCAAGAAGCTGCGCGGCATCCGAAAGTGTCTTCCGGCCGGCAAGATTGCGGAGCAAGATATCTCTCACCTTGCCCGCGGCGCCGCTGCGGAATGACAGGTCGGCGAGGAGATCGTCGCAGGCGGCGAGGGTGGTGGCGTAAGTGATGCGATTTCCAAACCGCGGCGGTTCGTCGAGCCATTTCGAATCGAAGATGATCCGGTTTGCCGATTGGCCGAAGCGCAAAGGACAACCGGCCAAATCTTCGGTCAGGTGAAAGTCGCTGCCCGGCTGATAGGCGAGCGTGATTTCGCGCGGCGCGAATGTCTGCCCCATGATGTCGCGATGCAATGAGGTATGAATTCCGATCTGCAACTCGACGATGAAGCGATAAAGTTGTTCGTCGATCTCGGCGTGCTCCACCGGTTCCAGCGTCCAGATCGCACGCCCCGGTTCTTCCGAATAGGAAATGGCCGCGAGCGGCGTTGCCAGCGGATGATAGTTCGTCGCAAAGTCCATCGCGCGGCGAAAGTTCGTGCTGCAGAGAATAGCGTAGCCGTACATGCCATAGGCCGAGACGTGAACGTTCTCGCCGACGGCGTAAGGAAAATGCTGGTTCCGCGACAGGCGGGCGGCGTTCCGACAGGCGGTCAAAAGCTGCTTGATCGAAATCTGCGTCGCGGGGTTGTGCAGCGTGTCGGCTGGCACCCCGACATTGCGGAGCGCTTCGGCCAGCGGCACCCCCTCGCTGACGATCGTATCGACGATGGCCGCGAGTTTTGTCGGCTCATAGAGCTTGTCAGAAATGCTGATGTCCGGCATCGCCTCGCCCGTTCTGCCTGCCGGCGCCGCACGCACGCGCGATCAGGGACGCCTCTAGCTTAGCCAGGCGGCCCTATCATGCCTCTGTTCCGAAAAGCAATTTCAATTTACCGCCGGTCGCGAGCATCAGAATGTGTGCACGATAATGGCAGCGAGCGCTAGAACCAGCCGCGCCTTTTGAACCAGATGAGTGGCAATATCGCGCTTAGAATGATGGCGAGCCACGCCAATGGATACCCCCACGCCCAGTCCAGCTCATGCATGTTCTTGAAGTTCATGCCCCAGATGCCGGCTAGCAACGTCGGCGGCACGCCAATCACAGAGACGATCGTCAGCACCTTGAACAGATCATTCTGCTCGATCGAGATGTAGCCCAGCGTCGCGTCAAGCAGGAATTGCACTTTGTCGGACAGATGTGTTTCGTAATCGCTCAGGCTGGTCACATCCTTGGAGATGGCATGCAACCGGGTGCGAAAGGGTTCGGGTATCCACTCGCGGCCGACGTCTCCGACAAAGGCGGCCAGCCGTCCGGCGCCCAACAGGGAGTCCCGTGCCTGATCCAGATGGTGACTATTTATGCCAATGTCGCTGAGTATCTGGTGCAGGCGAGCCGTTGATCGCTGGCGATGCTTGGGGCCTGACGAATCCGCATGAAAAATCGATTTCGAAATCTTGTCGACCGCTGTTCCCAGATGCTCGAGCGCATCAGCCCCGCGATCGACGATCGCTTCGAGAAGGGCCGTAAAAATCGCGACGCTGCAATCAAGCGTTTCGTCGGTGCGTACCCTTTCAGCGACACTATCAAAAGATGAAAAATCTTTGAATCTGACGGTCACCAGAAGATTTGGAGTCAGCACAAATCCGGCCGGTGAGATTTCAGTCGTCTGCAATTCGCCCCTCGCAACCATCGGCGTGCTCAAGTAGAGGACGCCACGTTGAAGGATCAGGCGGCTGGAGGCTTCAATCTCGCTCAGCGCCTCTTTCGAGGGGACGCGTATTTTCGCGCGCGTCTCAACAAGCTGCTGTTCTTCGGGCGTGGGATCAAGCAGATCGAGCCAGATGATGTTGTCCGGAAGTTTCGCGCCCTCGACGCGCCAATCGTTTCCATCTTCGCGATACGCCGTCAGCAAAACATGCTCCCCCCAACTCGTCTCCTTCGATTGGCCACCACGCTCCTTGAGACGCCTTAACGCATACGCGATGGCTGTCGTCTAGCTCAGAACCCTCAATCCGCGGAGAATCCAAACGGGACGCTCGAGGTCCTGAAGTCATCGGGAAGGATCTCGCGCCCGATCGGGGGCGCCGACCGTGCCGCGCATTTGGGACGGTGGCAGACACGGCATGCCACGCCGATCGGTGTGGGCTCGTCGACACGCAGTGCCTGACCGCCAGCGGTGTAAATCAGCTGTCCTGCATGCTCAGCCGCACAACCGATCGCCATGGCCCGCTCAACGCGAGTTGCGCCGAACGAGCCGCCTCCCGCGGTCACGGTGCGCGCGATCGAAAAGAATCGCTGGCCATCGGGCAATTCCAGCCATTGCGTGACGATCTGGCGCGGCGTCTTGAAGATTCCATAAACCGACCACAGCGGGCAGGCGCCGCCGTGTTTGGCAAACGGGAAGCCGGCGCCGTCCAGCAGTTTGGAAATGTTGCCGGCCGGATCGACACGGATCAGAAAGAACGGGACCTTCTCGAGACCCGGCCTCTGCAAGGTTGTGACGCGATGCGCGGTCTGCTCGAAGCTGGTGCCGAATTGACGCGCAAGCGCTTCGAGGTCGTAACGCCGCGTGTCGACGGCCTTTGCAAAGGCGGAATAGGGCATGATGATCGCGGCAGCGGCGTAAGCGGCGAGGGCGCGGCGCGCCAGCAACTCGGCGCTCTTGCTCGCGAACTTGCCGGCCTCCAGCGCCGCATCGATTTCATCTTCCATTTCAAGATAGGCGAGCTGCTTGGCCAACTCGAAGTTGAGGCTTGCAGTATCGAGCGAGTCCTCAATCAGGAGTTGCTTGTGATGCAGGTCGAGACGCCTCACCGATCCGAGCATGACGCTGGGTGGCAGATAACGGACGTGAAGGTTGTGGCGAAGGCGAAGCCGTTCGATGAATCCGGCCGGCCCCGAAGGCGCCAGGACAAGGCGTTCCGCCGCATCGTCGAGATTGGCAAAGTTGTTGCGGCGTGCGGCAAGAAATCGTCTGACGTCGGCGACGGGATCGTTGGCGTCAGGCTTGCCCTGACCCCAACGTGGCGCGACGCCCTTCATCGTTGGCGCCCTTTGCTCCGCCAACGCAAGCTGCTCTTCGCGATACGCCGTGTAGAGCCGAAGGAAGGCTTCGGTCATTCCGGGATAGCTGACGGCAAGGTCGCTGATTTCGAGCGGAGGGATATCGATGTCAGAAAACATCGGATCCTTCAGGATGGACTGCATCCGCGCCGTGTGATCGGCGCCGCCGTCGCCGGCGAGGTCGGCAAGGTCGATCTTGTAGGTGCGGGCCAGACGAAGCAGCATATCCGCCGTGACCGGCCGCTGATTGCGCTCCAGAAGCGCGACGTAGGGGGCGGAAATCTCGAGATCGGCCGCCATGTCGGCCTGGGTCAGCCCCAGCTCGCGCCGAAGCCGCCGCAGTCGTGGCCCCATGAAAATCGAGCGGGTGCCGGAGGTTGTCATGTCCAGTCCTTGCGTTTGTGTAATGTTTTTACAGATATACAACATATTCTTGTAAAGAGTGACAAGTTTTCTTTCAAACGGCTTGTGACCGCCGACATTTCGCGTACAAACGCAGCAGATTTTTTCGTTACTAAGGGATCGATCGACATGAACTTCCAACCGCGCGGGATCAACGACCCCGCCATCCAGGGACCGGGGTCCTATCAAACCGAGGTTGAGGCGGCTGAAGCGCTCCTCAAGGACAAGGCGACCTGGAACGGCGTGAGCGCCGAAGCCGTGGCGCGCATGCGCTTGCAGAATCGCTTCAAGACCGGCCTGGATATCGCCCGCTACACTGCGGCGCTGATGCGGGCTGACATGGCCGCCTATGACGCGGACAGCACGAAGTATACCCAGTCGCTCGGCGTCTGGCACGGCTTCATCGCCCAGCAGAAGATGATTTCGATCAAGAAGCATTTCGGCTCGACCGATCGCCGCTATATGTACCTCTCCGGCTGGATGATCGCCGCGCTGCGCTCCGAGTTCGGACCGCTGCCCGATCAGTCGATGCACGAGAAGACCTCGGTGCCGGCCTTGATCGCCGAACTCTACACTTTCCTGCGTCAGGCGGATTCCCGCGAACTGAATGACATCTTCCGCAGCCTGGACGCTGCCCGCAAGGAAGGCGACACGGCGAAGGAAAAGGCGTTGATCGAGAAGATTGACAATTTCCAGACGCATGTCGTGCCGATCATCGCCGATATCGATGCCGGCTTCGGCAATGCCGAGGCGACCTACCTTCTTGCCAAGAAGATGATCGAGGCGGGCGCCTGCGCCCTGCAGATCGAAAACCAGGTCTCCGATGAAAAGCAGTGCGGCCACCAGGATGGCAAGGTGACTGTGCCGCACGAGGTCTTCCTCGCGAAGATCCGTGCCTGCCGTCACGCTTTCCTCGAACTCGGTGTCGAAGACGGCATCATCGTGACCCGCACCGACTCGCTCGGCGCCGGCCTCACGCAGCAGATTGCCGTGAGCCACACGCCTGGCGATCTCGGCGATCAGTACAACGCCTTCCTGGATTGCGAGGAAGTGACGGCCGCCGATGCCCGCAACGGCGATGTCATCATCAATCGCAACGGCAAACTGCTGCGTCCGAAGCGGCTGGCCAGCAACCTCTACCAGTTCCGCCCCGGCACGGGTGTGGATCGCTGTGTGCTCGACTGCATCACGTCGCTGCAGAACGGCGCGGACCTGCTGTGGATCGAAACCGAGAAGCCGCATATCGAGCAGATCGCCGAGATGGTCGATCGCATCCGCGAAGTGGTTCCGAACGCGAAGCTGACCTACAACAATTCGCCGTCCTTCAACTGGACGCTGAACTTCCGTTGGCAGGTCTATGACGCGCTGAAGAAAGCCGGCAAGGATGTGAGCCAGTATAACCGCGCCGAGCTGATGAAGGCTGAATATGACGACACGCCACTGGCGATCGAGGCTGACGAGCGTATCCGTACGTTCCAGGCCGATTCAGCCAAGCGCGCCGGCATCTTCCACCATCTGATCACGTTGCCGACCTATCACACGGCAGCTCTGTCGACCGACAATCTCGCCAAGGAATATTTCGGCGAGCAGGCCATGCTCGGCTATGTGAAGAACGTTCAGCGTGCGGAAATTCGTCAGGGTATCGCCTGCGTCCGGCATCAGAACATGGCCGGCTCCGACATCGGCGACGACCATAAGGAATACTTCGCTGGCGAGGCGGCCCTGAAGGCCGGTGGCACCCACAACACGATGAACCAGTTCGGCTAAGGCCGGGCACACATCGAAATCATCAAAACATGAAGCGCCCCGAAACCATCGTTTCGGGGCGCTTTTCTTTGCTCGGGGCGCGATGGAAAGCGGACAGGTTTATTGGGAAACCGCGAACCCGCACTGCTTCTGTTCCATCCCGATCTGCTTCGTGATGCGGACGGCGTTCTGCGCGTAGGCCTTGGTCACGGAGCCGCTGTTCACGCTCTTGCCTTTCAGCGGACTCACACCTGAGCAAAGGTGGAAGACATGCGGCGTCGTGGACTTCTTGGCGCCGTTTTCCGGCGCGATCCAGTAGACGACGTCCTGACCGGCGGGGTGTGCCGCGTCTTTCGTCGCCGCAGTCACCGTGGAGGAGTCCGCGGCGATTTCCTTCGCCTGGGTGGCGACGTCGGGCGAACAGGCTGTGGTCGGCTGCCCCGTCTTGATCTGGGTCGCGCAGGCGTTCATGTCCTGGGTGTACTGCTCGACCGACGGGGGGTGGTAGCTGACCCCGGTCAGAGCCGCGATCACGGCCAGCACGACGCCGACGCCGCCAGCGATCTTCTTGGTCTCCGGATCCATGTCCTTGTCGGTCAGGATCAGGAAAAGCAGCGGGAGGAACGCAATCAGCGTGATGATCGCGCCGAGCTGGTTTTGGAAGAAGAATCTGGCCGTGTCGGATGCGCGGGCCGGATCGTGCGTGTTGGCCGCCTTCCACAGCAAGTTGCCGGCGATTGCGAAGACCGCGATCCCGACGAGCAAGCCGATCAGCAGCGGCATGTTCCCATGGTCGAATTTGTGCTGGTAGAGCAGGTAGATTCCGGCGATCTCGCCGCCAATGGCGACGATCCAGCAGAGCAAGGCGAAAAGGCGGAGGCGCGTCGCGGCGGACTTCTGACCCTGCGTTGCTTGCCAATCCCTGGTAACGTCTGCGTCCGGCTTTTTGTTTGTCATGACCAAATCTCTCGATATCGACACTTTTGCGAGCGGCGGCAAATCGAAAGACTAACCTGCCCGGCGCAGCGTCATTGAACGAAAGTCTTCGTTGCCCGGCGTGGCGACGCGGCGAAATGCGGAATGCCACAGCAGACCACTGTCCGTCGTCAGATAATTTGAGACTGATCAGGCGTTTCGAGAAGAGAGGCGCTGGCTCATCAGGGGTTAGAGTTTAAGCGGCCTGCAGTCGGTGCTGCAAGCGGCGGTTTGCGATGGTAGCAAGCTTGATGCGTTTGCGTTCTGCGATGATCGTCTCTGCTCTGCCGAAGTAGACGTCGGCCGGTGTGACGTTTTCGATGCTCTCATGATAACGGACGTGATTGTAGTGCTCGACGAAGGCGCCGATCTGCCGCTCGAGATCGCCGGGTAGATAATAGTTGTCGAGTAGAATGCGGTTCTTCAAGGTTTGGTGCCAGCGCTCGATCTTGCCCTGGGTTTGAGGATGATATGGTGCGCCGCGCACATGTTGCATGCCCTTGCCTTCGAGCCACCTGGCCAGGTCGTCTGCCACGTAACTCGCCCCATTGTCGCTGAGAAGCCTCGGCCGGTGTACAACGGTGATGTGATCAAGGCCCGATGCCGCCAGTGCCTGGTCGAGCGTGGCCGTGACGTCGGAAGCGCACATTGTGGGACCAAGCCTCCAGGCCACGATGTAGCGCGAGAAGTCATCCAGCACCGTGGAGAGGTAGTACCAGCCCCAGCCAGTGATCTTAAGGTAGGTGAAGTCGGTCTGCCAGAGCTGGTTGATAGTGGTGGTCTTGTCCTTGAACTCGTTCGCCGCCTTGATCACCACGTAGGCCGGGCTGGTGATGAGGTCGTGTGCCTTCAACAACCGATAGACCGAGGCCTCGGAGACAAAGTACTTTCTCTCGTCGGTGAATCGCACGGCCAGCTCTCGCGGCGATAGCTCAGGGACCTCCAGCGCCAGATCGATGATCTGGCTGCGGACGTCGTCCGGGATACGGTTCCAGACGCGATCCGGTCGTGAGCGATGATCGGCCAACGCCTCAGGCCCTCCCGCACGATAGCGATCGTACCATCGGTAGAAGGTAGCGCGGGGAATGCCGAGCTTTTCCAGCGTGCGCTTGGCAGGCAGATGCGACTGCTCAACCAACTCGATGATCTCGGCCTTCTCGGATGCAGGATATCTCATGCCTCGTCCTCCCCATCCCCGTTCATGCTTTTTTTGAGCAGGCGGTTCTCCAGGGTCAGATCGGCCACGACCTCCTTCAATGCGGTGGCTTCGCGACGGAGATCCTTCACCTCGCCGGACGTCGCGGCACGAGCTGTGTCGCCCGCCAGCCGGCGCTTACCGGCTTCGAGGAACTCTTTCGACCAGCCGTAATACATCGAGGCCGCAATGCCTTCCCGCCGGCACAGCTCGGAGATGTTCTCTTCGCCACGCAGTCCCTCCAGCACGATGCGGATCTTCTCTTCCGCAGAGTATTGCCGACGCGTCTGGCGCCGGATGTCCTTCAGTACTTGTTCTGCCGGCGCTTTGCCCGGTCCGGATTTCTGCTTCATCTTCGCTCCTTACGGCTACGATGAACCAGAAATCCTCCCTTCGTGAAGACCCTCAATTTGTCTCAGGGGTGCTGACGGCGAACACGAACAGCCAACTTTCGCCGCTTACGAGTTCGAGCGGCGTCAACCGAACCGGTGCTTATCGCTGCCGTACGAGCCAATGTACCAATTCGGCGAGACCGACCTCTGAGGTCGTCAAAACACGAATAGCAGGACAGTTCGGTTTGAGCATTAAACTTTGCTGCGTGCTCGCCTTTCGGAGCCGTCGGCGCCTCTCACAAAGTGGGGAGGCAGATGTCCGCTTTGCACAATCGTTAGCCGAGAGCCGTCGGTCCACACAGGCCCAATCCCTGCCGCCAGCCGCGCGGTAACTGAGAATTTGGGCTCAATGATCCATCAGCTGTCTCGCCGGCGAGCGTACAATTGTTGGAACGGCCCCGCGACGGATAAAGCTGACAGGTATTTGTTGGCGCCTACAAACTTATCCTAGCTTGGGAGCCTATCATCGGCGGACGAGCGGCAGAAAAATCTCGCCCACGATCTCCCGGATGATCTCGTCCGATAGCGGCTCGAACGTCATCAGCATCTCGTGGCGAGCCAGGTCGGTCGGCAGCGCGGCGATGCGCGGCGTGAGACGGTCAGGATCGACTTCGCCTCGCGCGATGCCGCGATCGAGGATAGTGCGGATAAGGCGGCCGTTCGCGAACTCCGCCCTCACGTCGGCGAAGTTGGACTTTGCGTCCGTCAGGTCACCGGTCATGTCGAACAGCAACCGGAGGATGTCTGGCCGGGCGCGGTCGGACAGCCGAGCAAACGCTCGGGAAACGGTCCTCGACGGCTTAAAATGGCGGGCAGATTATGAAGTACGAACCGGATTGAAGAGCCCAAAGCGTCCTCCGTGGGAATCGAGACGTCGGCCGACAGGATCGCATACGCAAATGTTCAAACGTCGTTCAATTGAAGAGTTCCAGCGACAGAAGAACGCCGGGTTCGGGTCGAACTGTCATCGTCTGTTTGGACGCGCTTGAACAGTCGATTCTTGCGATTGGTCGAATGGGCATTTCAGCCAGCTACATAGCTTTCGCTAGTCTCGCTCATTAGAAAAGGGCCGCCGCCGTCCGCTTTTAAGCAGACTGCGATCCAAGGCAACCTTCGCATCAGACCGTGGTCATTGGCGTGATATACATTTTCATGGCCATTCGTTCTACATTGCGTCCGCGTTGGCTTCCGAAGAGAAGCTTTCCACCGTATGCGTACCTGCCCGGCAGGCAACCGCATCCCGTACGCGACCCTGCGGGGCACAGCTACCAAGTCGAGCCTGTGGTTTCGGTGGAGGCGACGCTTGACTCTGACCCGTTCCTCTGGGGTCTCGACCTCTTCAATCACGGTTATTACTGGGAAGCGCATGAAGCCTGGGAAGGTCTTTGGCAGATCGCACGTCGGGGCGACCCATTGCGTATCCTCTTCAAGGGTTTGATCCTGTTGTCGGCGGCCGGCGTGAAGATCCGAGCGGACAAAGATGCCGCGGCCGTGCATCACGCCGGACGCGCCGCGGAGCGGCTTCGTCGCCTGACACCGGACCCCGCCTTCGAGCGCGCACTCGGCATGTCACCCTCGACCCTCGCTGAAAACGCCGAAGCGGCCGTAGGAAATTCCACTGCGGTACAGGCAACAGCTGCTGGGCAGCCCCAACCCGTGTTTGATTTTATTCTGGGATCCCGCGGACTGCGGCGTGAGTCATTGACCAGAAGCATCCATCCTTGGCCAAATGATCTGCTAGCTCAATGTATCTCAAACCCTGACTTTGATATCCTCGCCAACTCCACAGCGAAGGTGTCGCGAGGCTTGAGTTCGGCTTCATCCGTTAGGAAATTACTGGAACCCAATGGCGCCCGTGACTGAAGGGCGACCACAAGCCCGTCAATGTGCCGGAAACGCGTCTAAGCCGATCGGCGTCGGCTTGATCGGTCCCAAATCCTGGGCGCGCTCCCTGGTGAGGCGCTGTCGCGAAATTCTCTTCGGCTGTTCTTCGATTTCCGGGCTATCCGGATTTCAGCGTGGAAGTCCATCAGCGGTTAATCAGACTGCGGTCCCCTGGGGGTTGCCGCCAGTGCAACAGCAAGCGCGCACCGCGCGGCTGCCACCTTCTCACTCAGGCCGGGCAGAATGTCTTTGATCGTGCGCCAGACGATCGTCAGATTGATGCTGTCGTAACCGTGGGAGACGAAGTTTCGCATTTCATAGGCCTTGCTAAGTTCCAAGCTCTCCTGGTGCTTGTCCCAAAAGTCCGGATCGGCCTTTGCTATGCGGTTGCTTGCCTCGCCGATGATTTCGAGGTTTCGGATCACGGCGTCCTGCACAAGCTCGTTCTCATGCCGTCGATGTAATGAGCGATCTTGGCTATAGCCCGAATGATGTGGTCAAGCGAGTCAAGAACACGCCGTTGCCTCGGATCGGTCACAGCGGGCGCGCTTCATTCACAACCTGGCTGCGGAATTTCACCGACAAATCTTCTGGAGTCTTTACGTCAACGCCGATCGGCACAAGCCGTTTAATGTCGCGCATGATGCCGGCGATATCGAACAGCGTCATGCCGTTGCCAGCGTCAATCAATAGATCGAGGTCGCTGCCCTCGTGATCGTTGCCATGAAGCACCGAACCAAAGACGCGCGGGTTCTGCCCTTTGTTGCGCGCAACAATGCAGCGGATTTCTTCGCGGTAAAGCGCAAGGGCGTCGGACGGTCTCATTCCTTTTAAATAGGTGATTTTGTATTAAAAATCAATGTTTACGAAAGAGATCGAGCGCTTTGAGTGTCGCACAGCGACCGCCATTTCCCCGCTATCTTCCGGATAGCCGATTTCCGATTGCCTCGCGAAGGGGCTAGCGAAGTTGATGCGGGGAAGGGCGGCAAACAATTCTGAAGCAGCGTGTGGAATCTATCCCTTCAGTGTCTTGATGACCGGGGCTAGAATCGCGCGCGCGGCGCGTGCGGCGCGAACCGGATTGCGCGCGATGATGGCTTCGAGAACGCGGGCATGCGCCGGACCGTTGGGTTCGATGACATCGCCGCGGCCGAAATAGGCGTCGAGGTGCTGCTGTTCGTATTTGAGGAAATAGCCGTACAATTCCTCCATGGCAGCGTTATGCGCGGCGCGGGCGATCGCGAGATGGAAGGCGAGATCGCGGGCGACGAAGGCATTAAAATCTGTGCTGCCATAAGGAGGTATTTCGCCGCGTTCGTCGAGCAGGCGGGTCATGTCCTCTATATCAGCCTTGGTGCGGCGCGTGGCGGCGAGACGGGCGACGTCGGTTTCGAGTGTCGCGCGCAGTTCGAAATGGTCGTGTAGGCTGGCGCGATCGACACGGCGCAGCATTTCGCCAGGATCGACATTGGAGCGGACGTAGGTGCCGTCGCCTTGGCGCACTTCCAGCATGTTGGCGTGAGAAAGAACGCGCACCGCCTCACGCACCGTGTTGCGGCCGACGCGCAGCATCTCGGCCAGTTCGTCTTCCTTCGGAATACGCTCGCCGACTTTCCATGCACCGCTCTCGACTTGCGAACGGATGATGACGATCGCCGAGTCGACGAGCGAGAGCCGGGCGACCTGCGGGCATTGCGGTTCGGGCAGAATCGATTTTTCAATCATGCGAATTCATCCCTCTGACCGGCAATTGTCATGGACCGTGCGGCAGATCAATCTCGGGGTTCTGCTTAGGCGCAATCGGATGTGGAAGCAGCGCCACGACCGGAAGCCTGGGCTGCGGCGTCCGATGTAGCAGTTCGTTTGCTTCCCACCCGCCGCCCAATGCTTTGTAGAGGCTGATCAAAGCTGCATCGGCGCCGATGGCGGCAGCTATTTCGGCGTTCTGCGCGTCGAGCAAACGGTTCTGGACGGTGAGCACGTTGAGGAAGTCTGTGGCGCCCTGCGAATATTGCAATTGCGCGGCCGCGAGCGCGATCTTGTCTTGCGCCACGGCGGTCGCCAGAAGATTGCGCTCGTTTTGTGCGGCGTTGTAGGCCGTCAACGCGTCGTCGACTTCATGCCAGGCCTTCAGCACGGTGCGCCGATAATCGAGCGCCGCCCGTTTCTGCTGGGCTTCCTTCAGTTCGAGATTGCCGGTCAGCCGGCCGCCTTCGAAAATCGGCAGGCTGATGACGGGACCCAGGCCGTATTGCCGAGAATTCCAGAGCCCGAGATGGGAGAATTCGAGCGACTGGATGTCGAGGCTGCCTTCGAGCGTGATGCGCGGATAGAAATCGCCGATGGCGACGCCGATATCCGCCGTCGCCGCGTGCAATTGTGCCGCTGCGGCGCGGATGTCGGGGCGCTTCTCGGCGAGTTCGGAGGGCAGGCCGACGGGCACTTTGCGGGGGATCGGCGGCAGCGGCCTGGCAGGCCGCAAGGAGCTGGCGAGCGCCCGCGGCGGCGCCGCGACCATGAAGCTCAGCGCATTGATAAGTTCGGATTCCTGGCGTTGGAGCGGCGGCAGCCTGGCACCGACAGCGGCGACATCTGCCGTGGCATTGGCAACGTCAAGATTGGTCGTCGCGCCATTGGCGAAGCGCAGCTTGGTCAGCGCCAGGCTGTGTTTGGCGACGCCGAGATTTTCGCGCGTGATGGCGATCTGCGCCTGAACGCCGCGCAAGGCGACGTAATCGCCGGCGGTCTCGGCGAGCACGCTGATCAGCACGCCGCGCCGATAATCCTGCGAGAGTTCGACGCCGGCGTCGGCCGCCTCGATCGAGCGGCGGACCCGGCCCCAGATGTCGACCTCCCAACTCGCGTCGATCCCATATTGCCAGAGGTTGAAGGCCGGCGAAGACGCGTTGCCTGTGTCCGCCGAGGTGATTCCCGCCGGGCCGAAGCCGGGTGAGCCATTGGCAATGGTCGCCGGCGTGTTCGTCGCCGTCGTGCCGAGCAGGTTCAGAACGCCGTTGGGGCTCGCCCGCTCGTTCGCATAGGACGCGTTGACGTCGGAGGACGGATAGAAGGCGGAAGCCGCCATCTCCCGCTCGGCGCGGCTTTCTGCATAGCGCGTTGCGGCTTCGCGAATGTCGAAATTGTCCTGCGCCACGCGCACTTCGAGCTGCGCAAGCTGCGAATCGGCGAAGATGCGCCACCAGGCGGGATCGACTGGCGCGGCGATCGGCCGGCTCGGCGCATTCGGCCCTTCGGGCCTGGCGAAGACCTGCGGCATCACCGGCACGGGCTTGTACCAGTCCGGACCCACAGCGCAGCCCGCCAGAGCCAGCAGAAGTGCGCCGATCCCCGCGTCGCGACAAAGCGGGCCGATGCGTAATGCATATTCCCCCACAGGTAGACTCCCCCGAACGTTCATTGCGTCGCCAGATGGTCGAGAGCGCGATTGATGTCATTCTTGTCGGGTGTGCTGTGCGTATCGAGGGTCGTCTCGACCGACATGCCGACCCGCAGCCGCGCCCGCAAAGACTGGTCGGGATCGAAGACGATCTTCAGCGGAATGCGCTGCACGACCTTGGTGAAATTGCCGGTCGCATTATCGGGGGCGATCGGTGAAAACGCGATGCCGCTTGCCGGCGCGAGACTGTCGACGTGGCCGGTCAGCACGGCACCCGGAAAGGCATCGACGGTAATTTCCACCTTCTGGCCGAGCGCCAAATGGGTGAGCTGGGTTTCCTGATAGTTCGCGAGCACATAGGCTGAATCGATTGGCACCACGGCGAGAAGCGCGGTGCCCGGGCTCACGTAATTGCCGACGCGGATGGCGCGTTGGCCGACGACGCCGTCGACCGGTGCGAGCACATGCGTATAGGACAGGTTGAGCCTGGCCTGGGCGAGTGCCGCCTCGGTGCGTTTCGCGTCGGCGAGGGCGCGGTCGCGCTGGGCCTGCAGGATGGCGATCTGCCGTCGCGCTGCTTCGGCGGCTTCGCTGTCGCGCTCCTTGGCGGCCTCAGCCTGTTGTAACTGCGCCGCCGATTGTTGCTGCTGTTCGACCGTGCCGGCGCCGCCCTTCGACAGGTTGCGGTAGCGCTGCGCGTTGGCGCGGGCGAAAGTCAAGGCCGCATCGTCGGCCAAGATATTGGCATCGGCCTGGCCGATGACGGGCGTCTGGCGGGCGAGCTCGGCGGAGAGATTGGCGACCTCTGCTTTCGCGGCGTCAAGCGTACCCTCCGCCGCGGCGACGGCTGTCCGATAGTCGCGGTCGTCGATGTGGACGAGTTCCTGGCCGGCCTTGACGCGCTCGTTGTCCTCAACCTCGACCTTGTCGAGGAGTCCGGAAATTTTCGGCGCGACTGTGCTGAAATCAGCGGTGATATAGGCATCATCGGTCGACTGGATGCGACCGTCGCCGATGATCAGCCGATCGACGCCATAGGCAACGCCGGCCAGAGCGACGACGCCGAGGCCGATGAACGCTGTGTTCTTGAAGCTCATAGTCTCATCTTGGGTTAGCGGATGCCGGTGCCCGCGCCAGCGCGGTCGACGGCGCGTAGACGCGGGTGGGCAGGACGAGGTTGAGGAGGAGCATCACAGCGACGAAGCCGACCATGAGGAGATAGACGTCGGCGGCGGCGAGAACGACGGCCTGGGCGCGGGCATCGGCGCCATAGCCGACAAGGCTCGGCTGGTTGAGAATGGTTTGGAGTGTGAAGCGGTTGGCGCCGAGGTGGTCGAGCAGGATGTTCGAATGGATATGCTCGCGCCAGGTCATGAGCGATTCGATCGTCGCCAACGCAACGGCGCTGGCAAATCCCTTCGTCATGTTGAACATGCCTGAGATGAATGGCCCGTCCGTCGGCGCAATGCTCATCGTGACCAGCATGAGGATCGGAATGATGATCATTGGCTGGGCCATGACCTGTATGGCTTCGAGCAGATAAAAATTGCCGCGATACCAGTCCGAGGTCAGAGAGCTGCCGAGGAAGAAGGACAGGCCGATCAGTGCCAGGCCGCCGGCCATAACGAAGCGGCAATCAACGCGCGGGAGATTGCAGAGAAAGGAGACGATAAGCAGTGCAGCAAGTTGCGGCAAAGCAAGCCCCAACAACATGAGCGGCGCCGTCTGCAACGGCCGGTACAACCTGATCTCGGCGAGGAAGAGTGAGGGAATCGCCGAATTGACCGCTGCCAGGATCAGAACGCCGGAAATTGCGAACAAGCCGAAGCTGATGTTGCGCGAGCGCAGCATCTGAATGCGGAAGAACGGCAGTGGGTGGTACCATTCGTTGATCGCGAACAACGTGAAAAGGAAAGTTCCGCCGACCAGGAGATGGACAATGACCGGTGAGCGGAACCAGTCCAGCCGGTCGCCTTGCATGAGGCCGATGACCAGCATGCAGATCGCCGGCAGGCCGAGCAGGAAGCCGCGCCAATCGAGCTGGCGGAAGCGTTCGAGCCGCAATGGGTCCTGCGGGAGCCCGTAGCCGATGAGGGCGATGGCGAGAAGTGAGAAGGGAATGCATTCCCAGAACACCGAGCGCCAGCCGAGATATTCGAAACAGAAGGCGCCGAGCGGCGTGCCGAGATTGGGACCGAACGTCGCGGTGAGCGCATAGGCGCCGAGGCCATAGACTTTGATCTTAGGAGGCAGATAGCGCAGCGCGACGGTCATCAGCATTGGCGGCATGCAGCCGCCGGCGAAGCCCTGAACGATGCGCAGCAGGCACAGGCTCGGCAGATCCGGCGCGAAGGGTGCGAGCGCGCCGAGCACCGCGAATGTCGCCATCATCACCATCGTCAATTGGCGAATGGAAAAGGTCACCCCGAGCCAGGGCGCGAACGCCATTGCGGCAATCTCAAAGGCTTCATAGAGCGCGGTAATCCATGTTCCTTCGTCATGGCTGATCCCCATGACGCCGCGAATGTCGGTCAATTCGACATCTGTTACATGTTCATTGAAGCCCGCCACCAGGACCGCGAGGAGCACGCCGGAAAGGCCGGCGACAAGCCGTGCTGTGAAAGGCGTCGGCGCCGGGGCGGGCACCGCGGCCTTCGCTACCACAGGCGCCACGGCGCTCACTTGCGGCGACGCGGCGGCGGGGGCGCCATCACGCGACGCGACAAACGTGGAAATGGCTGTGGTCATCCGATTATCCAGAAACTGGCCGCAGAACGGCCCGCCAGAGCAGAGGAACGGTTCGGGACATGCCGCTTGCCCTGACTATAGCTCCTATCATAGGATGTTTAACCCGGCAAATCCCGGTTTCGCGAGTTGAGGTCATTCATGTTTCGGAAGATTCTGGTCGGCATCGACGGTTCGCAACGGACCCAAGGGGTGCTCGAAGTCGCTCAGCAGATGGCGCGCAGTTGCGGCGCGACGATCGAGCTTCTAACCGCGGTTGATCCAGCCTACGCCCTGGCCGAGACGGATGGGAAGCCGAGCCATAACGACGAGATCGATTATCCTGCTGCAGCCATCGAGCAGGAAGGCATCGATGCCGTCATGAACACCACATTGGCGCGGCTGCGGGCGGAGGGATTTACCGTCGAGGGCACGGTCGCTGCGGGCGCGCCGATAGACCTCATCTTGCAGACCGCAAAGACCAAACAATGCGATCTGGTGATCCTCGGCCACCGGCATTTGTCCTGGTTCGGCAAATTCACCGAGCGTTCGGTCTCTGCCGGCGTGCTGGAGGCGGCGACGGTCCCTGTCCTTGTCGTGCCGCCCGACTAAGCGCGCTTACTCTGCCTTGCGCGTAGCCATAAACCTGATTGAGTGTGCGCTGGCGACGGTCGCACTCAAGGATAACTTCGCGAGATGTTCAGGCGGTCTCGAGGCAAGATCGACCCGGAGCTAAACCTCGGATTCTGAGGTCACGGAGTTCGATTTCGATGCCGCGTGATATTGGCGCGGTTCTATCCGCAAAAGGGAGGCAGCATGGCGAGGCGACGATGAGGTCCGTCCATCGATTGGAAGGCGACGGCGGGCGAGATGTTGACAAAACGCTTCACCTCGCCGCCGTCCGTGTTGGTATAAACGACGCGACGGATGACTATTATCAGTCGCGCTTTACTTTACGATAACAGTTGTTGCAACGTCGACATTACCTTTGATCGCATTCGAGTACGGGCAAATGGCATGGGCTCCATGCACAAGCTTCTCCGCGGTGGCCTGATCGACGCCGACAATTGTTACTGCGAGCGCGGCTGACAGCACAAATGCGTCTGCCTCGTTACGACTGAGGCCGATCTCGGCGACGACCGTGACGTCGTCGTCAGCGAAACGATGACCGGCTTCACGTCCAACGCGCAAAAGCGCATTCTCGAAACAGGCCGCATAGCCACCGGCGAAGAGCTGTTCGGGATTGGTCGCACCTCCTTTGCCGCCGAGCTGCGGCGGGAGAGCCAGTTTCAGATCGAGAAGGCCGTCCTCGCTTTGGATGAAGCCGTGCCGGCCGCCGCTCGCGGTGACCCGGGTCGAATAAAGAGTTGTCATGATATTTCCTTTGTGGAGTGAGGTTGAAGTTATCGGTTGATTGGATCCCGACAAATGAACGCCAAAGAGTGCTGTCATGTCGCGTTTGTCGGCCTTATGACTGAGGCGCGGGAACCGCGAATGCGTTCAAAAGGGCAGAGGTAGACAGGTACAGTCCAATAAGGTTGAGCATATCGACGAGGCCATGCTCTCCGAACATCGCTGTTGCCTGCCTATAGAGGTTGTTTTCTACACCGTGTGTCTCGACCAATTGGTGTGTGAACTGCCAGGCGATTCGGATGGCGTCGGGGGCCGCCTCCGGATCCTTTTTCTCCTGAATGGCGGAAAGGGTTGCCTCGTCGACGCCGGCAGATCGGGCGACCGCGAGATGCGCGTAGATTTCATAATCCGCACGCCATACAACGCCGATCGTGAGAATCACGATTTGCCGCACATCTTCAGCGAGCGACGTACATGCGCTCTCCGCGTCGACCCAGGCGTTGAAGGCGCGCGCCATCTGTGGGCTGAAGAGGAACACATTGAAAGGACCGATTAGCCGGCCGTCGGACAGACGTGATCGAAAGCCGGACTTCTCGGCCCACGGAAACTTGCTCGCTTCCAGATAGTCGAGGAGCTGTCTCTGATTCGGATCGAGTTGGGCGACGTCGATTAGAGGTAGCCGTCCTCCAAGTGCCTCGTCGTCTTTCATGAATAACTCCTCTCCTATAGCGCCGATATTGGCTCATCGGGGCAGAGCGGTCCGGTTTCCGGCGTACTTATAAGTTCAGCATCGCCATTTCATTTTCGCCGTAACGCGTTCCTTCGATCGGCGCGCTTGCCACCGCCGCCTCGATCGCCTGTAATTCCACATCTGTCAGGACGACGTCGGCGGCGGCTATATTTTCGGTGAGGCGTGAGAGCTTCCGGGTTCCCGGAATCGGCACCACCCAAGGCTTGCGAGAAAGCAGCCAGGCGAGCGCGAGTTGGCCGGCTGTCGCCCCCTTGGCAGCAGCAACGTTGGTGAGGCTTTCGACGAGCGATAGATTCTTCTTGAGCGCGTCCGGCTGGAATCGGGGGTGGCCGGTGCGAAGATCACCTCGCTCGAAATTTGCACCATTGTTGAACGCGCCAGCGAGGAAGCCGCAGCCGAGCGGGCTATATGCAACGAACCCGATGCCAAGTTCCTCAAGGGTTGCCAGAAGGCCGTCCTCGGGGTCACGCGTCCATAACGAATATTCGCTCTGCACCACTGCGACGGGATGAACCGCATGTGCCTTTCGGATCGTATCTGGCGCAGCTTCTGACAAACCAAAATACTTGACCTTGCCGGCCTTTACGAGATCGCCGACAGCTCGGGCGACCTCCTCGATCGGCACGTTGGGATCGACGCGGTGCTGATAGAGCAGGTCAATATGATCGGTTCGCAGCCGTGTTAGCATCTCCTCAGCCACAACCTTGATGTGTTCGGGCCGGCTGTTGAGCCCGATCGGCATAGAGCCGCCTGCCGGGTCGAGTTCAAAACCGAACTTGGTGGCGATCACCACCTTATCACGGAGGGGCTGCAACGCTTCGCCGACAAGATCTTCGTTGGTTTTTGGGCCGTAGACTTCCGCTGTGTCGAAGAAGGTGACACCGAGATCGACAGCGTCGCGGAGTAATTTGACCATCTCGGCGCGATCGTTATTGCCACCGTAGGCCCAGCTCATGCCCATGCAGCCAAGACCGAGGGCCGAAACCTTCAGGCCGCCGCTTCCAAGTTTACGCGTCTTCATAATCATTCTCCTGTTACGTGGACGGGCTTAAAGAGTGGCGGCGAGTTCGTGTGCTTGGGCACGGGCATTCGCACGCGCGGCTTCGTCAGCCTCGCGGCCCAACAGCGTTCCCTCGACGACGATGACCTGGACTTCGGTGATACCGACCATACGCGCCCAGATGCGCAGATAGGCGACTTGGTGGTCGAAGTCCTTCTCCGGATAATCTCCGCCGAGCCGGGCGCCGCGCGCGGCGACGATGACCATCTTCTTGCCGTTGAGGAGTCCATTGAGGTTCTCGCCGTCAAAGGTGAAGAGGACATTCTTCTGCGACACCGCGTCGATGAGGTGTTTCAGGCGATAGGGAATACCGAAGTTCCACATCGGCACGCTGATAAGAACGACGTCGGCGCAATGAAAGCGCGCTGCAAGAGTTCCGATTGCGGCCCAGACATCCTTTTGCTCGTCCGTCAGGGCCCTGCCGGCTAAGCCCGCATATTTTGCATCGAGTGCAGGACCGTCGAAGGCCGGGATGTAGGTCGTCCAGACGTCGAGCGTATCAATCGTCGCCCGCGAGTGGGTGGTTTCCCATTGTTCTATGAAGCGGGTTGCGACATCGAGCGATGCGGACAATTCCTTCCGCGGCGAACCGACGATATGAAGCATATGCATGACAAAAGTCCTCGGTTCTTCACTGCAGAGTGCGGCGACTGCCGCTTGAGAAAGGGGGGTGTTGGGCGGGACGGACGCCGTCGATGAGCCAGGCGGCGACGAGCAAGGAAACTCCGATCGCAGCAACCGCAACGGTGAAGGCATGGGCGACAATCAAGGGGCTCGATCGTCCGTCCATCATTGCGTAGAATAATCCGCCGATCAGAGCGATGCTGAGCGAGCCGCTGATTTGTAAGATGGAGCTTACCAAGCCCGCGCTGAGCCCCGCCCAACGACCGTCGATACGTTCAACGACGGTCCGGACGAGCGTCGGTAGTGCGAATCCTTGTCCAATTCCGATCAGAATGGTCGTGAGTGACGTGACCGTTCCAAAATCGAGAAATGCAGCGATGGCAGAGCTAAACATCCCTGTCGCCAGAACGATCATCGCAAATGTCGGCGCGCGGCGGCCAAGCCCCTTGGTAAGGCCCGCGCTGAACAGCGGGCTGATCGCGAAGCCGAACGCAAATGGCATGATGGCAAGGCCTGCCTCAAGCGGCGTACGGCCCAGCGCATCCTGCTGATAGATCGAGAAGACCAGAAAGAAGGCGGCAAATGCGTTGTAGAGAAGCGTGGCGGTCAGACCACGCACCAGGCCCGGTGCTGCAAGGATCCCCGGCGGGAACAGCGGATCGCGTCCGCGCGCGACAACGCGCTTCTCGTAGAACCAGAAGATTATGAAAAGTGGGAAAGCGGACGTGAGGAGGGTTATTACCCAGACTGGCCAGCCATGTTCGGGGCCTTCGACGATTGGAATGATCATGGCAGTCAGGGCTGCCGCTAAGAGGATGACGCCGCCAATATCGAGGCGCTGAGCTCGATCGTCGCGTGTTTCTCGCAACAGGATGATCGAAAGCGGAATAACGACAGCGATAATCGGCAGATTGACGAGAAAAATGCTCCGCCAGCCGAGGCCGAATGGGTTGATGGCAACCAGCAGGCCGCCGAGCAATTGGCCGAGGATGGCTCCCAATCCGAAGGTCGCCGCGTAATAGCCCATTGCTTTCGGCCGCTCGTGCTCCGGGAAAAGGACGCGGATAGTGGCAAGCGATTGCGGCATGAGAATCGCTGCGAAACCACCTTGGACGATGCGGCTAATGACGAGGGCGTTGGCCGACGATGCGATCCCGCAGGCGAGCGAGGCGAGAGCGAAACCAATGATGCCGATGAGGAAGATCAGGCGTCGGCCGAAAATATCGCCAAGACGTCCGCCGGTGATAAGGAGCACGGCATAGGCGCAGGCATAGCCGGACAGGACGAGTTCAATGGCGGCCGGCGTCGCCTTGAGATCTGATTGAATCGATGGCAGCGCGATGTTGACGATGAAGAAATCGACCGGCGACAGCAGTGTGCCCGCCAGCATGACGAATAGGGCAGGCCAGCGGCGGGATTCCAGGCTAGCTCCCTTAAACGAAGGAGAGACGGCCCGCTCCGACAATGAGGAGGTCTCGCTCACGGCAGCCTTTCAAGGAACCAATCGGTTCCAAAATGGACAAAGGAAGTCATTCGAGTGCGGCCATCGCAATGTCGACGATCTCCAACATTTCCTTCTTCGTCCGACCGGTCTTTCCGAGGACTCCGAGGCCTTCGATCAAACACAGGAGGAAGCGCGAAAGTGCTTCGGGACTGTTGCGCGAGGTGATCTCCCCGGAAGCCTGGCCTCTTTCAATTGCCTCCCGTAGAAAGCCCTCCATGCGGGCGAAGGTACGTCTAAGGCGTTCCTTCACTTCGGCGTCTTTAGAAGCCATTTCCGTCGTCGATCCGACAACAAGGCAACCGCGCTCGCCACTCGCAAGGGACGATGCCTGAGCGATCGCCTTCAGCGCCGCACGGACCGCTTCCTTCGGTGAGCCCGAAGCAAGCCGCTGCCTGAGCCCTTCGGTGTTAACCGCGGTATAGCGGTCAAGAGCCATGAGGAAGAGCGTTTTCTTGTCGGTAAAGGCTTTGTAGAGGCTCCCCCGCGTGAGCCCTGTTCCCTCCAGCAGATGATTGAGCGAGGTGCCTTCGTAACCATGAGTTTGAAACACCTCCATCGCGTCATGAACCGCGTCGTTCACATCGAACTCCCTCGGCCGTCCACGATAGCGTGACATGTTCCGCTGCTTAACCATAGATTATATATAGACCGAACGGTTCCGAATATCAATACGCTTATGTTCCCTCTCTAAAAAGTCACCCTCATCGAACGGATCGACGAGTCTTCCAATCGGCGGCATCGATGCGGCGGTGAGTGGCGAAGTCAGCTGGCGACATGCCTTCGGCGCTCTCACGCCGATCTCAACTTCGTCCTTCACCGGTGGTAGCCCGTTCGATATTGCGGGCGTCCTTATTGCAAGGGATGCGGCCGTGACAGAAGTCGGCCTTGACTTCCACGTCGCGCCGAATGCGACGCTCGGGATTTCCTATAACGGCAGTACGCCGCAAATGGAATTGAGCAGAGCGTACTCGGTACGTTTGACTTAAAGCTTTGAGCTAAACTTATGCCGCATGCACCGAGCGGTAACGTCCACTCCATTGAACCTAACGCTGTTAGCTTTCAGTCTACTCTCGGTCGGATTGGCTGGCTGACAGCCCAATCGGCATGGTGCCTGAGACCTAAAACACGGATCCAGAGATGATCACAAAGTCCCCCAAGAACCGACCTAGCATTGTGCCGAGCCGCTCGCCTGATGTAGAGGCCAGAATCCGCCGGTGACTCAGCCAGCATGTGATGCCCCATTGACTGCGACGCCTAGCTTTTGAACCATGGCGACGAGCATAGTATTTTGGTACTCAAGGTGACGCAGGATCACCTCTATTTCCTCCTCCGCCCTGACGTTGACATCCAAGTCATGTTCGGCGCGTGCCTCAGCATAGCGGCCCTGGACATTTTGACCGACCATAATAAGCGGCATCAGCAGAAGCTGAATGACGTTCGAAATAAAAAGCCAGAATACGAACGCCATCGGCGGATCGAACTGCCACGCCCGTGGGGCCAATAGATTCCAACCCAACCAAAGGGCTGTCCATGCAAAAATAATTAGAAAGAATCCCATCGATCCCACGCGGACTGTGATCCACAGCGCCAAGCGGTCCATTGGCGTAATCTTCTCCTCAAGAACGGTCCTGTGAATGTTCCGCAGCGGACGGCGGCGTTTGATAACGGCATCAACCGATGGTGGCTGTCGCGTCGGCGACTGAAGCGATCCTGTGCCCATACTTTAGGACTCCTACATCGGCGTAAATGGGCTTGGCCGAGCAAACGTTGCTCCGGATTACCCAGTGTGGACAGAGTATCCCCGCTCAAGCCCAAAGCAATCCCGACTTGGCTGAGCTCCGCGGGGATGAGCATCATGACCTCAACTGGTTTGCAAGTGAATTGCTTTATGGATTGGCGAGTGGGTAAATTTGGGCTTCACAACCGGCTGCGAGTGCGGCGTTTTTGAAGGCTTCCGGATTCACATACATGCCTCTCAGGAGTTTTTCGTCGGTAATGGTGTTATTTGCTTCCGTATCGTTGGATCGGATAGATACCTATGACCTTCATAGACATTGCGACTCGCACTTATAATCATAATTTTCGGCTTGATCCGATCGCGCGCAGCTTACTCGATACCGATTTTTACAAATTGCTGATGCTGCAGATGATCTGGAAGTTGCACCCGGAGGTCGAAGCGACATTTTCACTCATAAACCGGACCAAGTCCGTGCGCCTCGCCGAGGTCATCGATGAGAACGAGCTACGCGCCCAACTTGATCATGCTCGGACAGTGCGGTTCACAAAGAAGGAACTCATTTGGCTGGCTGGGAACAGCTCTTATGGCAAAACACAAATGTTCAGTGCCGAGTTCATTGTGTGGCTTGCCGACTTTCGCTTGCCAGATTACGAGCTCCGTATGAACGAGGGCCAATTTGAACTGAACTTCGCAGGCCCGTGGACTCATACGACGATGTGGGAGATTCCGGCGCTGGCAATCATCAGCGAGCTCAGGTCCCGCGCCGCGATGCGCAACAAGGGCCGCTTCGCGCTCGATGTGCTTTATGCTCGCGCCAAAGCCAAGCTTTGGCAAAAGGTCGAACGGCTGCACGCTTTGCCGGATCTCATAATTTCAGATTTCGGCACGCGACGGCGGCACGGCTTTCTCTGGCAACGCTGGTGTGTCGAGGCGCTCAAAGAGGGGCTCGGCAATCGTTTTATCGGCACGTCGAATGTGCTGCTCGCGATGGATGCGGACCTGGAGGCGATCGGCACCAACGCACATGAGCTGCCGATGGTCGAAGCCGCGCTCGCCAACAACGATGCTGAATTGGCGGAGGCGCCTTATCGTGTCCTGGAGCAATGGCGCAGCCAATATGCCGGCAATCTGCTGATCGCGTTGCCGGATACATTCGGTACGGCTGCCTTTCTGCACCAGGCGCCCGACTGGCTTGCCGGTTGGACCGGATTCCGCCCCGATAGTGCCCCGCCAATTTCCGCGGGCGAGGAGATTATCGCGTGGTGGAAGGAACACGGAGTTGATCCGCGCAGCAAATTGCTGATTTTTTCCGACGGTATGGACATCGATAGTATCGAACAGGCTTACCATCACTTCCATGGCCGAGTGCGAACGAGCTTCGGCTGGGGCACCAATCTCACCAACGATTTCCGCGGCTGCGATCCCGATGGGATGGATGGCCTGGACGCAATTTCGCTCGTCTGCAAGGCAACGTCTGTCAACGGAAGGCCGGCCGTTAAGCTGTCTGACAATCCCGACAAGGCGACCGGCGACTCCAAGGAAATTGAACGCTATCTGCGCATCTTCGGAGGGCAGGGGCGTATCATGCACCCTGTGAACGTGTGAGGTCCGAATGAATGCGAAGATTGCGTCGCCATTCGGCGCCGTTGCTTTGCTCGCCGACGCTTGCCTGCCGAATCAACGCCTGCAAAGCCGCCCCGCGCGTCGCCAATCTTCCCAGATCGCCCGTTGAGCGGCTGTCAGCCGCACCGATCCCGCGCAAACAGCCGAGGTAAGACAGTATTCGACGACATCTTTCCGGCGTGCCTCGGCCCATGGTTCCAGCGCAAGATTGTTCGTGCTGTAGGGATCGCCGCCGAGATCGAGAGGAATCAGGTGGTCCAACTCGAATCGGGATATCGAGGCTTGAGACAACCCTTTTTGACGGAGCTTCTGCAGCTTCATCCGATGCGTGTAGGAGTAGGAGGGCCGCACAAGCTTGGTCCATCCAAGTTTGCAGATCGTGCGGTGGATATTCGATTGTGTGACTTGACCACTGACAGGCAGGTCAAGCGGAGGAGGGATTAACTGGGCGGCAAGCGCAGCGGGGCTCGACGCGAGCAGAAAAGCGATCGTTACCAACTTCACAGGCCGGCTTCTCCGCCGGTCCTGCGGCCGCGCATATAGCCATGCGAAACGAGAGTGAGCGCCCGGTCATGGGCTTGCTCGAGGAGGGCATTGCAAATCAGAAGTGCCTTTACGGCTTCGCGTGCATCGCCCCCATGTTCAGCGATCGTCGCATCGACGGCGTTCGTGAGATCTGCCTCGTCGGCGGGATCAATCTGTCTCTCAGCCTGTGCCGTCACGATTAACCCCCTTATGTGCACCGCCAGCGGGCAGCTGCGTCAGACGTTTTATTATCTGATTCTCGATCTCGTGTGTTTTGCGGGACGTGCGAGACGCGGCGAAAGGTGGCGCTCGTCGGTGCGAGCAGGGCGCTTTCAACGATGGGCCGGCACTTCGTGACCTTGCTCGCGAAAGTTTGAGCCGGCTGAACCGAGTTGGGTGCCCAGACTCAGGTCGTTGGACCATCGCCGTCGGGGAAACGCTCAGGTGTTCCTTCGCAGGCATGGCAATAATACCGTCCGTCGAATTCGATCAACGTCCTCATTGAGCATCTCGGACATCGGAGCAATCCCGCATCGGGGCCAGATGACCGAGTGTCGGACCTCGCTGGCCCGCCGTTTCTCAATTCTTCGGCGAGTGCGCGGAGGCCGGCTCCAATCCTGGGACGATCTCGACGTCTAGATTCTCGTTCCCACCGTACGTCAGCCGCACTTGGGCTAACCAAGTAATTCTCGCTGAGATCGCCGGGGTGAAGCGGCGTGTTCCGCCATCGCGTCAGTGATCAGATAGGTGGAGGCAAATGTGTTGGCCTGCTTTTCGACCGAGACAAAATGCGGCACGATTCGATTGGCGCTTGGTTGCCGCGACCGGGCCAGCGGCGCCGGATTCTTGTGTAGGACGCCGTGTCCCAGCTCGTGGGCGGCGGTAAATCGCGATCGCCGATCGAAATCTTTGAGGCGGTCATGAGTTGTGCGAGCGAAACGAATTCGAATTGCCGACTGAGAGATGAGCGTATCAGCCTCATCTCCGCCTAATTCCTCATCAGAAACGACCAAATACTCCAGTGCTTCGTGCCAAAACGCGTCCAAAGCTCACCGCGGTTCAAGATCGCCAGCATGTCCGGGGTTTCGAGATCAGCAAGACCCTGAAAACGCCGCAGCCTCAGTGCGTAGTTCGCAATTTGCTCATCAGAAAGGGGGTCGCTGGTGAAATTGACACTCATAGGCGATGTCCACTGATCGGCTTCCCCAAAGCCGACCTTTCCGGGGTCTTTTCTGCCGGGGTCGAGGTTTTCCGATCCCGGCGCGTTTCAGATAAATCGCTTTATCCGGTGTGCGGACAAACTATCCTTCCATTTGCGGACACACATTCGTTCACTGCGGACAAACTATCGTTCTCGTTACAACTGTGAGGTCGTCTCGTCTTGGCCGAGCATCCTGTATTCTGATAAATTTGAAGAAGATGAGAAATGAGATGGCGCTGGTTATTAACTGCCACTTGCCATGCTGGTCGGTTTCAAGATCGTAAGTCATGTTATCCTGACCGATGGACTGTTTCACGCCGAGTGGTAGCTTTTGGATGGCGTAATTCTGCGCTGTCGCAGCAGAATATCCACCGACGATTGTGCCAACGGTAAGGCCAATAAATTGACTGGCTTGAGGCGCCCATAATGGGTCGCCGAATTCAGGCGTAATGGTGCCGATGCCCCATCCGACGAGCATTCCTAGAGCACGTCCAGCTGAGATGCCAATTTTCGATATGATCGGTAAGTGTTTCCGCAAATCCACTGAAAGTAACTGCCGCAATCGCGTCGGTTAGCTTGCCTTTCGTGAAACTGTCAATGGCAGATCAAGTTCGACACGATCGTATATCACTTTTGGAATGATACGACCTCGCTCGCCATATTCGAGACGGATTAGACCGTAAGACTCCATTGTGCGCAGGGTGCGCGAGAGATTTGACTTTGCCTTACCAGTGATTTGCGCCAGCTCATCGAGCGATGTTGGCATCTTTTCGGCGATGACGCGCAATAGTTCACGATTACCGGCCGAGAGGACTTTTGCAAAGGATTCGGTTGAAGTGAACCAAACCTTTGGTTCGTCAGACGATAGGCGGCGCTCTCCACGTGCGACTGCCATCGTGCGGGCCTTCATTTCTCCGTAGCTGGCAATGCCGACCTTCAGGGTTGTCATGGGATTACTCCTCGTTCGCGTAACACAGCGTCTACTGTCTCCCAGAAGTCGGCGAGCAAGGTTGTTGCGTCATGATACTCGTAGGGTCTGATTGTTCGCAATCGGTGGCGATGATCTTGTGGTTCACCACGCTTTTGCTGCGCTACTGGATGAGCGTTGTCGAATCCAACGAGTCGCTCGCCGTCTGGTCCATGGAGCGTGAGCGAATAATCGAGACCGTGCGGCTTGTCGTTCGATTTGGGCACACGCGTGATGATAAATCGGACCCAATGGTTGCCCTGTGAATCGACTATAAGAATCTGACCGTCGAGGTCGAGAAGCAGGTCAAGGCCGGGATCGTGCTTTTCAGTCACCTGAGGATGGTTATCATACTGTGATAACTCTGGCAAGGATTATTTAGGTCGTGCGGGTGGCTGCTGAACTCGATGCTTTTTCGCAAAGATTGAAGATGACGGCATTCCTGGCAACTGTCTGCGCTATTTGCTGGGTTCATGACAGCCCTAGGGTCAGGACTCATTGATTAGAGCCAGAAGATGACGGCGGCTGCGATACAGATGGCAGACATGAATGTATGGGCGCATCGGTCGTATCGGGTGTGGATGCGTCGCCAGTCCTTGAGCCTGCCGAACATGTTCTCGATCTTGTGCCGTTGACGATAGAGCTCGCGGTCATGTTCGATCGGCTTTTTTCGGTTTGACTTCGATGGGATGCAGGCCACGATGCCGCGTTCGGTAAGAGCCCGGCGAAACCAGTCGGCATCATAGCCCTTGTCAGCGAGCAACTGCTTCGCGGACGGTAGAGCATCGATCATCAGGGCCGCGCCCCTATAATCGCTCATCTGGCCTTCGCTGAGCAGCATGATGACGGGGCGCCCCTGACCATCGCATACGGCGTGCAGCTTGGAGTTCAGGCCGCCCTTCGTGCGGCCGATACGTCGGGAAACAGACCCTTTTTTAAAAGGCTGGCGGCGGTGCGATGCGCTTTCAGATGCGTCGCATCGATCATCAGACGAGATGGCTTGCCGGCCTTGCGTGCCAGTTCGGCGAAGATCTTGTTGAACACGCCGAGGCGGCTCCAACGCACAAACCGATTGTAGATCGTCTTGTGCGGACCATAGCCGGGCGGCGCATCGCGCCAGCGCAGACCGTTTCTGATGACGAAGACGATGCCACTGATCACCCGCCGATCGTCAACCCTCGCAATCCCGTGCGACAATGGAAAATACGGTTCGATCCGGCGCATCTGCGCCTCCGACAGCAACAACAAATCAGCCATGGCGATGCCTCCCGACATCCCCATTGAATCAATCCGCTAACCCTCACGCAACAATTTAATGGGTCCTGAGCCTAGTTTTTCGCGTTTCGTAACGCCCACAAACACATCGGACAACCCAGCGAAGCGGGGGAGACGAGGCATGGGCCCCGATGACCGTGAACCGGCCGAATTTTCTACCAGTCAATTTGGGTACGTCGTTTGGCAGGTTGGTGCGAATTGGTAGAGGAAGGTCCGTATGGACCTGGCTGATTTTCTTAGCCGAGGGAAATTGATGGCTTCGTGAGATGGCTAATGCGGCAGCCTTGTTAACCGGCCGAAGCCCGACGAGTCGCTGAAAGTTCATTCGCTTTGTCCCTAGCGCAAAAAATGCCCCGAACTGTGAGTTCGGGGCATTTTTCGTACGGACAATCTTTCCTTAGATTTGCGGACACACATACGTTCACAGCGGACAATCTTTGGTGGCCACTACAACTGTGGCGGATACCAAAGTTTGTCCGCAGGTGGTTTCGTAAGCGATTGATTCATAATCGGTAGAGTGGGATCCGATCACCCATTGTTGCCGCAAATACAACGAAAGTATTGCCGCAAGGGCCAATGAATTCCCAATAAGCAAAACGAGTCGTCAAAAGGCGGCGGTTGCCCTTGACCTTGGGACAATCGCCAATGACAATAATCCGCGCTGGCTGGTGCCAGCCTTTGCGGAAATCAGCCGTGTCGTGAAGCCCAGCACATTCTGCGTCAGCTTCTACGGCTGGAACGCTGTTGAAGCATTCGCCGAGGCATGGCGCCTCGCGGGCCTAGGCATTGTAGGCCATATCGTATTCGCCAAGCCGTATCCATCGTCGACGCGCGTTCTCCAGCATCAGCACGAAAATGCCTTCCTGCTCGCCAAGGGCGATGTTCGGTCACCCAATGCCGATCAGCGATGTCCGCGATGACTGGCGCTACACCGGCAATCGCCTGCATCCAACGCAAAAACCGGTCGAAGCACTGCGTCCGCTGATCGAAGCGTTCTGGGCCCAAGGGCGTAGTGTTTGATCCGTTTTGCGGATCGGGTTCAACGTTGGTGGCGGCGAATGCCGCCAGCCGCCTCTTTGTCGGTATCGCACTTGATTACCGGCACGTCCAAACAGCTTGCAGGCGCTTGTTGTGTTGAAGCACAATGCTCCAAATCCGAAGGGCAATTATGAACGATTATGTACCGCCGCCTGAGTTCATGCCGTCCGAAGCCGGTTGGGGATGCACTTTCGTCGGCTTCGAGGAGCGCGAATTCACCAAGCGCATTGCCGAGTCCGTGCACGGCATTATCTGGGCTCTTCTTGAGGTCGGATATGACCTTTCACGCCTTGAGGGTATAACCGTATCGGCCCGCTACGCCGAATCTCTCGCCGAATTAGACAGAGGCTTTGAGACTTCTGCGCCGCTGGCGCCAACTCAAGAGTATGGCACCGGCATGGCCATGGCTGCACCGATCGTGCGCGAAGGCAAGATTATGTCGAGGCTCATGCTCGACGCCAGCATTGGCGTTGCCCTGCTTTCGGAGATCGAGCAAGAGAGGTCATTTGGGCTGTGTACAGCAGTGCACGAACTGGCCCATGTCTTCGATCTAGCTAACAAAGACAAGGCATTTCCCGGCGTTTTGCTAAAGCCGTATCCAGGCCCCATTCTCGAAGTTGAAATGTTCAAACTTTCATCGCTGGCATGGGACGAATATTTTACGACGGAACAGAGCGCCCGTCTTCGGCCAGCCAGCCTCGACGACTGCGACGAGGTGCTGGAGACGGCACTCGATGACCTGCTTGCACGGCTGGCTGAGGCCAGGCGGGCTTTTTTTACCCATCGCGATTTCGGCCGCGTCTTTCGTGAAATGTCTACGACAATGCAGATCTTGCTGAAATTCAGCGCGTATGTGCTTGGTACCCTGGACGGGTTGGGTCGCGGTGATGAGTATGGACCAAAATCCGGCGATAAGATACGCGCATCACGATTTCAGACGACGTTTGACTCGTTGCGTCAGGCACTACGCCAAATGGCTAGCACATATCCCACTTGGCAGGGCGTCGAGGCCTTCGCGCCGCTACGCGCGGTAGCTCAACGAGCACTTGAGGCAGAAGGACTGCATCTCGCGATGACTGATGACGGCCAAATGAACATATGGGTTTTGCACCCCGAGAACTTCACGCCGCAGCAACATATGGCCGCTAGTCTTGGCCAGCCAATCTGAAGTTGCAAGATCGAAGATGCCTGATCATTTTTATCGCTTTCGTTCTGCCTCGGCGTTGCTTGACGGTTTCCACGAACTCGAAAACCAAGAAATCTATTTCCCAACGCTTAAGGAGTTGAACGATCCTCTTGAGGGGTACAAAGACCTCGTATGGCGTGGCGACCGCATCGTTTGGCACAATCTCTTCCGGCACTACGTTCTTTGCCTACTGCAATCGACCTTCTTGATGGCTGTGGCCGGCAAAGAGTTCACACCGGAGATGGCCTCAAAGATCATTTTTCATACGCCGAACGACTTGCCAGAGGCGCCAATTAGGAAATTATATGCCAGCGCGTATGAGAAGTTCTTCGCTCATTCTTCAATACCTGTTCTGATTGACGCGCTGGCGTCGCCAGGCAAGAGCATGCGGCGGGACGAACTCGCGTTCTATCTACGCCTCGTTCATTCCTTCGCGCTTTCGATCATCCTTGAATTGTTCGCTGATCGCGGCGCTCAGCTGGTCACGTCAGCCACCGGGCTCGCTGAGCTAGCTGACAAGACGATGCGGTCGATTCCGAGGATTCTGGACGTGCATGCTCCGGTGGGCGACTTGGCGAGCGCGCTATACTTCATAAACAACAATATGCAGCAGCAGCTCGCCCTCATTCATGACTTAAATAATGAGGTTCCCGACGACAAACGACCGTGGTTGTTTGTTGCGCGCGATTATCCAAGCCAGTACGTCACTGACTTGGAGCAGCTCCTTTACCCGGATTGGCATGCCGCTTGTTTTGTGACAGATCCCACGGGGGCGGCCATGTGGGGTCACTATGGTGATGGACACAAGGGCATATGCCTCAAATTTAAAGCCAAGTCAGGCCACAACGATGAGCCGTGCCTCGATCTTTACCGCGTCAACAGTTGGAGCGGTGATGAGAACGGTATGGTTCCTCACTACAACTTTGTGCTACACCCCTTTGAAGCGGTCGATTATACATCAGCTTTTCCTGAGGTTGACTTCTTTGAATCAATCGGCAGGCTAGCAATTCCTAAACTCAATGACGGCTGGTACCGCGGACCAAATGGTGAGCGCAGTGAGGTCGCAGCGCGTGTGCTTACCGGAAAAGATCAATGGCACGAAGAATATTGGCAGCGTTTTCGAGCTAGCTATCGTACGAAATCAGCGGAGTGGTCACAGGAGAACGAACACCGCATCATCCTCTATTCAAATCTCGATAGCTTCGACACGACGGAAGCGCGTAAGCTGAAATATCGTTTTGAAGACCTGACCGGCATCATCTTCGGTCTTAGGACCTCAACCGAACATAAGCTCGCGGCCATGCGCATTGTCGAGAAAAAGTGCTTGGAGACGGGCCGCGAAGACTTTGAATTTTGGCAGGCTCACTATTCACATGGCAAACGTCAGATTGAACTTGCGCCTCTTCGGCTTCTCAAAATCACGCTGCCGAGTAGCGCGGCCGATGCGGCGCCCTAGCGTGGAAATATAACTTCGAAAAACTGACGCTCCTATGCAGAAAAGTCTCGGCTGATTGGTCTTAGCGATGAATTTTTACTGCGCTCGTCTGAAGGGAAGAAGCTCATCCTCCTGCGCCGTATACAAATCTATAGACGCGATAATACTGGGGGTCAGCCGCGCGCCTTCCCGACAAAACTTGAGTCATCGGGTGTTAACTTGAATTTGGCTCAAGACAGTGTTGACCTGGTTTGATTTAATTTGCGCGATTATCGTCAGGGCGCGCGCTTTTGCCTGGTTGGTCGCTGCACTATTAGGTGCCTGTGGGAGAGTGCCGGTCGCAGCTCGTTCAGCGAAGGCAAAAGTAATTTGGTCGGTGTTTGTCTCAGACACGCCGGCAAGGCTTCCCGGTCCCTTCAACTGCTTTAACGTCCAGGTTGGTCCTACAGCATTCAGATTCTTCAAAATCACGAACTTTGCATATCCGCCAAATTCTCCGGCCTTTGCCCCGCTGAGCTTTGTCTGTGAGGCAAGATGAGGTGTATTCATGGCAATATGTACCGACGGCACTATGCCAAGGTCGCCGGCAAGCGGTGTGTTAACCTCAGTGGGGCACGCAAGCGAATTCACGGGATGGCCAACCTTGAGACTCATCTTCCGATCTTCGTTCATTAAATCGCGCAGATCTGCGATTGAGTAGAACAAAGTTTCAGTAAAATTCTGCTCTCTTTGAACATCCAGCTTTGCGCCGGCGTTGAAGGAAAACAGACCATTGGTATAGGTGAACGCAGGGGCGAGAGAGCCGTCGTCGTTGACCGTGAGGTCCAGCTCTACGGCGATCACGTAATCTCCTGCGACCATGTCCCCAATATATTGGTAGTTGTCGGATGCGAGCGTGGCCAATTCGCAGTTCACTTGCTGAACAATCGTTTGCACAGATGGCAAATTAGCCGCGTCTCTGGGAACATCGAAATTTTGAATATTGCTACAACCGCCGACGCATAAGCTTACAAGCGGTGCCAAAATGGATAGACATATTTTCATCGGAGCCCATCGCTAGGGTTTGACGGGGCGGGTATTCGGAGGACATGTAGTTCCATGCCGAGAATGGCCAGTGCCACCGACGGCCGTAGCATAGGAGATGCATTGATTGTCAGTCAGGCCCTTAGCGCAGAGAAACTGTTGATTGGGATCGGCGAAATCGACCACGCAAATGTTGGCAACTTCCGCCCGCCTCTCCGTTTCGGGGAGGCTATTCGAAATGACTTGTCGTAATTTGTAGGTGAGCTCGGCGTCAGAGCGCCGCCTCATTATTATCCTGTAAAGCCACCACCAGAAGCTTCTTAAGTTGTCTAAAATAGCCATCCGTTCCTCCCCCCGGGTGAGAAAGTAACATCTCCCAAACCTGTGACAGGTGGAATGTGCCCATCAAAAAAAAGACGGGTGTGGCTCAATTGCAATGTGAGGAGGAGCTAGCCGCGGGTCGCCAACATTTTTCCTGAGGGGGTACAGGTCGTGAGACGGCTGGCGTCGGAGCGATTCCTTCGAGACGCATAGAAGCCGAAAATGCCACGTTCCTCGAACTGTCTTTTGACGCCAGTTCGAGCTCGAACAGGCCATTTGCCGGGTAGCAACGCGCAGGGGGGGTGAGACCACGATCCTGACTGACATGGAAAAATCGGCAGCCCGGACATTTAATGCGTCCAGCAGCGTTGAATCGACAGTGTCATTAGAGCCGAACTCCGCTTGGAGTTGCTTGGCAGCCAGGCCTCTGACTTTTTGCTAGTGTCTGAAATTTGTCGAGTTGCTAAGCGAAATTTTGCGGCGCGTGGCATCTGTGTGGCGACAAATGTCTTTGGCGGGGCGCCGCGTTACATTCCGCCCATTGCTGAAAGCGGAGAAGCGATGTTACGTTTAACACGAGAGCAACTCTATGAGTTGGTTTGGTCGGAGGCCATGAGTCGTCTTTGCAAGGCGATCGGCATCTCTGACGTGGCGATAGCCAAACACTGCCGCAATGCAGGCATACCAATTCCGGAGCGTGGATATTGGAACAAGCTACACGCTGGTCAAAAGGTTGCACGAACAGCTCTTACTCCACGCGATCTTTCCACGGTCAACGTCATTGAAATGAGTGGTGCGTTGACACCGGAGTTGAGAGCACGCATTACCGGGGAGCCGGGCATCGATGGCGAAGAAGAAAGCATCGATGTGCTGACAGAGCGGTTTCGCCAACGACTCGGCAAAGTGACCTTATCGCGCGATCTAACACGCGCGGATCCAGCTATCGCAAAACTGCTGAAGCGCGATGAGGCGGCCCGCCAAAAG
The DNA here is from genome assembly GCF_037200945.1 of Methylovirgula sp. Taxonomy (NCBI): domain Bacteria; kingdom Pseudomonadati; phylum Pseudomonadota; class Alphaproteobacteria; order Hyphomicrobiales; family Beijerinckiaceae; genus Methylovirgula; species Methylovirgula sp. The sequence goes on from NZ_JBBCGP010000001.1 coordinate 2,614,565, forward strand.
ATGGCGTCGAGCTCGTACCATTGGGATAAGCCGCTCTTTGACTCCTCCTATGAACGACGACGCCTGCGCATTCTGGACTCAATCTTTCGCGCTTTTGCGCGCACCGGCGGCGGAAACGCGCACATACGAGATAGGGAGGCACGCGAGATATCAATTCACGGCCCTACCGCGGTCAGCATCACCCTGGACTCTCTCAAGAATCGCATGGGACGTAATCGACAGGCAAAGGACGAGGAAGGGCAGCTAGAGCTGCGTGCGGAGGGCGGCCAGCATCATCCAGAGATCGTCTCGGTTTGGAAAGATGACGATAACGGTAAGCTCGAAGACAAGCTTACCGAGATCGTGATTGGTCTCGCGGTTGTAAGTGAGCGGGAATCACGGCGATGGCAGGCCGAAAGAACCGAATGGCAGCGTAAACGCGAAGCAGAAGAGTCCGAAGCCCGCCGTAAAGCGCAGGAGAGGGCCGAAAGGCAGGAGCGTGAACGGATTGCCGCCGAGAAGAAGGCGCGGCGCGATGGCCTACTAATCGAGGCTACAAACTGGCGACAGGCGGGTCTCATACGCGAATACGTGAAAGCAAGACGCGCTTTACAAGTTTCGCAGATCCCGGAATTCGAAGAATGGGCGCGTTGGGCTCTGGAAGAAGCAGATCAAATGGATCCGTTTTCCGGCACGGCAAAGAGTGGGCCAACAGAACCCGAGCCGGAATGACGTAGGCCGCATTGATGTTCGTCGTCGCGAGTTGGCGAGCTCCATGTCGACTTAGACCAAGCGCCATCGTCAGCGGTCGAGAGTATTTCCGTTCCGCTGCGCTTCGCGTCCGCATCGGCAGCTCCGGTTTTATCTCGCCAGGTAAGCGACATCGCTTTTGAAATAGAATGTCGCGCCAAACTTGTCTGAGGTGAGGGCGGGTTCAAGTCCACGCGCATCAAGCGTCCTCTTGACCTTGGTGTGGTGATAGCCCGTCACCAACGTCAGCTCATAAAGTGAAATATAACGATCGCGAAATTGCTTGAGGCTATCGTTTGGAATGAGCCGAACGGGACACCTATTTAGGGGGCTTACGGCCGTAACGATATTCAGATGACCGCCGGCTATAAGCAACTTCGCCACACGTTCGGTTGTCTTCAGCTCTTTAAGCGCCACGTAAATTGGAACGCCGTCCGGATATCTTCCCCGGACGAGTTCCTTGATCTCTTCAATGTCGACCAGCAATGCGGCGAAGCCGTGCTGTGCCGGATCTAACCCTAGCCACCGTAGCTTCTTCCCAAGAATGAGTTGAACGATTTCAGCGATACTGCAGTTTGCTTTCTTGACGGCCTTCTCGATCGGACAAATTGGTGGTTGCGGGTCGCTAACGGGAGTCGCGCCTTCGAGAAGCGAGCGCAGGAACGCATCAAGATCGTCGCGGGCGAAAGCGAGATCGCCGAGCCCCTCTGCTCCTTCGGGGACGCAGGGAAGGATAAAGCCATTCTGATAAAGCAGCTTGGCTTGGGCGCGGCCAACACCGAGATGAGTCCGAGCCTCTTTGAGATTGAGGGAAGTGACGGCGCGGGCGATAAACTCTTCGGCCGAGGATGCATTAAAAAAAACGCGGCTGGACGGATATTGATCAAGTCCAGGAGGAATGATACCGGCCGCGACCAACAGTTTTCGAAGCCGCTTAGGGTGAGCCCCGCTCTCCTGCGATGCCGTGATCACCGAATGGATCACGCGTTTTTCGACGGGCTTGCCGAGGATGATGTCGCCAGGTCCGACAGGGCTGTTCTCGATAATATGGCGTCGCATGAGATCGCGTACAGTGTTCGCCGTCAGCACCCCTGAGACAAATTGAGGGTCTTCACGAAGGGAGGATTTCTGGTTCATCGTAGCCGTAAGGAGCGAAGATGAAGCAGAAATCCGGACCGGGCAAAGCGCCGGCAGAACAAGTACTGAAGGACATCCGGCGCCAGACGCGTCGGCAATACTCTGCGGAAGAGAAGATCCGCATCGTGCTGGAGGGACTGCGTGGCGAAGAGAACATCTCCGAGCTGTGCCGGCGGGAAGGCATTGCGGCCTCGATGTATTACGGCTGGTCGAAAGAGTTCCTCGAAGCCGGTAAGCGCCGGCTGGCGGGCGACACAGCTCGTGCCGCGACGTCCGGCGAGGTGAAGGATCTCCGTCGCGAAGCCACCGCATTGAAGGAGGTCGTGGCCGATCTGACCCTGGAGAACCGCCTGCTCAAAAAAAGCATGAACGGGGATGGGGAGGACGAGGCATGAGATATCCTGCATCCGAGAAGGCCGAGATCATCGAGTTGGTTGAGCAGTCGCATCTGCCTGCCAAGCGCACGCTGGAAAAGCTCGGCATTCCCCGCGCTACCTTCTACCGATGGTACGATCGCTATCGTGCGGGAGGGCCTGAGGCGTTGGCCGATCATCGCTCACGACCGGATCGCGTCTGGAACCGTATCCCGGACGACGTCCGCAGCCAGATCATCGATCTGGCGCTGGAGGTCCCTGAGCTATCGCCGCGAGAGCTGGCCGTGCGATTCACCGACGAGAGAAAGTACTTTGTCTCCGAGGCCTCGGTCTATCGGTTGTTGAAGGCACACGACCTCATCACCAGCCCGGCCTACGTGGTGATCAAGGCGGCGAACGAGTTCAAGGACAAGACCACCACTATCAACCAGCTCTGGCAGACCGACTTCACCTACCTTAAGATCACTGGCTGGGGCTGGTACTACCTCTCCACGGTGCTGGATGACTTCTCGCGCTACATCGTGGCCTGGAGGCTTGGTCCCACAATGTGCGCTTCCGACGTCACGGCCACGCTCGACCAGGCACTGGCGGCATCGGGCCTTGATCACATCACCGTTGTACACCGGCCGAGGCTTCTCAGCGACAATGGGGCGAGTTACGTGGCAGACGACCTGGCCAGGTGGCTCGAAGGCAAGGGCATGCAACATGTGCGCGGCGCACCATATCATCCTCAAACCCAGGGCAAGATCGAGCGCTGGCACCAAACCTTGAAGAACCGCATTCTACTCGACAATTATTATCTACCCGGCGATCTCGAGCGGCAGATCGGCGCCTTCGTCGAGCACTACAATCACGTCCGTTATCATGAGAGCATCGAAAACGTCACACCGGCCGACGTCTACTTCGGCAGAGCAGAGACGATCATCGCAGAACGCAAACGCATCAAGCTTGCTACCATCGCAAACCGCCGCTTGCAGCACCGACTGCAGGCCGCTTAAACTCTAACCCCTGATGAGCCAGCGCCTCTCTTCTCGAAACGCCTGATCAGTCTCAAATTATCTGACGACGGACAATCCAGCCACCTCGACGGCTGAGCGCATCGCCTTTCGCCAGATCAATAAAAATACCGGCAATCGTTTGCGCCAGCAGCTCATCGACGAAGTGACGCGCGAGCCAGTAGAAGGCGAAGACAAGGGCAGGGGCTACGAATACGCAAAGAACAGCTATATTCAAATTGATGACGCAGAACTCGATGAACTTCAGATCGAGAGCAGCAAGACGATCGACATCGATACCTTTGTGCCGCGCGCGCAGATCGACGAGCGCTATTTCAACAGCAGCTATTACATCGTGCCAGACGGAAAGGTCGGCCAGGAAGCCTTCAGCGTCATTCGTGAAGCGATGAGGGACAAAAAGATGGCGGCGCTCGCCCGCGTCGTTCTCGCCAAGCGCGAGCATGTCATGATGCTCCAGCCCTGGGACAAAGGTATGATGGGGACGACGCTGCGCTATCCCTACGAGGTTCGAAAAGCCGACGACCTCTTTAGCGAGATCGAGGATTTCAAAGTCGCGCCCGACATGATGAAGCTGGCCGACCACATCGTCGAAAGCAAAACCGCCGATTTCGATCCGGATCAATTCCACGACCGGTATGAAGATGCCGTCGTTGAGTTGATCCGGTCGAAGCGTGCCGGTTTGCCAGTCGCGCCGCAGCGCGTGTCTGAAAACGCGCCGAATGTCATCAGTCTCATGGATGCTCTGAAGAAGAGCCTGGCCGAGGGAACGAGGACGCCGCCCGCAGCCGCTCCAGCAGCCGCGAAAGCGCGCGCCAAAAAGCCGGCGAAGCGCGCAGCCGGTCAAACCGAGATGATTATGCCGATTGAGGGCAAGAAGCCGAAGGCCACGACGCCAGCTGCTAAGCCCGGACCTCGATCTGCGACCCGGAAGAAGACCGGCTGAGCTCGGAGCGCGCAGGATCTTATGGGTAAAAATCCTTCCAAGGAAATCGCTGAACTCGGCTCGGGAAGCGCGCCGCATCTGGAGGAGATGAAAAGCATCTTTACGCTTCGCATTGGCAACGCATTTTCGATCGAGGCAGAGGCACGGCAACGCCGGCTGGCGTCGTGAGCGTTGGTGTCGCGCTGGGTCTCGCCGTGCTCGCTTTTAGCGCCCTGGCGCGGGCGAGGCGGAATCCATGAAGCTCAACGGCTCCATGGCCACGGCCTTCTGCCTCCCTGGGCGATTCGGAGGAGCAAGATGGCCAAGAGCGGGCAGGCGATGTCCATGTAGAAGACGATCCCCGCATTGCCAGGCGCGAAATTTTGGGCAGTCAGCATCTGTCGAATATGGCCGATAGCGTCGCCGAGAAGAGCTATTGAAGAAACCATGACCGCAGCGGCCTTGAATTCGAGGCTTCGCCAGAAGGCCAGGCAAGCGGTCGCGCCGAATGCCAGATCAGCGATCCCAACTTCAAACTGAAATGGGCTCGTCTTCCAACCAATGAACGCCGCGGCTGTCTTTGCGAAGAAAATATGGAAGACGCCAGCCCAGAGCCCCGTCAAACCGATCGGCAGTAACAGTATCCAGCCGAGCAAACGCTCGGGAAACGGTCCTCGACGGCTTAAAATTGCGGCCACGAAGGCGACGCCGAGCAAAATGGCAGGCAGATTATGAAGTACGAACCGGATTGAAGAACCCAAGGCGTCCTCCGTAGGAATCGAGACGTCGGCCGAGAGGATTGCATGCGCAAATCTTTAAACGCCGTTCAATTCAAGAGTTCAAGCGACAGGAGAACGCCGGGGTCGGCTCGAACTGGCATCGTCATGATTGGACGCGCTCGAACAGTCGATTCTTGCGATTGGTCGAACTGGCATTTCAGCCAGCTACATAGCTTTCGCTAGTCTCGTTCTTTAGAAAAGGGCAGCCACCGTCCGCTTTTAAGCGGACAGCGATCCACGGCGACTTCGCATCACACTGGAGTCATTGGCGTGATATACATTTTCATGGCCATTGGTTCGACATTCCGTCCGCGTTGGCTTCCGAAGAGAAGCTTTCCGCCGTATGCGTACCTGCCGGGCATGCAACCGCATCCCGTACGCGACCCCGCGGGGCATAGCTACCAAGTCGAGTCTCTGGTCTTTGCGGAGGCGTCGCTTAACTCTGACGTGTTCCTCTGGGGGCTCGACCTCTTCAATCACGGTTATTACTGGGAAGCGCATGAAGCCTGGGAAGGTCTCTGGAAGGTCGCATATCGAGGCGACCCATTGCGTATCCTCTTCAAGGGTTTGATCCTATTGTCGGCAACCGGCGTGAAGATTCGAGCGGACAAACATGCGGCGGCCGTGCATCACGCCGGACATGCCGCGGAGCAACTTCGTCGCCTGACACCGGATTCCGCGTTCGAGCGCGCACTCGGCATGTCACCCTCGACCCTCGCTGAAAACGCCGAAGCGGCCGTACGAAATTCCACTGCGTTACAGGTAGCAGCTGTTGGGCAGCCCCAACCTGTGTTTGATTTTATTCTCGGATCCCGCGGACTGCGGAGTGAATCATAAAGCGGAAGCGGCCATCTGTGGCCGAGTAATCTGCGAGCTCAGTTTATCTACAATCCCTGCCGAATCACTTCCGGCCCTTGGCCCCGGCAACTTTGCGTCGTTCTAGCAGGCTGCTGAAAAACCCTCTTCCTTTGCGGGGCTGATCGTGATTCCATTTCGTTGGGAGACAGCAGCATGCGCGGCAGTGACGAAGGTTCGGGACAACTTTTCAGTTATGTTGATCTGGAGGCGCGGGTGCGCCGTGATCATCCGTTGCGAGTGATCCGCGCGATCGCCAACGAGGCGCTCGGAGCCCTGGCGGCGGATTTCGCGGCGCTCTATTCGAAGGTCGGCCGTCCGTCGATCCCGCCGGAACGGCTGCTGCGGGCGATGCTGTTGCAGGCTTTCTATTCAGTTCGCTCGGAACGCCAGTTGATGGAGCGATTGGATACCGACTTACTGTTTCGTTGGTTTGTCGGGCTCGCCATTGACGATCCGGTGTGGGATGCGACGGTGTTTTCCAAGAACCGCGATCGTCTGCTCGATGGGGCGATCGCCGCGAAGTTCCTCGCCGCCGTGCTGGCCCAGCCGCGCGTCAAAAGGCTGATCTCGTCGGATCATTTCTCCGTCGATGGCACGCTGATCGAGGCTTGGGCCTCGATGAAAAGCTTCAAGCCGAAGGACGATTCAGGGGATCAGCCGCCGTCAGGTCCTGGCCGCAACGCCGAGGCGGATTTCAAGGGTGAGAAGCGCTCGAACGAGACACATGCCTCGACCACCGACCCCGAGGCCCGACTTTATCGCAAGGGGCCGGGCATGGAAGCAAAACTCGCTTTCCTCGGCCACGCCTTGATGGAGAACCGTTGCGGCCTCATCGTCGATGCCTGTCTCACGCCCGCCAACGGCCATGGCGAACGCATCGCGGCGCTGGCCATGATCGAGCCGCGCGCCGATCGGCCAAAAGCCATCACGCTCGGCGCCGACAAGGGTTATGACGCGGCCGATTTCGTCAATGAACTGCGAACCATGAATGTGCGTCCGCACATCGCGCAAAATATCAGCGGCCGGCGTTCAACCATCGACCGGCGAACAACGCGCCATCAGGCCTATTCGGCGAGCCAGCGCATTCGTAAACGGATCGAGGAGGCCTTTGGTTGGATGAAGACCATCGCCGGGCAGCGCAAGACGAAGTTTCGCGGCGTCGATCGCGTGGGCTGGGCCTTCGCCTTCGCCGCCGCAGCCTACAACCTCGTCAGACTACCGAAATTGATTGAGGAGATGACACCATGATGCCACCTAAGGCGTCGCTCATCACAGCCACATCCGCCGACCGTCATCATCGACAAAGCCATTCTCGGAAAGTCAGCAGCAACTCTCTCCGCGCCTGAAGCACCGCAATTTTTCAGCAGCCTGCTAGGCCGTTCACGCGTTTGCGAGTGCCGAACCCGCCGCCGTCAAACTACCGGCCTGCCGCGTCGTCGATATGAACCGTGGCGATCAAATGGATAATCGCCGCGCGGAGCTTGGCGTTGGACACAGGCTTATGCAGTAGTAGGAGACCGCTGGCCTGTGCATCGGCTAGTCGATCTGGCGCGGTGTCTCCGGTAATCAACATGGCGGGTATTGGCTCATTGTAATCGGCGCGCAGCCGCTCGATGACCGCAATTCCATTTTCACCGTCGCGCAGGCGATAGTCGCAAATGACGAGATCCGGCCGCACCGGGCACGCCGATAGGAGTCGTGTCGCTTCGTCTCCAGAGGCCGCTGCGATGACATCATGGCCCCATGCCCACAGCAGGCTCGACATCGCCTTGCGGATCGCCAGTTCATCGTCGATGACGACGATGAGCCCCCGCGCAAACGCACCTTGAGTCCGCTGGGGGCCATTATCCTTCGTCTCGGCGGCGTCCTTGGCGAGCGGGAGTGCGACGGCAAAACAAGAGCCACGGCCAGGCTGGGAGCGAAGTGTCAAGGGGCAACCGAGCAGATCGGTCAATCGACGTACGATGGCAAGGCCGAGCCCGAGCCCCTTGGCGCGATCGCGCTCCACATTCCCGAGCTGGTAATATTCCTGAAATACCCGATCTTGCTGATCGGGTGGGATGCCGACGCCGGTATCCCAAACCTGTACCGACACCATCGCGCCGTTTGGGCGGCAGCCGACAACGATCCGGCCTCCATCGGTATAACGCACCGCATTCGAGACAATATTTCGCAGAATCCGTTCCACGAGCACCGGGTCGGACTCGACGATGGCACGGCTAGGCTTTTGGATGAGGGATAGGCCGTTCGCCTTTGCCTCGCCGACATGATCGCGGCAGATGCGTTCGAGTAACGGGTCAATGGCGAAGGCGCACCGATGCACCTCGACGGTGCCGGCGTCGAGACGGGAGATGTCCAGGAGCGCGGCAAACAGACCGTCCATCGCGTTGGTCGACAGCTCGATCTGTTCGAGCAATTGCTGGCCTTCCGGCGGCATTGGGACACGACGCAACGCGCCGACGAACAAACCCAGCGCGTGAACCGGTTGCCGCAAATCATGACTTGCCGACGCGAGAAACGTCGATTTGGCGAGATTGGCCGCTTCGGCAATTTCTTTTTGCTTGCGCAAATCCTCCGCCAAATATTCGGTTTGGATGCGCAGGCCGACCAGCTGCTTGAAAGACCGATTTGCTTTGACCCCGAGAGCGCCCATTGTGCCGACGAAAACCACAATGAGTGGAAATGCTGCCTGCTGCACAGGGTCGCCGGACGTGAGGGGGCCGCCCTCGTACGCGGCGAAACGGTTAAGCTTCGATCTTTTGGTCTGTTTTCTGTTCGTGCAAAGCGCGAGCGCATCGGCCGTAACCCACGCACTGGTGTCGAGACACCGATCAAAGCCCGCCGCGTTGTGATTTTCCGGCCCTCGAAAGCGCTCGTTGCACTCATCAATGGCGAAAACGCTGATGATACGGAATTATCAGAAGATTGATTGGGTTATTCATGCAAGCAATTCGTGAGATCCGCTAGCGTGGAACTGCTTGGCTGAAAAAAGACGGGGAATCAGTGTCTGAATTTATTCGATTTCGTTACAACACGATGGCTGAAGTGACTCCTGGTGGAGAGTGGAGGTGGCGTGTCGTATTCGAGCGCTCGGGAGCGTTTGAAGAGGTCCTCGCAAGACAACTTGTCTTGAACGTGCCGTCATTTAGCACGGAAGATGAGATCCCAGGGGTCGGCCGAAAATACCACCTGGCTTGCTTTGGCGTATTTCGTATCGAAGACGGGGTCGGGATTGTCGATTCGGACTAATTCGGCTTCCGATGACGAAAGAGCAGTCGTCTTTTTTCAAAGAAAATAGCGGGCGTATGAGAATTGTCTGGATGTATGCTTGCCAGCATTGCGCGGAGACGGAGTAAGCCACCATGTTGCGCGTTTTGATCCTATTCAACCGCGCAGCGCATATTGTTTGCTGATTACCCATCTGCTGACGACCGCGAATGTCAGTCACATCCGCCTGAAAGACAGCCCCGGCGAAGATATTGTGGCGACGTCTGATTGATCACCTTCATTATCGCGCCCTTCGGGCCGAAACATCCTCCGGGAACCGGAAATTCTCCGCGACACCGCTGCACTTCAACAGTGTTCCATGCGGCAGAAGCACATTGCGCTTTGCCGTTACAGCGTTTCAAGATGGTCGCAACGATTTGTCCGTCCTTTGGCATCAAGCCCGCGCCCGGCATTTGCTGAGCGTGAGGGGAAGCGGAAGAAACTGAGTAAAAAAGCGCCATGAATGCCTAGGCTCCTTCCTTGCTCCTTCCTTTTGGGTATTTGGAAGGCTCGCCAGGAGTTTAGTCTCCTCTGACTACACTGTTGTAGCCCGGCAACAACGCACCGAGAGGTGCGCCTGCTTCCGAACGATTTTCTGCGGGTTCGAAGTCAACCAATCGTCTTCATTGCTGGAAGCGCCGCGTCCCCAGGGCTGGGAGCTTTGGCTCGCGCGGGTCGCGCTGCGGATGATCGGGTAAACAATCGTGAAGTTTGACGTGCAGATTTGTGCGAGGGCGTTTTTGCTCTGGCGGCGTCGGCCGTTGGGTCTTGCGTTGCTTGGCTCGATCTGTGCGGTGACGCGGGTTGATGCGGCGCCCGGGGATTTTTTTTCTGGTTTGTCTTCGCCGTCTTCGTCGCAGTCGCGAGCGGCGCCGGGCTCTCGGTCAGATTCTGCTTTTGATGGTGCGAGCGACGCGGTTACAGCTGGCGCCGCGCCGCGGCAAGGGGTGCCGGGTGCGGCGGGCGATACGGATGCGCAGGGCAGTTCTGCGCCATCCTCTGACGGTTCGGCATCTGAGATGTCGCCGGATGCGCGAAGCTCGAATGTTTCGGGCGATGACGCTGCGTCTGATGAGTCCGCCTCTGATGGCTCGGCTGCGGCGGCGGCGGGGTTGTTAAGTTCTGGCTCGAGCGGCGGCAGCGGCGGTTCCTTTTTTCGTTTGCCGTCGAGTTGGGGGGCGGGCGCGTCAGGGCAGGGCTCTGAGGCTGGCGTTTCGGAAGACGAGAGTTCGGACCCATCCGGGGCCGGATTGCCGGGCCGGAGATCCTCCGGGGCTTCGGTTCGGATTACGTCGGATCCAGCGGCGGTGGCGTTTTATGCGCTGTCGAAGGTTGTGCCGGCGGGTCTGCGGCCGGGCGGGTCTGGTTCGGCGGCGAACGCATCGAAAGCGGCGGCGAACGCGACGGCGTCTCAATCGAATGCCGCCGCGGGTTCGTCAACGTCCCCTGGCGCGGCGCCGTCGGGCTCTGGATCGCATGCGGCGGCGCAGACTGGCGGGGCCACAGGTTCAGGCGCCTCTGCGTCGGCCTGCGACGCCCAGGGCGGGCGCGGTGAGGACAAGACCAAGACCAAGTCAGGCCAGCAGATCGCGGGCAGGGCTGACGAGGGCAAGGTTGGCAAGGGCGCCGGCAAGACGCGGCAGGTCGCCTGCGCGCCGATGCCCCTGGCTTCCCAGGCGCCGTCACGTTTTGAGATCGACCAATATGCGGTTGAGGGGGCGGATTCGCTGCCGGAGATCGATGTCGAGGCGGCGGTCTATCCGTATCTGGGGCCGGGCCGCACGGCGCGGGATGTCGAGAAAGCCCGTGCGGCCCTGGAGAAGTCGTATCACGACAAGGGCTATCAGACCGTCTCCGTCGCACTGCCGCAGCAAAATCCGCAGGACGGCATCGTCATCCTGAAGGTGACGGAGCTGAAGGTCGGGCGGCTCAGAGTCAAGAACGCGCATTATTTCGACATCGACAAGATCAAACAGCGCGCCGCCTCCTTACGCGAAGGCACGCTGCCTGATTTCAACGCCGTGACCAGCGATATCGTCGCGCTCAATCAATGGCCGGACCGCCGCGTCACGCCAGCGCTGCGCGCCGGCATCACGCCCGGCACCGTCGATGTCGATCTCAACGTCAACGACAGCGCGCCGATGCACGGCAGCCTCGAGATCAACGACCGGCAATCGCCGGGCACCTCGCTGTTACGCATTACCGGCACGGCGCATTACGACGATCTCTGGCAGATCGGCCATTCGCTCACCTTCACCTACCAGGTGGCGCCGGAACGTGTCTCCGATGCGCAGGCCTTCTCGGGCTCCTATCTCGCCCGCATTCCCGGCGTCGAATGGCTGAGCTTTCTGCTCTATGGCGTCTATTCGCAAAGCGACGTCGCCGCACTCGGCGGCCTCAACGTCGTCGGCCCCGGCCAGATCGCCGGCATTCGCGCGGTGATGACACTGCCGTCGCGCGGCAATTTCTATCACACGATCTCGATCGGCCCCGATTACAAGCACTTCGACCAGACCGAAGAGCTGAACGGCACGGGCAACAATACGCCCGTCACCTATCTCCCGCTCACCGCCGCCTATAGCGCGACCTATCAGGAAGACAAGGCGCTGACGCAGGGCGATGTCAGCCTCGTCGCTGGTCTGCGCGGCGTCGGCAGCGATCGCGATGAGTTCGACAATAAACGCTTCAACGCCCAGACCAATTTCTTCATCCTGAAGGCCGACCTGTCGCGCACCCAGGACCTGCCGCAGGGTTTCCAACTCTACGGCAAGGTGCAGGCCCAGGCCACCGACGAGCCGCTGGTCTCGAGCGAAGAGTTCAGCCTCGGCGGCTTCGATACCGTGCGCGGTTATCTCGAATCGGAAGAACTCGGCGACGACGGCGCCGCCGGCACGCTCGAACTGCGCAGCCCCGATGTCGCGCCGAAGCTGCGCAAAATTCTGACCGATGCCGATGGTCACCCGGCGTTCGATTCCTGGCGCTTCTTCGGCTTCGTCGATGGCGGCGTCGCCACCCTGCAAGCCCCGTTGCCGGAGCAGCAGGCGCGCTTCGTCGAATGGAGCACCGGTGTCGGCACCAATTTCCAGATCTTCACGCATCTCAACGGCATGCTCACGCTGGCGCTGCCGATGATCAGCCAAACCGACACGATCGCTCACGACCCGCGCGCGCTGTTTCGCGTCTGGGGGGATTTTTGATGGACCGCATGATGACCAAAAGCGCCAACGCATTCACAATCGTACGTGGCACAAAACGATTTGCCGCTCTCGCCTGGCTTTTCGGAGTCTGTGCATTGCTTTTCGCGTCGCCCGCATCGGCGTGGTGGAACGACGAGTGGTCACTGCGAAAGAAGATCACGATCGACACAAGCGCGGCGGGCGCCAATATCACCGATCCGATCGGTACGCAGGCGGTGCTGGTGCGGCTGCATAGCGGCAATTTCCGCTTCGCCCAGGCCAAGGACGATGGCGCCGACCTGCGCTTTGTCGCCGGCGACGACAAGACGCCGCTCAAGTTTCATGTCGAGGCGTATGACTCGCTGCTCGACCAGGCCTTCGTCTGGGTGCAGGTGCCGGATCTGAAGCCCGGCGCCAAGACCGATATCTGGCTTTACTACGGCAACAAGAAAGCCGTCGCCGCCGGCGATGCCAAAGCCACCTATGACGCACCAACCGTCCTCGTCTATCATTTCAGCGAACACGGCACGCCAGCGCAGGATTCGTCCGTCTGGGCCAACGGCGCGCAAAGCACCGGCCAGCCGGCCGAAGGCGCGCTGATCGGCACCGGCCTGCGCCTCAACGGCCGCAATCCCGTCACCCTGCCGGCCTCGCCGTCCCTGACACTCGCCAATGCCGGGTCGTTCAGCCTGTCGGTCTGGTTCAAGGCCGCGGCGCTGCAACGCAATGCGGCGATCTACAGCCGCCATGACGGCGCCAATGGCCTGGTGATCGGCCTCGACAACGGCGCCCCGTTCGTGGCGGTCACCAATGCCGGTGTCACCCGGCGCACGCCCGCGGGCTTGCCGGTGGCGCCTGGCGGTTGGCATCATCTGGCCGTCACGGCAAGCCCCGGGCTGCTCACGCTCTATCTCGATGCCAAGGCGGTGGCGACGTTAGCCGTCACGCTGCCGGCCCTGAACACGATCGCGCTCGTCGGCGGCGACACCGCGGTTGCGGTGGCGCCAGCTCCCGTACCCGCTGCTGCGGCCCCCGTTCCCGCTGCATCCACCGCCGCAGCGCCCGCATCGCCGTCGCCGACCTCCCCGAGTGGTCCGGCGACAGCGGGCCAAGCCGGGGGAGGAGCCCCAATCTCACCCCCGGCAGCTCCCGCACCCGCCCCGGCGCCCACGCCCGTCGCGGCGGCCGGCTTTGCCGGCGACATCGACGAACTCGATATGTCCAACATCGCCCGGCCCGCCGGCTTCATCAAGGCGCAAGCCATGGGGCAGGGGATCGACGGCGCGAAGTTCATGACCTTCACCGTCGACGAACAGACGGCCAGCTGGTTTTCCGGCTATTTCGCGGTGATCCTGAAGTCGGTCACCGTCGACGGCTGGGTCGTCATCGGCATCCTGATGATCATGGCGGTGATCAGCTGGACGGTCATGGTCGACCGCGCCCGCTACCTCGGCACTCAGACCAAGGCGAACAATCGCTTTCTCACCGCCTTCCGCGACATCGGCGGCGATCTGTCGAGCCTCGACAGCGCCGGCGACGAGGCGATTGCAACCCTCGACGGCCGCCTCGCCGGACCCGTCCAACGGCTCGTGCGCCACTCCTCCCTCTACCGGCTCTACGAGCTCGCCGCGCGCGAGATCCGCGACCGTTTCTCCGGTCATCCAGATCAGCGTGCCCGCGGCCTCAGCGGCCCGGCGATCGCCTCGATCCGCGCCGCCCTCGACGGCGCGCTCGTACGCGAGATCCAAAAACTCAACCGCTCGATGGTCATGCTGACGATCGCCATTTCCGGCGGGCCGTTCCTCGGCCTCCTCGGCACCGTCGTCGGCGTCATGATCACCTTCGCCGCCATCGCCGCCTCGGGCGACGTCAATGTCAATGCGATCGCGCCGGGTATCGCCGCCGCACTCGTGGCGACAGTGGCCGGCCTCGCCGTCGCGATCCCGGCGCTATTTGCTTACAATTACCTGATCTCCAGGGTCAAAGACCTGACCTCCGACATGCAGGTCTTCGTCGACGAGATCGTCACCAAACTTGCCGAAGCCTATGCACCGTCGGGACATCACGATCCCGCCGCACGGCCACGTCTCGCGGCGGAGTAGGGCGATGCAAGTTCAATCCGACGCCAAACCCTATGACGATATCAACATCACCCCGATGTTGGACCTCGCCTATGTGCTGCTCGTCATCTTCATCATCATGACGACAGCGACGGTGCAGGGCATGAAGGTCAATCTGCCGAAGGCGTCTGCGTCACCGTCGTTGGCGCAGCAGACGACCAAAGCCATCACCGTCACCAATGACGGCAAGATCTTTCTCGACACGATCCCGGTGTCGCTCTCCGAACTCAGATTGCGCCTGTTGCAGCAGAAGGCGCTGACGCCGGAGTTCCCGGTCGTGCTGCGCGGCGATTCCCAGACCCAGTACCAGAACGTCATGGACGTCCTCGACCTGCTCGGCCAGCTGAACATCACGCAAGTCGGCCTCGCCACCAAACCGCTGGTGAAGTGATGCGTAACACGATCGCAATTCAAACCGATCTTGAGACCACCAACGAATGGCCGCTGTCCCGCAGCCGTCCGGCCCTCGCTTCGGCCGATCATGCCTCTTCGAGCCATGTGGCTTATGCGCTTCTCTTCGATCTCGCCGTGGGCCTGGACGCAAGAGCCCATGCCCAACGGGCCAAGGGCGATCCCTGGCTCATCGTGCTCGGCGCCAGACCCACGCTGCGGATTGCCGCCGACACTGTCATCGAAGTCGATACGGCCCGGCGCCTTTATCGCATCATCGGTGAGACGGATGACGAGCGCACCCTGATCCTCGAAGCGGATCTTGCCGACGTCTTCGCGTTCATTGTGCTTCACCTCGATCTGGAAGCGCCGGAGGGCAGGCGGTGAACGGCCCGACGCACGAGATCCAGCCGCCGCGCGAACCTGTCTGGCGCCCCGCCCCGGGAACCGCCGTCATCGCAAAGGACGACGCGATGGCCCAGCACGGGAATGAACCTGATCCGAGCTATCTGCGGCTCGTCGAACTGGCCTGGGATATTCGTCAGACGGCGCGCCGGAAGGGCATGGCCGAGCGTCTGTCGCAGATAATCGTCATCCTCGACTCGAAGCCGCGGCTGTGGATCAACGGCGCCGTCCGCATCGAGGCCGATCCCCGGCACGAGCTCGATCAAGCGCGCTATCAGGTGCTGCGCCAGACCGGCGCGTCGAGCGACGCACACGACGCGCAAGCCGATGATGCGCAGGCCGCTGTGTCCGAGATCCTTCTCGCCGATGCCGATCGCACGACCATCCTGGACTTCGTCATGGCGCGTCTCATGGCGCAACTCGGCGCCCCCATGTTCGAGGGAGGCGAGGGCATATGAGCGTCGCCCATGATCACGCCCACCAGATCCAGCCGCCGCAGGAACCTTTCTGGCGCCGTTACCGCCTGCAGTTCGCGGTCGGCGCCATCTTCCTGCTGCTGGCTGCCGGCCTCGCCCGGCTGATCTTCAACGGCGACAACAATCCGCCGCCCAAGCAGGTGCGCGATCTGACCTTCGTCAAGATCATGCCACCGCCCCCGCCGCCGCCACCTCCGCCGCCGCAGCAATTGCCGCAGCCGAAGATGATCGAGCAGCCGAAGATGGTGACGCCGGAGATCAAGCAGCCGGATAAGCCCGACGACAAGCCGCTCGATAAACCCAAGGCCGACAAGGACGATGCACCTCCGCCGGGTCCGCTCGCCCTCGATGCCAAGGCGGAAGGGCCAGGCGATGCCTTCGGCCTCGCCGGCAACCCCGGCGGCCACGGCTTTCTCGGCGGTGGTGGTGGCGGCGGCGGCAGCCGCTGGGGCTGGTACGCCAGCCTCGTCCAGAACGCCATCGAGACGGCGCTGCACGCCAACCCGGCCATCCGCAACGCGGTGATGAAGGTGCGCGTGCGCATCTGGGCCGACCAGAGCGGACGCATCGAACGCGTCCAGCTCGCCAGTTCGACCGGCGACAAGGACGTCGATGCGGCACTGCAGGACGCCCTGTCCGGTGTCGCGCTCGGCCAGGCGCCGCCGACTGACATGCCGATGCCCATCGTCGCCCAGATTACCGGCCGTAGACCCAACTAGTCGTGAACAGTCGTGAAGCTTTGCAAGAGGACCGCGCCGCTATGAACAAGAACAAACCACAGATTGCCCGCCTGCTTTGCGGCGGCACAGCCTGTGTGCTGGCCGGCTGGCTCGCTTCGACGGCGCAAGGCCGCGCCCAGACCGCCGGGCAGGGACCCGCCACCACGATCGCCCCCGCGCCGGCCGCCAAACATCATGCCGTGCCCGCGCCGAAGGGCGAGTTGCGCGTTTCGCATCATCACGCGACCTCGCCCGACGTCGTCATCAATCTCATCAATCTCATGGTCGAGAACAAACTGATCAAGGAACAGCAGGCGACCGCGCTCATCAAACAGGCCGAGGACCAGGCCTATGTCGCCCGCCAGGCGACCAAGGATGCCGCCACCAAGGCCGCCCGCGCCACCGCGGTGGCCGATGCCGCAACCGCCGCCGTCACACCGCCCGGCACCAAGCGCGTCGTCTATGTCCCGGAATATGTCAAACGGCAGCTGCGCGATGAGTTGCGCCAGGAAGTCCTGCGCACCGCCCGGGTCGAACGCTGGGCCTCGCCCGGTCTCTATCCGGAATGGGCCTCGCGCATCAAATTCAGCGGCGATTTCCGCACCCGCTACGAAGGCATCTTCTATCCGCACGGCAATGCCCAGGGCGCGCTGACGAACTTCAACGCCATCAATACCGGCAGTCCCTTCGATGTTTCGGAAGCCAATCCGATCTTCGCGCCGACCCTCGATTCAACGCAGAACCGCAACGAGTTCCGCATCCGTGCCCGCCTCGGCGCCGAAGCCGATCTCTCCAACGGCTTCACCACCGGCTTCCGCATCGCCACCGGCAGCGACAACTCGCCGGTCTCGACCAACCAGACGCTGGGCGGCTCGGGCGGCAATTTCAGCAAATATGAACTCTGGCTCGATCGCGCCTATCTCAATTACGATCCCTGGCAGGGCCGCCCGTGGGGCGACGTCAACATCAGCATCGGCCGTTTCGACAATCCCTTCTTCGCCTCGACCGATCTCGTCTGGTACCGCGACATCGCCTTCGACGGCGCCGCCATCCAGGCCCGCCACATCATCTATGGCACCGGCTTCACCCCCTTCATCGTCGCCGGCGCGTTTCCGACCTTCAATACCAATCTCAACTTCCAATCCTCGAGCGCCCAGGACTTCGGTAGCGAAGACCGCTACCTGATCGCCGCCCAGATCGGCACCGCCTGGGCCATCAACCCCGACGTCAACGCCCTCTTCGGCGTCTCCTATTACGACTTCACCAATATCCAGGGCCAGCTCTCCCAACCCTGCCTGGTCGCCAGCTCCGCTTCGGTCTGCTCAACCGACGACCTGCGCCCGTCCTTCGCCCAGAACGGCAACACCTATATGGCGCTGCGCAATATCATCCCGACCTCCGGCACCGGCGGCAACGACAACAATACCATCAACCAGTTCCAATATTTCGGATTGGCCAGCGCCTTCCGCGAAGTCGACGTCTCAGGCCGTATCGACTTCGGCTATTTCCACCCGATCAATGTCGTCCTCGACGGCGAGTTCGTCGACAATACCGCTTTCAACAGCGCCGCCACCGGCGCCATCGCCGTCAACAATCGCGCCGGCACGCCCGATGGCTCCCTTGGCAACTTCGCCGGCGGCAATATCGGCTGGATGACCCGCCTCACCGTCGGCCACGAAGAACTCAAACAGTTCGGCGATTGGAACGCTAACGTCGGCTACAAATATATCCAGTCTGACGCTGCCGTCGACGCCTTCGAGGATCCCGATTTCGGTCTCGGCGGCACCAATCTGAAGGGCTATCAGCTCGGCGCCAATTTCGCGTTCGCCAGCAATGTCTGGACCACCGTGCGCTGGCTCTCGGCGCAGAACATCGGCGGCGCCCCCTACAACGTCGACGTCCTGCAAGTCGACCTCAACGCAAAATATTGAGGCCGGATCCATGCGCAAACCCTCACATCCTTTCGCAAGCTCCTTGGCAAGTGCTGTGGCAAGTATTGTCGCGCCCGCGGCACCCCCTTCGCCGGCGCTCGCCCGCCAAAGCCAGGCCCATGCGGCACAGGCAATTGTTCCGCAGGGAACAATCCGCGTCGCAACAATTGCCGCCATGCTCTTCCTCGCCAGCCTCCTCGCACTCTACGCCGGATTGGCCCATGCCCAGGACAGTGAAAGCGAGACCGATCGCCTGCGCGACGCGCTGCGCGATGCGCTGTCGCAACAGCGCGGCCTGCAGGATCAGATCACCGCTGTCCAGGCGCAACTGGCCGACATGACACACGACCGCGATCACCTCTCGCAGGAAAACGATGCCGCGCATGCCCGCATCAAGGCGCTGCAGAAGGCCTACAATCTTGCCGTCACCGAGTTCAATCAGCGCCTCGAAGAACGCAACCAGGTCCTCGAAAAATGGCGCGGGGCTTACGAAGATGCCGCCGACGTCGCCCGCGCCAAGGATGCTGAGCGGGCAAAATTCCAGGCCTCGTCGCAAGCCTTCGAGGCCGACGATAAAGTCTGCCATTCCAAGAACGCCAAACTCGTCAAAGTCTCGAGCGACATCCTCGCCGGCTACAACAAGCTCGACATGTGGAAGGTCCTCGCCACGCGCGAGCCGATGATCGGCTACGGCGGCGTCGCGCATGAGACGCAAGTCCAGACCTACCTCGATCAGATCCTCGATCAGAAAGTTCAGCCGTGAGCCGCAAATCCAATCTGCGCGCCAAGTTTATCCGCGCAACGTCTGATCGTGCGAAGTCTCGTCGCGCAAGATTCAACCGCACTGAGTCGCATGAGGCCAAGTCTCACCGCGCCGAGTCTCATCGCGCAATGTTCGATCGAAAGGCCGATTTGCGCGCGTATCTGCCCACATCCAATTTGCGCCCCGCCAGGCTTCCCCGCACCCTGCGGCGCGGCGGCACGCTGATCTCAGGCCTCGCCACAGCAAGCCTTGTCGTGACCCTCGCCATGGCGGCACCCGGCAAAGCGGTTCATCACCACCACCTGCACACCGCCGCCGTGCCGCAGGACGCCCAGGCCAGCGCAGCGCCAGCCCAAGATACAAGCCAAGACACAAGCCCCGTCGTCGCCCGCATGGGCAATCTCGAACTCCATGCCGATCAGACGCAAAAGCTCATCGCCAATCTCAACGCCAGCGACCGCGCGGCCGTCGATAAAAATCCCGATCTCCTCGCCCGCGTCTTGCGCGGCCTCGTCGCCGACCGCTTCGTGCTCGCGCAAGCCCTTGCCAAACATTGGGACCAGCAGCCGGCCGTCGCCGCCGCGCTTGAGCGCATGCGCGAGAACGCCATCATGCAAAGCTATGTGCAGGCCGCTGCCGCGCCGCCGCCCGATTATCCCAACGAGGCCGATCTCGCCGAGGCTTATGAGGCCAACAAATCGGCGCTGATGGCGCCGAAGCAATACGAGGTGGCACAGATCTTCGTCGCCGCCAAAACCGGCGCCGACACGTCTGCCGAAACGCAGGCGCGCAACAAAATCCTCGCCATCGCGCGTGAACTTCGAACCCCCGGCGCCGATTTCGCGGCGATCGCCAAGACCGAAAGCCAGGCCAAGGCAACCGCAGCCAACGGCGGCATCATCGGCTGGCTCAGCGAGGCGCAGCTGCGCCCCGATATCAAGCCGCACATCCTTGCCCTGGCGCCCGGTGCCATCTCCGCCCCGATCCGCCTCGACGACGGCTGGCAAATCCTCAAGCTCGTCGACGTCCATCCGCCGCGCCAGCTCGACCTCAGCGAAGTCCACGACGTCCTCAAACAAAAGATGCGCCAGCAGCGCGCCCAGGACCTGCAGCGTGCCTGGCTCGCCGATCTCGTCAAAGCCAACCCGATCAGCCTCGATCAATCCGAACTCATAAAGCTCGTCGGTGCGACCGGCGCGGCAACAAGATAGGCGCAGTCTCCATGCACCTGCCCAAGGCTCTCTCCAATTCTCTCTCCAAGTCTCCGCCCGAGACTCTAGCGAAGAATCTGTCGATGACTCTGCCCAAGACTCTACCGATGCATCTGCCAAATTCTCTCTCGCCTGCCGCATCTCCTGCCGCCATTTTGGCCGCCCGCGGCTATCAGGTGAGCGCCGAGGCGAGCAGCCTCGCGCTGGCCCCCGTCTGCGCGCTGGCGCTGCATTTCGGCGACCAGCTGACCCGCTCGGCCGAGGGCATGCCCGAACTCACCATCCGCGCCGGCCTCGACGCCGGCGCCGGCGCGACACCCTCCTCTCCAGCCACGATGCACTGGACCCTGCGCAAGAGCGATCTGCGCTTCGCCCGCGGCGAACGCATCCGCTTGCGGCTCGAGATCGATCTCTTCCTCAGCAACGACACTAATCTCGACAATCTGCATCTCGAACTTCGCCCGGCCGCCGCCAATCTCGCCCGCCTCGTCGGCGATGCCCGCACCCTGTTGAATGGCCTTGTCACCGACAAAACCAGCGAAGGCCATCGCGGCCCCGTCCTGCGGCTCGAGGCGCGCTTCGTCGGCGATCTCTTCACCGGGCGCTGCGGTCTCATCAGCGCCGGCCGCGCCCCGATGAGCTTTCGCCATCAGGCCGCAAGCCTCGCCGGCTGCGATTGGCTGAAGCAAACCATCCTGCCCGAACTCGCCGCAAGCCTGCGCGGTCAACCGCCGCAAGCCGAGACTGTCGCCGACGCCACACCCGGCGCCACGCGCCCCTTCACCCACGTAAACCGCCGGGGCGAACTCGCCATGGCCGTGCCGCCACGCTGACAACAGGACACCGACACCAGAGCGCCAATGTCGTGCGCCGGCAAGACAGACAATTGGAGATCAAAATGACCGACGTCCTCATCCACAGCCTGACCCTGGACGAGCTCAGCGACCATCTGCAAAAATTCGGCTATCGCGCCGAACGCGTCAAAGATCCCGCCGGACAAATCCTGCTGCGCTCCGCCACCGCCGGCATGGGCTTCGATCTGCGCATGGGCAGCAAACTCCCCAGCAGCATTGCCGGCAACCAACGTCCTGAGAGAGAGCCTGCCGGCGAGACGCAGGCCCAGGCTCCTGTGGATGTCCATACGGACTTCACCTTCCTCGTCGTCTTCGCCATCAACGGCGGCACGCTGCCGCCCGATCTCCTCAACAGCTGGAACAATGCCTATCGCTTCGCCCGCCTGCGTACCGATCAGCGCCTGCTGATCCTCGACATGGACGTCTCCGTCGCCGGCGGCGTCAGCCGCAATCATCTGCGCGCCGCCTTCGCAACCTGGGACCAGCTCATCGCCAGCCTCATCACCTATCTGCGCACCGAACTCGCCCGCCAGAACGCCGGCGCCAAAATCACCGCCAAGATCGTGCCGGAGGCCGTACAGGCGCGGGCAAGCGCAAATGAGAAGGCAAGTACGAATGAGAGTGCAAGTCCGAATGCAAGTCCGAGTACAAGCGAGCCGGCCGCAGCCGCAATCATAGCGTCCAAGACCGCCGCGCCAGAAGCGCCGGACCCGCTCGCCGCCCTGGCCAATGGCGAACCGGCCGCCACACCAAGTGCCGCCACCCCCGCCGCGGCAAAACCTGCGACCAGTTTCCGCGCCCCGCCGCGCCCGTCGAACCCGCTCACACCCAGACCGTCCAGCACCGCGCGGACCGAGGCCGCCAAAGCCGTCGCGCAAGCCCTGCAAATCACGCCGCCCGCGGACGAGCCCGCGAGCGAACGCGCCGCTTCCAATTTCCAGATTTAGGGCGCGGCGCGCCGACACACGTAAAAGCCGATGCCTGACCGCCGACCCTAGCTCATTCCGGACGAGACCTATGCCAATCCGCCGACCCGCTTCGACCCACGGCCTTCGCACCGCGCTCCTCGCCGGCGTCTCCCTCGCCGCGCTCGTCTGGATGCAGACCTCGGCAAAGGCGCATCCGCTCTACGGCATGGCCGGCGCAACCTCCGTCACCAGCCAGGCCAGCGCCGCCGCCATCGCCAATGCCCAGCAATCGGCCCAGACCGCGCAACAGGCGATGAGCCAACTCTCGCGCGCCACCCAGGCCGTCCAGGCCATGCTGCAACAGACCCAGGCGACCGCCCGCGCGCTCGCCCAGCAGACCCCAAGCGGCATCCCCAACGGCCTCGCCACCGGCGGCCTCGTTCCCGACAGCGGCCTCGCCGCCCAAGGCGTCGCTAATGCCGTCACCAGCTGGACCAACGCCAATGCGCCGACGCAAAGCACCAGTGGCACCCAGACCAACGTCAACATCAATCAGACCGGCCAGACGGCGCTCCTCAACTGGCAAACCTTCAACGTCGGCCAGAATACGACGCTCAATTTCAACCAGCAGGGCAATTCAAACTGGGTCGCCATCAACCGCGTCGAGGATCCCAGTCAACGCCCGAGCCAGATCCTCGGCCAGATCAATGCCGCCGGCCAAGTCTATGTCATCAATCACAACGGCATCGTTTTCGGCGGCGCCAGCCAGATCAATGTCGGCACCCTGATCGCCTCCACCGCCGATATCGTCAACACCAGCACCATCTTTTCAGCCCAGAACGGCGCAACCCTCGCGCCGAGCTTCGCCGACGCCGGCGGCGCCGTCATCGTCGATGCCGGCGCCGAGATCACCACCAATACGCCCAGTTCGGTGACCAGCGGCGGCGGCTTCGTCCTCTTGATGGGGACAGAGGTCGAGAACGCCGGCATGATCGTCACCCCGCAGGGCCAGACCGAACTCGCCGCCGGCGACAACTTCATCCTGCGCCCCGGCTTCTCCACCAACGGCAACAGCGATTCAACCACCGACGGCAACGAGATCGCCGTCGAACTCAACACGCTCGGCTCCAGCCTCACCGGCGGCAGCGGCTTCGTCGAAAACTCAGGTTACATCGAAGCCGATACCGGCGACATCACGCTTGCGGGTGAGACCGTGGTCCAGAACGGCGTCGCGCTGTCGACCACCTCGACCGCGGTGCGCGGCACCATTCATCTGCTCTCGTCCGCCTCGGATCCAGACAGCAGCGTGACGCTCGGACCCTCGAGCGTCTCCCTCATCCTGCCCGACGCCAACAGCATCCTCGCCAGCGACGCCCAGCGCTCGACGCTGATCGCAAATTCCATCACCGCCGATACAACCCGCGAGGAAGACACCACTATCCAGCTCGGCGCCCAGTTCGACGATCTCAGCACGCTGGCGGATTTCCAGGATGAAAGCCGCGTCGAGATCGTCACCGGCGGCACCGTCGACTTCCAGAACGGCTCGCAGACAATTGCCGAAGGCGGCCAGATCTCGGTCAGCGCCACCAATCGCGTCCAGGTCGATAACGGCGCGCTTCTCGACGTCGCCGGCGATGTCGCCATCCTGCAAATGTCGGCCAACGATCTCGCCGTCAATATTGAGGGGCCGGAACTCAGTGACGATCCCAACAATCGCTTGGCCAATATTCTTCAGCCCCAAAACATAAATGTTTTCGTCGACGCCCGCGATCTCATCGAAGTCCCCGCCAGCAGCGCCGATCCAACCCCACGCTTCTTCAGCGCCGGCGGCGTCTTCAACGTCACCGGCGAGTTCAACGACGTCGATCACACCATTCAGGAATGGATGGCCGTCGGCGGCCAGATCACGCTTTCAACGGGCGCCAACGGCAGCGTCGTCGCCCAACAGGGCGCCGTCTTCAATATCTCCGGCGGCCAGATCCAGTACCAGGCCGGCGATATCGCCCAGAGCTATCTCATCGACGCCTTCGGCAATGTCTTCAACGTCAACAATGCCCCCGCCGACGATACCTTCGTCGGTGTCGATGACGGCTTCGTCGACGCCCATCCCGAATGGGGCATCACCGAGATCTTCGCCAATTACTTCCGCCCCTCGGAGGTCTTCGAACAAGGCTACAGCGTCGGCCGCGACGCCGGCAGCCTCATTCTCTCAACCCCCACCGCGCTCTTCGATGGAACGATCGACGCCGGGGTGATCACCGGTCAGGATCAGAACACCGCCCGCCCGGCATCTATCAGCGATCCGTTCACGCTCCCCCAGACAACCGCCCCGCTGCAGGGCCAGCTGGACCTCGGCGATTATAGCGCTCTCGGTCTTGTCAACGGCTACGACACCAGTGTCGTCTTCGATGACTCGGGGGATAATTCTGACGGCAATATCGCCGTAAACGACGCCGTCCCAACCAGCGCAACCAATACCGCCGACTTCAACGCCAGCCAGATCTCCAGCTTCAACCTCGGCGGCCTCAATATCACCACCCAGGGCTCAATCTCAGTCAACGCACCCCTCAC
Organism: Methylovirgula sp.; assembly: GCF_037200945.1. Classification (NCBI taxonomy): domain Bacteria; kingdom Pseudomonadati; phylum Pseudomonadota; class Alphaproteobacteria; order Hyphomicrobiales; family Beijerinckiaceae; genus Methylovirgula; species Methylovirgula sp. Next base: position 2,639,171 of record NZ_JBBCGP010000001.1, read on the forward strand.
CTTCGCACCAGGCGCCAATATCAATCTCACCGCCGCAACAATCGATGTGGCGGCTAATATCACCGCGCCAAGCGGCAATATCTCAATAACAAATCTCCTCTCGCCGGCGCAGATCGCAAGTTTCTCGGGCACAATCATCCCAACGACTTTTACCGACGCCAACGGCGTCGCCCAGGCAACCATCGAAACCGGCGTCACCCTCGATACGCAAGGGCTCTGGAGCAATGCCAGCCTCGACCCGAGCTTCACCGCCGATCAGGCCTTCATCAACGGCGGCAGCGTTAGCATCGACGAAAGCCAGGGCGTCACGCTCGACCCCGGCAGCACCATCGATGTTTCTTCCGGCGCCGCCATCCTCGTCAGCGGCAAAACCCAAGCCGGCAGCGGCGGCAACGTCACCCTCATCGCCGATGATGCAGCCTCAGGAACGGTTGCAAACGCTGCCTTGATTCTAGGGGCTGCGATCCAAGCCTATGGTGTCAGCGGCGGCGGCATGCTGACGATTCAAAGCGGACCGACGATCACGATTACCGGCCAACCTAGCGACGATGGCTCGCTTGATCTTTCATCATCCTTGTTCAGCACCGGATTCTCGAACTACAACGTCTCCAGCAATTTCGGCATCACCCTCACCCCCGGCACGCAGCTCGACGTCACCACACCCGTTTACGAATTTACCGACGCCAGTATCAGCGTCCCGACCGGCGGCGATCCAGCCCAAGCCCTGCAGCTCTGGCTGCCGCCATTGTTTCTGCCAAATCCGGTTACCGCACAGCTCACCCAGCGTGCCGGCGCAAGCCTGACGCTGCAAGCGGGAACATCATCGACGCCGAACAGCTTCATCGACATTGGCACCGGTAGCACCATCGCCGTCGATGCAGCGCAATCGATCAATCTGATCGGCACCAGCCAAATCACCGTCGATGGCACTTTGCGAGCACTAGGGGGCGTGGCATCGGCGAGTGGCATTACGCCAGGAGGCATATCGATCGTTTCGTCGTTGGGCGGCCAGGCGACGAGTTCGATTTGGATCGGCAGCGATGCGACACTTGATGTCGCCGGCATTAGCGCGACCGCGCGCGATGATCAAGGTCGGCCCTATGGCGTAGTCACCAATGGCGGCTCGATCATTCTGGGACTTGCCGGCGACGTTTTCAACGCTTCGGGTAATGGAATCATAAACTCGACCCACGATTTTATCGTCGTTCAACAAGGCGCGCTTCTCGATGCGTCCGGCACGAGCGCGACAATCGATCTTGCAGCCGGGACGCCGTCCTCGCCGCTGTCGAAAAGTACCGGTATTGGTACGGTCCTCGACGCGAGCAGCGGCGGCTCGATCACGATGAGCTCCTACAGCGGCATCTATGTCGACGGAGCTATGCAGGCTGCCGCAGGCGGTATTGGCGCCGAAGGGGGATCGCTCAACGTAACGCTCGAAACACCGGACGAGGGAAATTTCAATCCCAAGCAACCATCGTTTGTGCCGCGCATCATTACGATCAGTCAAACGCTCGGCCCGCAGCTTCCCTCAGGTATTTCCTCTAATTCAGGCGTGTCGGAGCTTGCCTTCGGCCAAGCGCAATTTTCCGCCGACGCTCTTGAATTGGCCGGATTCGATAATCTCTCCTTCACGGCGCGCGATGCCATTCTCTTCGACAGCAATGTGAATCTGGCCGTTGGCGGAAGCATCGCCTTCCACGAGGGCGCGCTTGCCGATACCAGCGCAAGTGGCAACGTGGCGATTTCGGCACCCTACGTGCTGCTTGACGGCCAGACAGGCATCAACACCCAAGTCGTCCTTTCTTATCCGACCTTATGGGGAACTGGAACCTGGCAAGGTTCGGTGCAGCATAGCACCGGCACGTTTACAGTTAATGCCGACCTCATCGATATTGCCGATCAAGTCGCTTTCGGCATTCATTCCCCTGCGACGACGAACCGTTTCGGCACGCCGACGACGATTGATCTTGCCGGCTTCGGCAATGTCCAGCTCGATAGCCAGGGCGATATTCGTTTTCTAGCCACGGCCAGCGGCGGCGGCAGCTCGAACGCGTTTTCGGCATCGCTTGCAACATCCGGCAATCTAACTTTTGCGGCCGCGCAGCTCTATCCAGTCAGTGGTGGCATCGGCGAGGCATTTGCAGGCGTTACCAGCATAGCCAACCCGGTCTTTGGCTCACAAAGTACCTTAACTGTCGATCATATCGGGCAAGCCGATCCGCAAGCGCCGGATTCGGTGGGGGGCCAACTAACTTTAGCTGCAGCGTTGATTAATCAAGATGGTATCGTCCGGGCGCCCCTCGGCAGTATTACGCTGGGCGATCCTTCTTCCGGCACTATCAATGTGGTTCTCGGCCCCGATAGCATCACGTCGGCGAGCGCGAACGGCCTCGATATACCGTTCGGCGGTACGACGGACGGCGTCAATTTTTCCGTCAATGGCGCAAGCGCATCGCTCATTTCAAATGCAAACACGATTACGTTCGTCAGCCAATCGGTGACGGTTGACAAGGGCGCGGTCCTTGATCTCTCAGGCGGCGGTACGCTCGCCGGCGCCGGATTCATCGAGGGCGAAGGCGGTTCGGTCGATGTTTTGAGTACGCCGCTCTCCAATTCCAACCCGGCCAACAATTTCAGTTCGAACGGCAATCAGGTTTTTGCAATCGTACCTGGTTTTCAGGGGGGGTATGCGCCGGTCGCACCCGGCGAAGGCATGGCGCCTACCATCGGCGAGCAAATTACGATTCCCGCCGGCGTCCCAGGTCTCCCGGCTGGCACCTATACGCTCCTGCCAGCGAACTACGCACTCTTGCCCGGTGGATATCGCGTCGAACTCGGCGGCAAAGTCAGCGGCTCAAGTCTTATCGCTGGAGCGGCGGCAGCCGGCAGCGGGAATTTCATCGTCGATGGTTCCGAAGGGATCGCGAATACAGGCGTGAAGAGCCCATTGCCGATTGAAATGATCCTGACGCCTGGCAGTGCGGTGCGCAATGATTCGGATTTCGACGAGGAGGATTTTACCACCTTCGCCGTACAGCAGGCGCAGACGCTTGGTCAAACCGTCCCGTTTGTTCCCGACGATGCAGGCACATTGTTACTGAACTATTGGGGGAGCAATCCGGGCGCCGACGCGGGCGCGGCGCTCAGTTTCAACGGCACAGCCCTGATTGCGCCTGCAGCTGGCGGCGTGACGGGCTTGGTCGAGGTTAATACGATCACCGGCGGCACAAATTTGGAAATTGTTGCATCTGCGCCGACACCGGGTTTTATAGGATATTCCATCTCGGCACCGGATCTGGATAACATTCATGCGCCAACTCTATCGATCGGCGGACAAATTGATGAGGCTGGTTTAAGAAGCGCTTTCGTCATCTCTGGCCTCGTCGCGTCGTCGAATAGTGTTACGATTGGGAGTGGGGTAGATCTGACTGCGGCTCAAATTTTCCTGATGGCGGGAGCTGGCGGCATCAACCTTGATCCGAGCGCCGAAATCGACACGATCGGCCAAGGGAATGTAACATCGAACACATCGCCTGGCGATTTCTTCAATGCCAATAGCTCCAACGCCCCCGTTGGCGCTACGGTGCTTGTCGTATCCAATGACGAAAACGTCAATCTTATTAACACGCAATCAAGTACCGGTGCGATCACGGTCGGCGAAAATGCTCGAATCTTTTCCGAAGGCGTCATCGATTTTGCAACGTCCGGAACCGTATCGATTGATCCAAGCGCGCGCTATGGGACGAGGAATCTTGGTCTCGATGTTGGGACAATCAATATCAGCTCCACGGACCCGATAGCGAACGCGGTCGTTCCTCCGGGTCTTCTACTCACTCAGGCCATTCTCGATCAAATCCTTGCTGGGGATACGGACGTCGGGGCGCCGGCATTGCAGAGATTGACGCTCACGGCATCGCAATCGATCAATTTTTACGGTTCCGTTGACCTCAATGTCGTTGATCCCGAGACCGGCAAAGCAGATCTCGATCTCGATGTGAACACGCCAGCGATCTACGGCTTCGGCAGCGCAAGCGACGTGGCCTCACTGACGACGGGTACTTTCACCTGGGGCGGTATCGCAAGCGGCGGGAGTGGTGGCGTCCCCGCCTCAAGCGCCACGCCGACCGCCGTTGTCGCCGGCGGTCCAGGGACCGGCAGCGGCACATTGCAAATTAATGCCAGCGAAATCGATTTCGGGTTGGCAAGCACGGCCATCCCGAACAATCAGACGACGTTCGATCTCGTCGCGGGCGGCTTTTCGAACGTCGAACTAAACGCCAGCCAACAGATCTCCTCGACTGGCAAGAACAGTCTGGTCGTCTTCCAGGCGCAGGGCGCGAATTTCGGTGATCAGAACACGGGCGGCAATCTCCTCCTGACAACACCGCTGCTCACTGGCGGCGCGGCTTCTATCCTGAACATCACGGCCGGCGGCGGCATAGCTATCACCGCACCTGCCGGTGAAATGCCAAGTTCGCAGACAACGGGCGCACTCGGTGCCGAAATCGATCTGACCGCGAATGGCGATCTGCCCAATTCGACGGCAAGTATTCTCGTTGACAGCACGATCCTGCTGCAGAGCGGCAAGCTCAGCATGACCGGCACGGGCGACATCGATCTGCAAGCCGGTTCGGCCCTCGATCTCTCGGGCCAGACCACCGCGTTTTTCGATCAGGACAGTTTTAGTTGGGGGGGCACCGTCGCTCTGACGAGTTCGAATGGCAGCATCGTCCAGGACGCCGGCTCGTTGATCGACGTTTCGGCTGTGAACAATAATGCCGGCAGCGTCACCGCCAGCGCGGTCAATGGGGCGGCGCTTTTTGACGGGCAGATCGAAGGCGGGTCCACGACGGGATTCGAAGCCGGGCAATTCTCGATCACCGGTCAATCGATCGGTGACTTTGTCGCGCTCAATACCATGCTCGACAGCGGCGGCGTCTTCGGATTGCGCAGTTTCGATATCAAGCAAGGTGATCTTACCATCGGGCAGGGTGAGACTGTGCAGGCGCAGACGGTCAGCATCTCGCTCGACAACGGCAGTCTGACCGTCGACGGCACAATCGACGCGAGCGGCGACACGCCGGGCACGATCGATCTCGCCGCCAGCGGCAATCTCGAGCTCGATTCGACGTCGGTCCTCGACGCCCATGGCACGGTGCTGCAAGTCGACAGTAACGGCCAGCTAATTGACGCCGAGAACGTCGGCACCGTCAATCTGACCACCACAAATGGGACGCTGACCCTGGATCCCGGCGCCGGCATCGATGTAAGCGTCACCGCGCCGAGCGGCGTCCAGCTGGCTTCCCTGGGCGATGTCGAACTCAATGCTCCGCGTACAGGCACGCCTGGCGCCGCGAGCATGACGGGGCCCAACGCGCCCACCAATGCGACGGGCGACAACATCGCCATCTCTGCCCCCGATGACGTCAATGGCGATCACATCAACATCATCGGTGCAGGGACCATCGCTCTCAACGGCTTTGCGACTTACACCAATGCGCCAGACTCGCCGGACGGCACCCCAGGCGATGCCGCGCCCAATACGCAATTCATCACGCAAGCCTATCTCGACGAGATTGATCAGGACAGCCAGCAATTCATCAATGGCGCGCTTGTCAACTCGGCTTTCCTATCGAATATCAAGGGGCTGATCGGCGCGGTCATCACTGCCAACTCGACCTCAAGTGTTACGCCCGCTACCGGCACTCAGACATTTATGATCCAGACGGGTTTAGGTTTCTCCGCCGGACAAACGGTGGCCGTCGTCGATAGCGCGAATTCCACCATCGGGATGAATGGAACAGTGGTCTCGTACAATTCGGCGAATGGGACGCTCGTCGTCGATGTCAGCAGCGCGAACGGCGGACTGGTCACTAACAGCTGGGCCATTTCGGCTGCACCGAATATGCCGGCGACATTCCATGTGCGTCCCGGCGTGGAAATCAATAGCGCCACATCGAGCGGCGATATTGATACTAGCGGCGATCTCGATCTGTCCGGCTTCCGCTACTCCAGCCTCAATCCAGCAACGTCACGGACCGCCGTCGTTGGCTCGGGTGAACCCGGCGTCCTCATCATCCGCGCCGCGGGCAACCTTAATGTGAACGGCAGCATCAGCGATGGTTTTGCGCCGCCGCCCGGAACGCCAGACGACAACAATTGGGTGATCAATACCGGATCGGTCACGACGCAACCGATTACGCCGACCACTGATGTAGTCTTAATCGGCTCGACCACGGGTTCGACGACCACATTCGCAACTAACGCCCCCGCAACTGTCGTCTACGACCTCCCGATCCGACAAACGTCCATCGTCGCTAACGCCATTATCCCTTTCCAGGTCACAACTTCCGCGAATTTCACTTTTGGCAGCTCATCGACCACCCGAGCCCCAATCACCTTCGCTAACTCGACGACGACTGTCGCCCCAATTACTGAGCCAAATGGCGCGGTGATCCCGTCTGGAACGACCTTGGCCGCTGGAACGGTGATTCCTGCCGGCTCAATACTCGGTTCCGGCACGGTGATCCCGGCAGGCTCGACGTTGGGAGCGGGCACGGCGCTACCCGGCCAAGTCAGCATTGCCGCCACAACGGTGCCCGCCGGGACCCAGCTCGACATCTTCACGAGTCTGCAGCTCAGCGCGAACATTACGATCAAGCCGGGCGAGACGATACCTACAGGTACGACGCCCGGTCAGGCGCAAATCCCAATCGGCCAAGCGGTATCTCAGTCATTCTTCATCACAGGCGGAACGATTTCTATCTCGTCGGCCGCAACGCCAACATTGATGTTCGCTGTACCTGTCAGCTCGGCGACCCTCAAGCGAGGGGTGGCGATATCTTTTGCGTTCTCGAACAGTGCCGCCGTCACCGTTTCAAGCAGTTGGACGCTCTCGGCGGCTATCACGCTCAGTGCTCAAACGACGACCGCCTCAGCCATACATGAACCTGGGCCGGACGGCATAACGATTCCTAAGGGGACCGTGCTTGCGGCTGGCACCATAATCCCCCAGGGATCAACGCTGGATTCCGGCGCAAGCATACCTGTCGGGTCGACCTTTGCAGCTGGCAGCGACATCCCAACGCAGGGTGGCACGACGCTCCGTATCAGCGCTACGACGATCCCGGCGGGTACCCCCCTTGACCTTTTCTCAGCGAACTTGGCAGTTGCCAGCAGCGGTGCGCTGGTACCTGTTGGCGCGGTAATTCCAACAGGATCTAATATTACATCGGCTGCATTCCTAACTAGGCCTGTCAACGATGCCGGAACCGCGGGACAAATAGATGCCGTCGCGTCGATGCTGCCGGCTGGCGATCTTTCTTGGTCAATGAATTTAGTTGCTGGTTCGGATCTGACAGCGGTCGACCCAGAGACTGTCAGCGCCTCCGCTGCTGCAACAGGCTCAGGCAACGTCGTTCTCGACGATGCACATTTCGGCGGGACGATCACTTCCCAAACGCCTTCGTTCAGCGTCATGCGTACCGGCGCCGGCACCCTCGACATCGTTGCCGCCGGCAATTTCGAGGAAGAGACAGACTTCGGAATCTACACGGCTGGTACCCAATCTGCGAGCGTTGACAGCGCCTTCAATCTGCCGCGCGCGCCTGCGAGCGCGTCAGACAACAGCGTACTTGGCTTAAGTGAATCGGCTTACGCATCCGCCATCGCTGGGTATCAAGCTTATTATCCGACCGATGGCGGCAATGTCTCCGTGAATGTCGGTGGCAATTTGACGGGCGATTTCGTGCCCGCCGCGGGCGGCACGTCAAACGACAGCGACGACGTTGCAAACTGGCTGTGGCGGCAAGGTGGTAGTATCAACGGCACGAGCGAGGCGACGGCCTGGTGGATCAATTTCGGCACGTACACAAATTTTCCCAATGGTTCTACTCCCGTGCTCACAGGGTTTACCGGGATTGGAACGCTTGGCGGCGGCAATGTCACCATCAATGTGGGCGGAAACGCTGGGACCACGGCGACATCCAATACTGCAGCGTTGACGGCAGCGGTCGCGAGCACGGGACGGGTACTGTCGGATGGAACTGAACTCGAAACTGGAGGCGGAAATCTTACAGTTAATGTTGGCGGGAAGCTGAATAGCTTCGTGCAATCCACAGTGGTAGATGCCAATGGTGATCAAGGCGGCACATTCACCGATCTTCGTGGCGACATTGCTATCAACGCGGGCGCCGTCGGCACGATCGTCCCTACGCAGACGTTTTCGGGCACGGAAAGCACACTACTCGGCGATCCACGTTCCTTGTCGCCGACCACCTCTGAAAGCGCGGTGGAGGAGGGTGGGATCATTGTCGTTCTCGGCGACGGTTCCGTCGATATCGACACAAGAGGCGATTTGGTACTTGGCGGTGTTGGCGACGCGACGCGGATCGGTGAACCGAACTTCACATCCGAACCCAACAGTCCGACCGCGTTTATGAGCTGGTTTTCGCTATGGAAGGACGCGACCGCGGTAGACTTGTTCTCGGCTGGCGGCAACCTCGCGCCAAATACCGCAGCCCCCAATCCCGGTGCAAACGATGAATCGACCGATACGGGACGCATATTCCTTCCGCCAACGCTTGATCTGATTGCGGCCTCCGGCAATATGTATTTTTCGGATGCGAGCCCCGTCAGTAACAATTCAGGACCACTGCCGCTTGAATTGGCCCCCGCCCCGACCGGGCAGCTGAACATTCTGGCCGAAGGCTCAATTTACGATGCCGAGATCGACATGTCGGGTGCCGATCAGTCTGCGTTAGCGACGCCAAGCGAACCTGGTATTGCCACCGTCCGAAACCGGAGCGGCATCGTCAGCTTCAGCACCTCAAATGCGAGCACGAACATTTACAATAACTCCAACACCGGAAGTGCTGTAAGTGCACTTTTCGCGTTCGGCCCAGACACGCCGACAGCAGATTTGCATGCGGACGACAGCCAGCCGATACACATCTACGCAGAGACAGGTGACATTCTCGGTCTCCAATTTGGTGAGATACTCACCTTCAATCCGCTCATCGCTCCGGTTGTGACCCCATCAACCTGGTTTATTGGCGCGAAGTCGGCCGAAATCCAGGCGGGCAATGACGTCATATCCAGTGGTGTGCCTTATACACAGACGACAGGGAGCGATTTCGAACTGACGAATTCCAATACAATCCCTGGATTCATTCTGAACGACAAGTCTACGGATGTATCTACGCTTTCGGCCGGTAACGAAATTATATTCTCAAGCCTGCAAGTGGGCGGTCCGGGATTGCTTGAGGTCAGCGCCGCGCATGACGTCTTTGAAGAAAACAAAGGCGCTTTCCAAAGCGTCGGGCCCGTCTTCAACGTTAACGCATCTGACAGAAGCAATGGCGCTGGAATTACGCTCCTGGCGGGTATCGGATCTGCCGGTCCGGATTATACGGATTTTGCCAATGACTTTCTCAATCCAAGTGATCCGTCGACGCTGTTGTCAGGGCTAAGCGACTATAGTCAGATAGTTCAGCAAAACGACGTCGCGCTAGAAAGCTGGCTCGCGCAGAATTTCGACTTCAAAGGCGGCGACGCTGAAGCCGTATTCACATTCTTCCAGTCCCTACCTGCGCAACAGCAGGACATCTTCGACAGACAGATATTCTTCCAGGAACTGAATACGAGCGGCCTCGAGTTTAACGAATCGACCAATCTTCATTTCAAAAGCTACATCGTTGGTCAAGATGCAGCTGCGATCCTCTTCCCGAGCGAGGATAAGCAAGGTAATCCGATCACTTATTCGGGCAACATCACCTTCTTCGGCGACACGGGAATACGAACGCTCTCGGGTGGAAACATTCAAACTTTCACGCCAGGAGGGAACACGACCGTCGGCGTCGAAGGACCGATCCCGCCCGGCAATGCCGGCATTATTACACAGGGCACGGGCGACATCGATATGTATTCTCTCGACGATGTTGCCCTCGGCGAAAGTCGCATCCTAACGACGTTTGGCGGCAACATCGTCATCTGGTCGGCGCAGGGTAACATCGACGCAGGCCTCGGGAGCAAGACGACGCTAGTCTTCACGCCGCCCCAAAGACTTTACGATAACTTTGGCGATGTGACGCTGTCGCCGACAGTCCCCTCGACCGGCGCGGGAATTGGAACTTTAAATCCAATTCCGCAGGTTCCCCCCGGCAACGTCAATCTGGTGGCGCCGTTCGGGACCGTCAATGCGGGCGAGGCGGGCATTCGCGCGTCGGGCGATTTCAACGTTGCCGCGCTCCACGTCGAGAACGCCGCAAATATTGATGTCCAAGGGATAGTGACAGGTATCCCAACCGTCGCAGCGCCGAACATTGGAGCCTTGAGCAGTGCCTCAAGTGCGGCAGGTGCGGCGCAAGCTTCGATCTCCAATCCGTCGACGAATCAATCCAACAATATTGCGTCGATCATCCTGGTTGATGTGTTGGGTTATGGGGGCGGGGAAAATCCCGATGACCAAGGCGGCAGCAGCCTCGACAACTCAGTTTCGACGCCGCAGAAGTCTGGATCAAAGCAACATTGATGAGCGACTACTCTGCCATTGCCCCTGAATGCGCGGATCCAGTACACCTCGGCCACGCCGTTTGAAAACGAAATCGTCGAGGGTTTGTCGAACTTTGCAGATTATTTCTCACCCCGTGAAAGCGGCGGCAACTCTATGGCCGACGTTGCTCATCGCCGCGCCTGCGGCTGCGCCGCCGAACGGCGCCTCGGACACACGTCGGGGGTGACTGCAACGCCTAAGTTAGACGCCGCTGCGGACGATCGTGCGAACTATCGAAGCTTGATAAACGTCGCCGCGAAGCGAGAGGGGCCTCCTCCGGAGATTACCGACGCCGTCATGGCGGTTGAAAGTGGGTATAATCCCGGTGCTATAGGCACCTCGGGCGAAATTGGGCTGATGCAAATCCTGCCGTCGACGGCGCGTTTGATGGGCTTTCCCGGCGCGGACCTGGACCTTGCGGTTCCCGAAACCAGTATTCGAGTCGAAGAGGTCAATCGCTACAGGCCCGGCATGATCATCGTCACCAATGGCGATCTTGCACGGCGCGTCGTAAACGGGACGTTTGAAATCGATAATCTCAAAGATTTTGTTCCGCAGGTGGAGCAATGTTCGGTGCACGAGCGACCTCGTTGCCGGGCGGCATTGCCCTGCTGGGCTAAAATCCGAAGCGTTCGGCGCTAAATCCGAAGCAACGCCATTGTTGGTCGATCTCTCACCATTTTTTAAGAATCTTGGCTCCTGAGCAAAGATTTCTGCGGGTTTTGGACGTTCCGGTCGTCTTTGAAAATGAGGGGGCGACGAAGGATTTGCAGTTCTTCGATTCCTTGTCTGCCTCCGGCTGATTTTTGACGAGGACGTGAGCAGTGGCGGGGCAGGGTGTATGTGTTTCTGCCGAAAGGGGCGGTCCGATGCGACGTGCGGCCCGCGCGACCCTTCAGTGCGCTAGCCGCCCCAGATTTCTGAGCGAGCGTCGTATCTCGGCGGCAGCCCCTTCGGCCGAAGGGCGGCGGGGGAGTGCGCTTCGACCTCTATCATTGTTTCGTGCTTTCGGGTCGGCTCGAGGCGAACGCCCAGAATTCGTGTTGCGCAATCGTCAATCGCGGCGGCGGCATTTCGGTGGGGCATTTCGCCCTGTTTTCACTTTGGAAGTTTGAAGGAGCGCACGATGGCTGTCGGCTTGGATCTTACTGAATTGAGCGGATTTCAGACGAAAGCTGAAGATTTTCTAGATCAGGGCGTGGTTACCAACAACGGCGATGGAACTATTACTCTGGATTCCGCCACCGATCCCGTGACAGGTGTTCCGGGTAATCTTCCGGCTGGGACGTCGATCTCGTTTTCAGCGTTTAACGCGAATAACGCCAATCAATCGTTTTCCTTTGGTGAAATACTCCACAACGGCGCCTCGGTAAACGGTATTGGCATTGGCGGAGGGTTTGTTAGCGGTCACGGCCAAAGTCCTCATCTCGTGGGCTGGAATTCGGAAGGTTTATTGTTTAGCTATGTAGGCCAGTCGGTCGGAGGACCGAAGTTAGAATATGCTTTTCTGGGTGAACCGAGTGCGGCTTTGCAGCCGGATGGTCTTCCTACAAACGCTATATTCAATCAAAGTCTCGGCGACGTTCCCGCGGGTTTTGCCGCCCTCTGCTTTGCTGACGGGACGTCGGTCGGTACGCCCTCAGGTGGTATCGCGGTCGAAGATATGAAGGCTGGCGATGAAGTCCTGACGGTTTCGGGCAAGGCACGGCGCGTTGTCTGGGTCGGCGAGATGCTGGCACGGCCGACGAAGCATCCGCGTCCCCATGAAGTCAATCCGGTCTGCATCCGCGCAGGCGCCTTCGGCGACGGCCTGCCAGTGCGTGATCTGCGAGTCTCGCCCGGTCATGCGCTTTACGTCGATGGCGCGCTGGTACGCGCACTACAGCTCGTCAATAACGCGACTATCGTGCAGGAAGAGGTCGAGCGCATTCGCTATTTCCATGTCGAGCTCGAAAGCCATGATGTTTTGCTCGCCGAAGGTCTGCCTTGCGAGAGCTATCTTGATGATGGCAACCGTTCCTCCTTCGCCAATCGCGACGAGGCCATTCTGCTTTACGGCCGGGTCGATCCGATCGGTTGGGAAAAGGCCTGCGCGCCATGGATCGACGAAGGGGCGCAGCTTGAGGCGCTTCGCAGCCGTCTGCATGCCCGTGCCGAGGCGACGGGCTTCGAAGTGTCGGTTGAGCCCGGCCTGCATTTCGTCGTCGACGGCGCGCGGCTAGAGCCATTCCACACCATTGACAATCGCTTCTGGTTCCAGGTTCCGGCCTCTAAGGGCATTGAACTGGGATCTCATGCGGATGTGTTGACGCATGTGGTGCCGGGTGCCGGTGATGGCCGCCGCCTCGGCGTTGCCGTGAGCGATCTGCGCGTCAACGGCACGGCAGTGGCTCTGAGCGATGGGGAGATATTCGGCGCTGGCTTCTACGAGGTCGAGACGCACAAGGATCGCGCCTGGCGCTGGATGGACGGGGCCGCGGCGCTTGGGTTGGTCTCGGACCGGCCTGCATTGGTTGAGATCGATCTCCACATGGTCGCGCCGACCTGGAAGCGTCGCGCCCCGGCGTTGCGTTTGGTTCAAGCAGCCAATGGCTAAGACGCACAGAACTGGCGGCGAGCATCTTTTCGCCGCCAAGGCGTTCGCGAATGCTCGGGGTCAGTCGTGTTGAATCATGTCGTAGTGGATGAGAAAGTAGAGTTGGCTGTGTCTACGGCGATGGCAACGGGAGCGGAGAATTCTCTCTGTTCCTGCGGCAGCGGATTACCCTCGGTCGCCTGTTGTAGCCTGAAGATGGCGGGCCTTCGGCCGGCGGAGCCGACGCCGGAAAACCAGACGCGGCTCGAGGCACTGCGGGATGCCCGCAAGCAAGCCAATCAGGCGGCTGCGACCGATCTTTCGATCGTCATTCTCACCGAACAGCCGACGCTGCTCGACGCGCTCTCCACGCTCTTTCTCATCCGCAGGGATCAGGCAAATCGTACCGCAGCGCTGGCCCTTATCCGACGCGCAGCGGCACTTGCGCCGCGAGAACCGCGCTATGCCAAATATCTGATTGAGGAGCTGGGCGAGCAAAAGGCCTGGCGTCAAGCTGAGGCTTCAGCGCGCCGGACTGTGCGCCTCAACCCAAATAGTGCTTTGGCGCACCTTCTTCTCGGCCAGGTTTTCACGCAATTGTTCAGGTACGAGGAAGGTGAATTCCATGTGCGTCGCGCGCTCGCGCTCGGTGAGGTACGTGCGCCTGAAACTTTGATGACACTTGCCGGAAATTTGCGGATACAGGGCAAGTTCGATGAGGCCCGGGACCTCTTTGACGAAGTGTTGGCGCGCGCGCCAAGCGCTCCGCGCGCCCTGCTGGGGCGCGCGCAGACCGAGCATGTTGCAGGGAACTCTGCGGCTGCGGAAGAGCTATTGAATCGCCTAACGCCGCCCGGCGAAAATGTTCCGCCCGCGGTTATTAGCCTGAAGGCGCAGATCGCGCTTGCATCAGGTAGACCACAAGACGCCCTTGAGCTTCTGGCGCGGGTCTCGCAAGTCGCTGGGGCAGAGCGGCATTATTTGCGCGGTCAGGCTCTAGACAAGCTTGCTCGTTATGACGAAGCGTTCGCGGCGTTTGGCTCAGCCAATGCCGAGCATGTTACGATGGCTGGCCAGTCGTTCAATGCTGCTAGACCGCGAGCGATCGCCCGCACCTCGCGTCTCTTTGTCGCCGATGAAGGTAACAACGGGCTGCCCGCGATAGGGAAGGCGTTTGGCTCGCAACCCTTGTTCATCGTCGGCTCGCCGCGTTCCGGAACGACCATGCTTGAACAAAGCCTGTCGATGCATCCGAATATCATCGGCGGCGGCGAGTTGAGCAGCCTCATGCACGCCGCTGCAGCTTCTGCCCGGCTTCTTGGCAGCCCGGCGCGCTATCCGCTGTCTTTGACCGAACTTTGGATTGCCGATGGCCGCGAGCAGTTAAGTCTTCTTCGTGATCATTACCTGAACAGCGCCAAAGCGAAATTATCTGACCTCACAGCGCCCTGGTTTACGGACAAGGCTCTGACGCACGAGCTTTATCTGGGTTTCATTCATCTGTTGTTTCCGCAATCGCCGATCATTCGCATTGTCCGTCATCCGCTGGATGTGGTGGTTTCGAACTACGCCAACGCCCTGCCGCATGGCGGCTTCAAAGGCGGCGTGAGGGACACGGCGGACTATTGCAAACTGCTGCTTGAAACAGCGGAAGCGACGCGCCAGCGCAATCCGGACATCAATATCCTGGAAGTCCGCTACGAGGACATTCTTGAAGATCAGGAAGGCTGGACGCGGAAGATGCTCGATTTTGTCGGCGAACCGTTCGACGAGGCCTGCCTGCGCTTTCACGAGAACAAGCGCTACGGCCGCACTGTGAGTCAGCATCAGGTACGCGAGCAGATCAACAATAGGTCGAAGTACCGCTATCGCAATTACCTGAAGCATCTGAATCCTGCGATCGAGGTGCTTCAGTCCGAAATCAGCCGTCTGGGCTACGAAATCTAAGGGGGGCTGTTATGGACGTTTCCTTGGGACGTCGATTGAATGGCGCGTGCAAGGACGAAATCCTCTGTTACGTCAACGGTGCAGCCGAGTAGTTCCTCGCAGCCGTCGATCATGATCCTCTAAATCGAGGGGATAGGGCGGCGAGGAGAACGAAAATAGTGAGGCGCGAAGTCATTGCCACCCTACTCTTCGCAAGCGTGAGTCTGGCGCCGACAATTTCGGCTGCGCAAGATTTACGCTCCGCGGCCCGCGGAATTCCACAAAGTGAAACACCGGCACCGGATTCGAACGCGTCAGGCGACCGGGCGGGTTATTTGAAACTGGTCAAGGCGGAGGCCAAGCAGGAAGGCCTGCCATCGGAAATCGCCGATTCCGTCATGGCGGTCGAGAGTGGCTATAATCCCGCTGCCATCGGCACCTCCGGCGAAATCGGCCTGATGCAAATCCTGCCCACGACCGCACGGATGATGGGATTTGCCGGATCGAACCTCGATCTCGCGATTCCCGAGACGAACATCCACTATGGCGTCGCGTATCTCGCGGGCGCCTGGCGGCTGGCGGCGAGCGACATCTGCACCGCGGTGATGAAATATCGCGCCGGCTATGGCGAGACCCGCTTTTCTTATCGTTCCGTCGATTATTGTGTTGCGGTTCGCGGCAAACTGAGCGCCCGAAATTATCCAGTCACAGGAGACGTTCCGGTCGCGACCTTCGGCGAGCCGGGATCATTGGTCGCGGGCGAGGGCTGCCGCCGCCACTGCCTCGGCGGAGCGGTGGCACATGTCGATCTCGCGGCCCTGAACACAAGGCTGAGCGCGCTCGTCGCGCAAATACACTTCGGGAAATAGATTATCTGAACAGGATCATGGTTTGAGTGTTAAGCCGACTTTTGGCCACAAGGATGATATTCGAAACCGAGAGTCGAAGGCGGCAGCGATGGGGAAAAATCAGATGCGGCGTGCTATTTTCATCATTGCCATTGCCATTCCGGCGATCGCGATCGCTCCAGCCCTGGCACAGAAACAGCCGCCGAATGACCTGCCGCCGATTGATGTGTTGGGGCATCGTCCTCCCAAGGCCAACGCGTGCGGATCAGAAAGCGGGGATCAGCGGCTAAATTGTCTAAACCGCAAGATGGAACACCAAGTCGACCACATCAATCCGCCGGCAATTTCTGCGCCGCTCGGCGCCAATTCTCCAGATACAAAAATCGGGATCGTCAACCTGCCGGCCGTGCAGCAGCAATACGGCCAGAACTACGGGAAGTCTGTCATCCCCTTCCGGTCGCCACCGCCCGTCTTCGCGCCGGCCCTCGGACATCATTAGAATCGGTATTTGTTACAATTCGATTGTTGAGCTGTCGTCATATGGAAGTAATATTTATTGCGAATTGCTAGGCGGAAGAATTCCCGGCAGATCCTTGAGACATATGGACGTGTGCAATCTCCTTTTAAGTGCAGATAGAAATCACTCGCGCGTCAAGTACCTCGGACTGCAGCTTATCGTGAGTTGCCTCCTGTCGTTTGCCGGTTTCGTTGAGGGAAAGGAAAACGGAGGTCTCGCCCGGGTGCGTTTGATGAATTTTGAAATTCCGGCGCAACCCTTGGCGTCCGCCCTGCAGGCCTATGGCGAGGCAACTGGTGAGCAAATCCTTTATGAGAGCCAATCGGCTCTAGGCCGACGGTCCGTCAATGTGACCGGGAAATTTCCGGCAGATGCCGCGCTTATTCGTCTTTTGGCGGGAACTGGCTTGCAAGTGCACCATACTGGCGTGCACGCGATTACCATTTCTTTCCCCCAATCTGACGCAGAGGAACCTTCATTCGCGAGCGCGCCTATCAAGGCAGATTTAAATTTGGGCACTCTGTCGGTGCGCGGTACGGCAGAAAGTGACGATGGTTCGAAACTTCGCAATTATAGTGAAATAATAAAACTCGATGTTCAGAGTGCCCTGCAAGAAAATCCGTCGACTCGTATTGGTGCCTATCATTTTGTCGCCAATTTATGGATTGATCCAGATAACCGCATCGCGCGTGCGGACCTCTCCCAGTCGACGGGCGACCAGGAAAGGGACGACGCCGTGATTTCAGCACTGCAAAATTTCAAATTAAGCGCGAGGCCGCCAGCTGGCGCCCCAGAACCGGTGCGGGTGGCCGTCAGCGTGAAACCTTATAATGAATAAGCCGACGACATCGGATCCACAGACGGATGCTGAGCCAATCGTGCCGGCGCGCTGGGACGATGGCGATCAAAATCGGTTTTGGACGTCCCCGCAATTTGTTCGGTTTATCATTATACCGGCCGCGGTTTCGCTCGTCCTTGCTGGCGGTGTCCTCTGGATCCGGGCTCAACTGCCCTCAGACATGGAGTCGCCGGGTGAGCCGGCAACCGTGCAAGTTCAGCTTTTGCGGCGCCCGGATCCCGAACCAATTCCTACCCGTGTTCCCTCGCCAACCGCGGATTCGGCTATAACGACCGAAAAGCTGTCTTTTCGGCACGAGACCAATGTCAAGACTGCTTCCACAACCGAAACTGATAGCATCGACACATCGGCCCCGGCTGTGGATACAGTCGTGATCCCCGCGGTTGACGACGCGCCGACGCCGTTGAGTTTGCAGCCGAACAGTGCAATCGCAAATTTTCAGCAAGCATTATTGCGGCAGATACGACGCTATCAGCGCTACCCCGAGGCGGCACGGCACGGGGGGCTAAAGGGGACCGTCGAGACTTATTTTGTCGTTCGGCGGGATGGGACATTGCTTGATGCCAGGGTGCAGTCTAGTTCCGGCCAGCTATTGCTCGACGACGCGGCGATTCAGGCGATCCGGCGGGCGCAGCCATTTCCATCGATTCCGGCCGGGCTCCCAGACCGGCTCGGCGTCCGGCTTGGAATCGCTTTTTCACCCTCATGATCCTCAAGCGTTCGGTGCAAAAATACAATCTCAGTTGTCGAAAGCCGTATAAAACTTAACCTCGATGCAATTGTCACAAATCTGTTGTTTCGCCCCGCTAGAGCTTGTTCGGCGCAGTAAAAGTTGTTGTTCGGGGCAGTACATGTGGGGGCGGGACGCTTCAAAGTCCAACAGATCGCGATTACTTGCGCAACTCATTGAAGATTATGAAGATCTTGTCAGGCAACTTACATGGCGGTTGGGCTCCCAGGACTTCGCCTATGAAGCTCTTCATGAAACCTTTCTAAGAATAGATCGCGTGGTCGACACCCCGCCCATTCGCAGCCCGAAAGATTTCATATTTCGCGTCGCAGTCAATGTCGCGAAGGACCGGCGCAAAGCGCAAAAATATCGCGTAAGTCCGTCCGAAATCGATACATTACTTGAGGTTCGGGATGAGTCGCCGGATCCGGCCCAGATCGCGGAATCGCGTTCCGAGATTGAGGCGTTGAAGCGCGCGCTTTTGACGTTGCCACCGCGCCAACGGGAAATTATGCATTTTATTTCGATTGAAGGCTTGCCACCGAAAGACGTCGCCAAGCGATTGGGGGTCAGTCTTCGGACTGTCGAAACGGATTTCAAACGTGCGTTGAAGTATTGCGCCGAGAGCCTCGGTCGCGATCTTGTCCAACGTCTCGGTGGCCCGCGGCCAAAATATTGAATCAATCCGCGCTTGCTGATCTCGATCTCTGCCCAGCTCGGGCCTTCCACCAGTAGATTTTAGTATGTGTTGTGACGCGCGCGATATTTTTGCGATTATTTTCCGACATCCCGTTGCAGGATTGGGGAGTATGAATCGTCTTGCTAAGGGAAGGGACGTAGCAGGGGAGCAGGATGAATAAAAGAAGTTTCAATAACATATGCTTTCGCTTTGGCTGTTATTCTGCCCCTTGGCCTTCAAAATCGAATCGGCCGGGACTGCATGTCCCGGAAATGGGGCACCAAGACTGTGCAGAACTTCCGACGGACTGTCGATTTTTGAGACGAATCTTTTACCGCTGACGTTGGCTTCCGTACCTTGGACCTGACGGAGAGAGATCGTGCGGTTTCCACGACGGGGGGATTTTTCACTGTGACCGATCCCCCAAACGAGCGCGAAACTGTTCCGCTTCTCGATCAAGCTCTCGAATGGATCGCCCACTTGAAGGGGGGCGAGCCGACGAGAGCCGACATCGAGGCTCTTCAGGCCTGGCGCAGCCAAAGCCCAGCTCATGAGCAAGCGTTTCAATCGGCGCTTCGCCTTTGGCGTGACATGCGCGCGGCGTCTACGGAGCTTGCCGAAAAGGGGACAAGCGGCGTCGTTACATTCCGCCATTTAAATCCGGCGCGAGTTACTTTAACGCGCCGCGTTGCAATCGGCGGGGCTTTGGCGGCATCGGCTGCCGGAGTCGCCGGTTATTCCGCTTTTCAGCCGCCCTTTGGGTTATGGCCTTCCCTCAGAGAGCTTTCGGCGGATTATCGGACCGGCAAGGGTGAGCAGCGCGAGGTCGCGCTGACACGCGACGTGTCGCTTAAATTGAACACGCTTACGAGCATTGCCGTGCGCGCTACGTCCGGCATGCCGCAAATCGAATTGATCTCCGGCGAGGTCGCGGTCGGAGTGCAGACGGGCACCAACGCGCCGCTTATCGTGACCGCCGCGACGGGGCGAGTAACTGCTGCGGATGCGAGCCTTGATATTCGCTGTATCGACGGCACCGTCTCGGTCGCGTGCCTCAGAGGCTCCGCCTCCATCGAGTGGGACAGCCATCGCGTCCAGGTCTCACAAAACCGGCAGGTTTCCTATTCGGCCCGCACAGGGCCCGACGCTCCGGCTGCGATCGATCCTGCGCAGGCGACCGCCTGGGAGCGTGGATTGCTAGTCATCAGTAACCGCTCGCTCGCCGAGGCCGTCGAAGAGGTCAACCGCTATCGGCCGGGGTTGATCGTCATCACCAACGGCGACCTAGCGCGCCGCATTGTCAACGGCACTTTTGCAATCGGCAGACTCGACAGCTTCATCGCCCAGGTCGAACAATTGTTCGGCGCTCGTGCGACGGATTTGCCTGGCGGGATCGTGCTCCTCGGTTGAGGCGGCCAATAGCCGAAGGTGCGCCTGCGTGCCGACAACGCTCCCATTTTAGAGAATCTTCTGCGGGTTCCCTCCGCCACAATCGTCTTGATGGCTGAGGGGGCGTTTGCAATGCGCCCTTATGTTTTGTTTCCGCGGTGTCCTGCGCCGCGGAATCTTTCGATTGTCTCGAAAGTGAGCCGCGGTGGCGTCGTATATGCAAATCTGGGAGGGGGCGTGTTTTCACCGTGCGGCGCGCCGCGGCTTCCCGGTGCGGATCTCCGCTATATTGCCGGCCCAACCTCCCGCGGGCAACGCCGATGGCCGTTCTCTCGCTTCGCTCGATCTACGCAAGCGACAGCTTGTTACTTGCGCGCGGCTCGTGCGGAACGTTGCTTCCTTCGAGAGCAATGAGCGGAACTCCCGTGCCGCGGAACTACGTCTCGACGGCCTCGCGCGAACAAAATATCCGGGCGCGGGCGTATGCTAGCAGGCACGCGAGAAGATCAACAACAAGTCGAAGTACCGCTACCGCAATTATCTGAAGCATCTGGATCCTGCAATTGAAGTGCTTCAGTCCGAAATCAGCCGTCTCGGCTACGAGATCTAAACGGGGGTCGTTATGGAAAGTTCTTTGGGCCGTAGGTCGAATACCGGCTATCTGGCGGCGCGCGAGGCGCAGGTGCTGACTTGGCTCTGCGCACGAATGCCGGCGTTTGTTGTGCCTGATCATTTGACGGTGGTGGCGCTTGCGGGGGCCTTCATCACGTTCTGCGGTTTCGCCGCCAGTGGCTACAATCCTGGGTTCCTCTGGGTTGCGGGCCTCGGCCTTGTCACCAACTGGTTTGGTGATTCGCTCGATGGAAGTCTTGCCCGCTATCGTGGTCAAGCCAGGGCGCGCTACGGCTATTTCCTCGATTGTATGAGCGACGCCTTTTGCTGCCTGATGATCATGATCGGGCTCGGCCTCAGTCCCTATGTCCACATGGAAGCTGCGCTGTTCTCGCTTGCCGGCTATTTCATGCTGTGCATCTTCGTGTTCCTCAATCACCATGTGAACGGCGTGCACAAGCTTTCGTTTCTCGGCTGCGGCCCGACCGAGACGCGGTTGAGTCTCATCGCTCTGACGGGCCTCATGCTGATTTACGGTCCCTCGCATCTCCTCGTCTTCGGCCATGCGCTGTCGATCTATGACTTGGCGCTGATTGCCAATGGCCTGCTGTCGATCGGGGTTTTCCTCAGCCTGATGATGAAAGGGATTGAGCAATTGAGTGTGCAGGATCCGGCGCCGGTCGCGAATCAAATAGTGCTGGCCGAGGCGCGGGGTTGCGACTGAACACTAAGGGAGTTCGACGACGGATTTCAACAAGCCCTTGTTTTGGATGGTACCTTGTCACGCATGATAGCGCGCGCCGCTTTGATCGTCAGCCTGACATCTTGGCTTGGCGCCTGCGCCATGATTCCCAATTCTGGACCAAGCACCGGAGATATCGTCGACAAGAAGGGAACCTCCGGCGCGCCGCAATATGAACTCGTCGACATCACACCGCAGGTGATCGGCATTTTGCGGGGCCAGAATCGCGAGAGTTTTGAAGCGCGATTTGGCGATTATCGGCCGTCGCAGGAGCCACGCATCGGGGTCGGTGACAGTGTCGAGGTCTTGATCTGGGAGGCGAGCCCCAACGGTCTCTTCTCGGCGGCGGCGACCTCCGATGCCGAAAGCCTTTCGACGGGATCACGCGATACCGTCATTCCGAGCCAGGTCGTTGGACGCGACGGCGCGATCTCCGTGCCGTATGCCGGGCGTGTTCCCGTCGTCGGCCGGACGACGCGCGGCGTCCAGAAGATCATAGAAGACGCGCTGAAGGGCAAAGCGATCCAGCCGCAGGTTGTGGTCAACGTGACTCATGCGGTGAGCACAACGGTGACCGTCACCGGCGAGGTGACGAACGGATCCCGGGTCCCGCTCAGCGTTCGCGGCGATCGGATCATGGATGTCATCGCCGAGGCTGGCGGGGTTCGGGCGCCTGTTGACGAAACCTACGTCCAGCTGTCCCGGGGCACCGTTACAGCGCGCGTTCCTCTGAGCCGAGTTGCTTCTGACGCGCGCGAGGACATCTATCTGCGGCCGGACGACGTCCTGACACTCATTCACGACCCTCAGACCTTCATCGCTTATGGCGCGACCGGAAAGAATGATGAAATTCCCTTCGATGCCGAAGGGATCACTCTGGCCCAGGCCGTGGCCAAGGCCGGGGGGCTGGTTGATACCCGCTCGGACGCCACAGGCATCTTCGTCGTACGTCACGAGCCGGAAAGCGTGGTGCGACTGTTGCACCCAGACCTATCCCTGCCGGGGCCGCAGATCCCTGTCGTCTATCGGCTGAATATGCGCGATCCCAACAGCCTCTTCGCGATGCAGAGCTTTCAATTGCGCAATCGGGATTTGGTGTATGTCTCGAACGCGCCGCTCACCGACATGCAGAAAGTCATGGGCATCGCCAGCGGTACGATGTCGCCTGGGCTTTCCGCCGCCCAGGTCTGCGTCGAGGCAGGTTGCCGTTAGATGCATCTTTGCGATGCGTTCAAGCCGCGCAAGAGCGATATCTCGATGTCGGTAACCTATGACGTCACGCGGCTTGCCGCGCGCTTTCTGAAATCAACGCCGAATGGCATTGATCGCGTCGACTTGGCCTATGCGCGTTATTTCACTCGGCTGCCTGAGGCGTCGGGGCTGATGATGACGTTGTTTGGGCCACGCGCCATTACGGCGCTTGATGCACGCAAGCTCGTCGCTGAAATTTCCTGCCACTGGCGCGAAGACCGCGAAGTGCGCAACGGAGACATCTCTTATAAAAGCGTCGTACAATGGCTGCGTGGCATGCCCACCGCCGATTCTGGCTCGGCCGTCGGGATCGGGCGCCGAAACGGCGTTTTACGAGCACCGGCTCGATTGGCGCGGCGGTTCGTGTCCCCTTCCGGCCGCGATCCGATCCGGTCGGTGCCCGAGAAGGCGATTTATCTGAACGTCAGCCAGTTTCCGATCTGGATCACCAGCTATTTAGCGTGGCTTAAGCGGCGTCCGGACATCAAGCCGGTTTTTTTTATCCATGATCTTCTGCCGATCGAGACACCGGAATATTTTCGCGAAGGCGAATACCAACGCCATCAGTTGCGGTTGCAGAACATCGCCACCTTCGGCGCCGCCGCGATTGTCGCGACCGAGGCTGTAAGGGTTTCGCTCGACCGTCATCTCGCCAAGTTGGGGCGCAATCTGCCGATCCTGGTTGCGCCAATTCCCGCCTCCCGGGTATTTTCACGTCGATCTGCGCGCGATCCAGATCTTGCAAATGCGAAATATTTCGTGGCCTGCGGCACGCTTGAGCCGCGCAAGAACCATTTGCTGCTGCTACAGGTCTGGCAGGAACTCATCCATCGCTGGGGCGCTGCCGCGCCCAAACTCATTCTGGTAGGCGCCGACGGCTGGAAAAACGAGCGTGTCGCGGACCTCCTCCAACACTCCGAGATTATTCGCGGCCACGTCCGGCATGTCGCTGGCCTCTCGACGGCCGGACTCAAACGCCTCTTTGATGGTGCGGTCGCCTTGCTGATGCCATCGTTCGCGGAGGGCTACGGTCTCCCGGTTGTCGAGGCGTTGACGGCTAACGTGCCGGTAGTCGCCTCGGACATTCCGGTTTTTCGCGAGATCGGACGGGGCAGGGTGAAACTGATCAGCCCGCACGCGGGCGATGAATGGCGCGCAACGATCGAAAGCTATATGAGCGCCCATCATATCGGCGGTTCACACGGTATCGCCGGTGGCGATGCCGTCGGTGCAACCTGGCAAGAATATTTCGCGACGATCGAGAATTTTCTCGCTGGTTTATAGAGGTCCGCTTTCGCGATATCTAGGGCCGTGGCTGAAGGCTGAACCTATGTCCGCGTCAATTCTCTTCGAACTATTCAATATGACTGTTCCCGCACCGACCGGGATTGCGACTTATTCGCGTCACGTAGTTCGCGCTGCGCGCGAGCTCGGTTTTGCTGTCGACGGCTTGTTTCACACCTATTCGAAATTAGACCGGCGAGATGATATTCTGGCGGAGGTTGGCTTCTTCGATGCCAGAAACCGAAAGATTTCGCCATTCGCCAAATATATCGAATTGAACTGGCGATGGATGATTGGCGCACCGCGAGGCTTTCGTCCTGGGCGCCTGCCGCTCTCCGGCGTTGTAATAGATGCGCGCGGCTCCGAAAGCGATTTTGCAAACTTCCGCAATGCGTACGCACTGCGCCTATTTAACGATATCGCCCGCTATCATTTTCTGCGCTACGGCAGCTGCGCGGTTGTTCATACCAAGGCGATACCGACTGTTTTTCATACAACCCAAGCAATTCCACTAAGGGTCCGGGGCGCCGCCAATGTTTATACGATCCATGACATCGTTCCGTTGCGCATGCCGTATTCGACGCTCGACCATAAGAAGTTCTTCCTCAACATGGTGCGTCATCTGGGCCGCACCGCCGATCATATCATTACGGTTTCTGAGGCGTCGCGCCGTGATCTGATCGAGATCTGTGGAGTTCCTAAGGACAGGATCACCAATACTTATCAATCAGTTGCATTTCCCGAGGCGGTGCTTGCACCGAGCGATGATGAGATCGCGAATTTTGTCCAGCAGGCGTTCGATCTCGAGTATCGCGGCTATTTCCTGTTTTACGGAGCTCTTGAGCCGAAGAAAAATATCGCTCGGCTTATTGATGGCCACCTCGCGTCAGGAACGTCGTGCCCGTTGGTAATAGCCGGAAGCCCTGCCTGGGAATACGAATCCGACCTTGCGCGAATAGAGGAAGCGCAAGGCGATAATTATCGTGTCCGGAAGGGTCGTATCCTACGGGAGCGCCGGATTCAGCGTCTGGGCTATTTGTCTCTTCCCCAATTGGTGGCACTCATCCGGGGCGCGAAAGCGGTCGTCTTCCCCTCGCTATATGAGGGCTTTGGGCTCCCGGTTATCGAGTCGATGCTGCTCGGGACACCGGTTCTCACGTCCGACGTCGCAGCATTGGAGGAAGTCGCCGGTGACGCTGCCGTATTGGTTAAGCCGCACGATGTGGACAATATCGCGAAAGGGATTCGGCGGCTCGATCAAGATCAAGATCTGCGAGAGGAGTTGACGCGCAAAGGAAAAGTGCGCGCCGCCCAATTTTCGCCCAAGGAACACCAAAGAAGGTTGGCTGCAGTTTATAAGTCTCTAGGCGTGAGTGTGAGCGCGGCTCCGTCTTCCTCAGAATGAATGGCTTCTGCGCCTCCGAAAACCTTAAGGCCTCGTCCGACTCCCGGTCCCCCACTTGAGGAATCCATGCCCGAAAATCTCTAAACATGATCCAATTTTCGTGAGGTGCTTCACCAGAAATGAGCGAACCCTAGACGCACTTTGAGGCAAGATCACAAAGTCAGGACTTACGTAGGCCTTGAAGCGCAAAATCGACTATACGCCAAAGATTCAATTCGCCGCGTTGGACGATATGTACAATACGAGACGCGATCAGGTCTGTTTCCGCATCGTCGGGATGTAGGCGGGCGGCCGCCAGCGCCCTTTCATAAGCAGCTTTCATGAGCGCCTTTTCTTTTGCATCGCATCTAAGATTGCGGAGGAGTTGGTCAATCGCCATCTTGCTGCATCGGTCATATATCAAAAACGCCAATCTGGCAGGCTCAGTGCGTTTGGGCAACTTATAGAGCTTATCGGCCATACGCAGAGGCCAGCAGACAAGGGCAATGACTTGTAGCGACCGATTTCCTGAATGTGGCCGAAGAAAGCAGCTGCCCATGATGAAGGCTGCTGCGGAGGAGAGCATGGGCCGCCAGCAGCGGCGCTTGTTCTATCTCAATGACCGATAGGACCGGCTGGCTTGGCGCTTCCGACAACAGCCAGAGATGCATCGGCAGTTATGGTCCTTTTGTTGCGGCTGGCCGGCGAAATGTAGGGCATGAATTCTGAATTACGTCCGATTGAGAGCATAAAGAAAAGACTTCACCTCGGCGAAATATTCAGGCGCACTCGTGGTTTGAAATGCAGCGGCCCCGGCGCGCGCGTCGCCAGCAAAAGCGTTCGCACTATCGCTGAGCTGCTCAATTGCCGACAGCCAACCCGCCGCGTCGATTGGATGACGAAAAATGGCGTTGCCATTGGAGGCTTCTCGCAGCGCCGGGATATCAGAGGCGACGACAGGTGTACCGGCGCTCAAGGCATCTACAACTGGGAGGCCGAAGCCCTCAGCGTGGGATGGCATCAAAACGGCGCGCGCATTGACGATTAGTTTTTTCAACGCCGCGTTGCCGAGGCCAGAGACCTCTGCAACATGAGCGGAGAGCGTGCTCGCCTGGTCGAGGACGTGCAAGATATGCTCGTTCATCCAGCCGCGCTTACCAACCAATATTAGTTTTGGTACGGCGCCACCCCGCGCGGCAAGTTCCCGCCAAATGTTCAGAATTAAAAGGTGATTTTTACGCGGCTCGATCGTCGCTATCATCAAGAAATATGGAATATCACGCAAATCGCCATCAGAGAGATCCGGTGTGCCCAGGGCGTTCAGCGTTGGAAGCAATGGATGCGCAAAAATAGGCACATGCCGGCGACCGTGTAGCGAAAGTTCTTTCTGCAGACGATTCCTCACGCTGAAGCTCGACGTGAGAAAACCGGTTCCATGTTTTAAGGCGCAATCGATCCGTTTCTGAAAAATTGCCTTATGACCGCTCGGCCAAAACTCCGGATGATCCAGCGGCAAAAGGTCGTGAATGAAGAATACCTTCTGCAGATCGCGGCGCCGCGTGAGCCACTCGAAGAACAGATCGAATTCCAGCCCGTGCTGCGCGATATTGAGATAAATTGCGCCTTCGGGAAGGCTTTGCGCTCGGTCACGTAGAAGTGACTGTTTTGCCATTCTGAGCAGGGACAGACCGTTCGCGGTGAGGGAAAGTCGAATGGTTTCGCGTTTTTTTTCGCGCGGCAAAACATTCGTCAGACCTAGGAGCCACGAGCGGATGCGCTGATATTTCTCATCGTCCTCGACCGGTAGATTTTCCTGCCAGCGACCGCCAATTGCGGCCACTATTTTTCCAACGTGCCCCGGACCAAAAAGAACAGGCTCTCCAAGACCATAGTGGACGGCCGCGGTAAGGGCGCCAGGATTATCGGAGAAATATCGCGCATAGGCCATGTCCACCTTTTCGATACCTGCGGGAGCCGGGTAGTGGACGCGGTGCGTCAAGTGGGTCACATCAAAAGCGATCGCGCGTGTCATCGTTCGGTTTCGCAGGTTGCATAGCCAAATCAAGAGCGGGCCCCCGGCGGGGCCTTAGAAATACAGGGCGCTGGCCCGCGGCGAAAGCGGCCACGCATTTAAAATAGAAAAGGTGCTTTCTGTCTTCGCGTTTGTCCGCGCTCAGTCGTCTTTTGATTAGGCCCGGGCGCAAGCCAGGACGATGACTGCTGCTCGCAGGCACGCTGGCCGGACCAGAGGCTGCATCTCTCGCAGAACAGGCTCCGGGAAGCGTCATAAATGCTTCAGAAACTCGGTTTCGTCGGCGTGTAGCGGGCGGTCGGGCGAATATCGGGCGCGTGTTATTCGCCAGGAGTGTCGAAAAGGTAGAGCGGATGTTGGAGAAAATGTCGCGTCTGGTCAGAAGTGGTTCTCCCTCCAGCATCGACGAATTAATCTCGCGTGCGGACGCGCTCAGGGATGAACGCGACTGGCCCAACGCCGCCGCGGCCTACGCGAAGGCCGTCGGCCTGGCCCCGAATCGCGCGCCTATATGGGTGCAATATGGTCATGCTCTCAAGGAAAGCGGCGACGTCAAAGCCGCGGAGGCGGCCTACCGGCGTGCGATCGATATCGACGAGGGTATGGCTGATAGTCATCTCCAGCTTGGCCATCTGCTCAAGATCACGAACCGTTGGGGCGAGGCCACCGATGCGTATATGAGAGCACTGGAACTCGATCATCTTCAAACGGACGCCTTACGAGAAATCCAGGGTCTCGCGTCTCGCGGCATATCGGTGCCCGCCCATCGGCTGGAATCGGTGATGGATCGCCTCGCAAACCTCGGCCCCGAAACCATCAAGCCCGATTCTGGGGCGTCCTTCGATGCGGAAGCTGTCGCTGCCGTATTCGAGAGGCTGCGGAAAACAGATTTAAAGCCGGAAGATGTCGCGGTCCTGGATCGTTCTATCTCGCTCTTACGTGCCTTGCCGCCCAAAACTGAATCCATTTCGGCGGAGATTCCTGATTCTGGCCTGGCGCTGGTTTTCGATGCCTCTGATCTCGTCCATCATTTTCGACATAGCCGGATCCCGACGGGAATCCAGCGCGTGCAGTTGGAGATCATCCGTGCCATCGCCTATCGCGAACAAGGCCGGGTCGAAATCTGCACGGCGTTTCACGAACGCTGGGCCCATATTCCGACCCGGCTTTTCCTTGCGCTCATCAACCTTGCGACTTCCGGCAGCGACAGCGGCGCACCAGAATGGCGTCTCGCCACGTCGCAGCTGGAAATAGCGCTCGCGTCTGATCGTAAGTATCAATTCCCGTTGGGTGCCTGTCTCATCAGCCTTGGCACGTCTTGGCAAGTCGATCACTTGCTGAAAATCCGGAATGCGAAGCGAGATCATCACATCCGCTTCATCCCATTCGTCCACGATCTCATACCCATCGTGGCGCCGCAATTCGTGGTCGGGGAACTGACACGAGATTACATCGGCTGGCTCCTGGCCATTTTTGATCATGCCGATTTATTTCTAACCAATTCCAATTCGACGCGGGCGGATCTCATCGCTGCGGCCGCCAGACTTGGGCATTCATTGCGCGAGGACGACGTCGTCGTCATCCCGCTCGATGCTAAATTCAGCAGGCCTGCCGATACCCGGGAAATCACTCAGGACCTGCTGCGGGCCAGAGGCTTGTACGGGCAGCCCTTCGCTCTCTTTGTTTCGACAATCGAGCCGCGCAAAAATCATCTGGCCGCGATCAATGCCTGGGCCGGACTACTATCCGAACTCGGGGCGCGGCTGCCGAAACTAGTCTGCGTCGGCGGACGCGGCTGGATGAATGACGACGTGTTTCAGCGCGTCGCCGCCGACGAGGAACTTGCTCGTCACGTCCTGTTTTTGCATGGCTTGTCCGATGCCGAACTTGCAGCCTGCTATGAAGGCTGCCTCTTTACGCTGTTCCCGAGCCATTATGAGGGCTGGGGCCTTCCAGTTACAGAGTCGCTTTGCCATGGCAAGGTTCCGGTGCTCTCCGACAGTTCGTCCTTACCCGAGGCTGGTGGTCCCTTTGCGGTCTATTTCGAGGCTGGCTCGCAGCCGGCGCTCGTCGAGGCATTGCGGGATTTGATCACGAACGCGGACCAGCGCCTTGGCCTGGAACGCAAGATCACTTCCGAGTTCAGGCCAAGATCGTGGCGCGAGGTGGGAGACCAAATCAGTGCCGCAATCGTGCAACGCTTCGCTGGGAGCGACCCCGCTGATGACAAGACTGGAATCGCCCATATCGAACTAGGCAGCTTCTACTCGTTCGGCCGTAACACCACGCGCCGGTTGCGGCCCGGGCTGGTCTCGGGTGAGGCTCTGCGCGCCGGGACGGAATGGCACACACCCGAAGACTGGGGCGTCTGGGCAAAAAGCGCTGCGGTCGAAATCCGGGGCCGGTTTCCCACGGGCACGCCAGTCAGGGTTCATATCGGCATCAGCGGTGTCCCCGGTGCGCCAACTTATGCCAGTGTCACGATCAATGGCCGCGAGTATTTCGACGTTCGTATCGCCGCCGCAGAAACCAAGTGGCTTCCTGCGACTTTCGTCCCGGAAGGCGACGGCGTTGTGTCGATGACAGTAAGCTCGGACCGCATCCAGAACCTGGGCTCGATCACCGATGGAGGCGATAGCCGCACAGTCGGCCTCGGTCTGCGGGGCTTCTATGCGTGCGCGGCTGCCGATATCAAGGCTCGGCTCAATTTCGCCGAAGCGCTTGCCGGCGGCATTCTCACGTCCGGTGCATGGACCAAGGAGACCGAAAGGGAGGCGTCCAAGGCAGCGCAGGACGCAATCTTGGCGCAAACGGACGCGGGAGATGTTGAAGCGGCTAACACTTCCGCGGCAGCTGGGGAGATGCCCGACCCCGACATCGGATTGCAGCCATCTGGCGGGGTAGAGATTTCGAACCGGCGCGCCGGTTGATATCAACGCGATCCCACCCTCCTGGATGACGTCGGCCGAGATTCGTTCTGGTCTCTCGCGCCAACAATCGAACGATCGCTTCGTTCGGGCGAGCGATCCGGAGAATGATGTTCAAGGTAAGAAAGTGCTATGAGCGAAATGGGTGAGTTCTAAAGCCTGGTCGCGAGTGCCGGTGATTTTGCGTGCTAAACCGGCTTACTCGATTGCTTCGGATAAAGCGGCTGCAAAAACCAGAGAAATTAGTTACAGTTCGCAAGGTGAGCGGCCAATATGATTTTCTATCACATCGTCTGTTATCACGAGTTTGATAACGTCAAAAATCTAATAAAAGCAATTTATCGAGACTCAGATTTTTATTACATAACAGTAGATTCAGAGGATCGAGATATTATCGATGACCTCGCGCGGCATTTCCGTGGCATAGTAAACGTTTCAATCTCACAATTGCACCGAGTCGTTTGGGCAGCATTCAGTCAGATTGCCGCCACCGCGAACGGCATGCGGTTCTTTATCGAGAGTACCGACTGTGACTGGTACGTTAATCTCAGCGAAGTCTGTGTGCCGTTGAAATCGTCCGACAGGATTGAGGCAATTTTCAAAGGCTTTCGTGATCGTGGCGTCCATTCCATGGTCTCACTAAAGAATTCTGCCGGTGCCGTCACATTCCCGCTGGCGCCGCGTGTCCAATTGGAAACCTTGCGTCAGGCAGACGGGTGGCAATTGGTTATGCAGGAGCGCGGGCCGTGCATCGTCGATTGCACCAACGATTGGCTTGTGAGTAATCCAAAAGCCACGTCGCTAACTGCTATGCCGCTCTTCGGATGGGGGACGCGGCAGGGTCTTGGCTCGGCGGAAATCCCAAGTACGAGGGGACTTGCAATTCGACCACTCAATCTGGAGGAAGCGCTCGCCCGAAGGCGCTTCTTTGGGAAGGTCAATTTGCGTGGTCACCGCTCATGGTTCACACTCGGCCGTGACCATGTAAGGGCGCTTTTTGCATCCGATATTTACTTCGACGCAGTCAATCTGTTTTCATCCACCTTGTCCCCCGACGAGAGTTTCTTCCAAACCGTCCTTCTGCATTTGCTTAAGGGGCAAGAACAGGAGGTTGCCGAAACAAACCTCCGGCTGTGGGAGGGCGAGCCAGGTGCGGTCGGCTTCGATCTTGTACAGAAGCATTTTGCCGACGACAGCAGTGATCTGATCTTCGGGCGCAAAATGCGAGTCGGCGACCGCGATAAAATCTGGCAATTCGTTGGTGAACAAAATCACGACGGATTCACAAGTGACGCGTCGCAACTGCCCCGCGTTAAAATGAGGGACCAGTTTTTTCAAATATCGATTGATCATTTATCCGGTGTCAGAATTTGGAACGCGCCTACTGTTGAAACCCCGGGCCGAACCATCAAGGTCACTTCGTTGCTGAATTTCCCTCAAGGACTCAGCTTCAGTGAACCCGACAACGAAATTGGCTTTCAATTAGTCGCACAAACATCCACCGGCGAGAAATTGACTCGGCGAGTGAGGATCGATGCCTTCGCAGAGAAAAGTCCTCCCGACAAGGATGGCGATTTGGTCGCCAGCCTGCGGGGCGCATACCATTTGGATCTCAGACACATCTTTGCGGGTCTGGCTTATGAAGTGGTTTCCTTATCAATTTTTGCGACCGTAAAGCATTGCGAAATGCATTGGGTGGGAAGCATTTCCTATCCCGAAAACGATGCGAGCATTTCTGATGCCGCTTCGAATGACGAGGATAGTGGCCTCTACACAAAGCTCTACGATTTGATGACTGAATGCCGGCCATTCACGCCTCCGGCGCAAAAGGTCACGAAACCTCCTTCGATCTCTCAAGCTAATTTCGACATACTTAAAAACACAGTGCAATTTGCGCTCGCGTTGAGAAAATTTGACGGCGAGCGGCCTTTGATAATTGAATCTTCGCGGCCGGGACGATCTGAACCAGACTTAAGCCTTCAGCGTTCCGTTGCGTGGACGCCAATAATATCCGGCGAATTTAATCTCCCTGCGCGATTTGCGAGTTGGCTTGGTGCCGGTCTGTTAGGTCTCTCAGCTCGCCTTGGCGATGGGCTGAGCTTTCCTTTGACACAATCTAAAATTTCCTTGTCAGAGATTGGCCCTGAAGTTGACCCCGAGCGAGCTCCTCCATACTTGGTGTTGAGCTACGATGAACTGCATCGGGTTGACTGCGTTAAATCCGGCTTCTCAGGGCCGGACGCCAACTTTTCTTGGACGATTGGGCCCGAGGTGGTGATCGACATTCCGGTTCCTCCAAGAACGAATGGAATCAATTTACGGTTAAGTATCGTAGGGGCGAATCTCGGTGAAACGGTTCCCGTCCAACGGATGTTTTTTTGGCTCGGAGCGGAGACACTGGCCACGGTTGAAATTAAGGATTTCGACCCGCGAGTGGTTACGGTCAACGTTCCGACCCGGTTTCACTCAGAGGCCAGTTCGATCACTTTGAGGATAAGCCTGCCGGAGGCACGTAGCCCAGCTTCGATGATAAGCGGTAACGAAGACGCGCGACCGCTTGGCGTCAGGATACGACGAATTTCGTTCATGGCCGCATGACCTCCACTCTACTTAGGACAATCGTCGAGTCTAAACATACCAGAGTCTCCGGTTCGCTCGTTAGCGTTGAGGTTCGAGAACAATCGCAAGGTGTCTTGCGGTCATTTTATGACCGCACGTTGAAGCTGCAGAAGAGGAACGGGGCGCAATGATGTCAATTACAGTCGACGAAGTGCTAAGCTCTCCGGCGAAGCCCACCATCGGAAAGAGTCTTATTGAGAAGATCTGGCATGGGGTAGATCCCTATCAGGGATTTCCGGTGGGGCTATATGCGGACGATCCCCAGGGATGGGGAAGCCAACATCACTATCTCGACGAAGCCGTGAAAACCCTTCGGCCAAACATTATTGTCGAAGTGGGCGTCTGGAAGGGCGGCTCGACGATAAGCCTTGCAAAGGCTCTACGGGCCTCCGAGATAGATGGTTGCGTCATATCCGTTGATACTTGGCTTGGATCCTGGGACCATTGGACGATCAGGGAATGGTTCGACAACTTAAACTTTGTCAATGGTCAGTCTCAGCTGATGCGGACGTTTATGCAAAATATCTGCGCGAACAAGCTGACGGATTATGTTGTTCCTCTTCCTCTGGATTCGATTAACGCATTCGAGGTTATCCGGCGCCATGGAATTGTGCCTGATTGTGTTCACATCGATGCGGGGCACGATTACAGAGCGGTTAGCAATGATTTGGAGATGTGGTGGTCAATTTTACGGCCGGGTGGAATTCTCATTGGTGACGATTATCAGAAAGAAGGCGGTTGGGTGGAGGTGCGCCGGGCTTTTGACGACTTCTTCGAACCGCTCGGCCTCTATCCATTTGAATGTTCGCCCAGCGGGTCTAATAAGTGTCGCATCACCAAGCCGGCAGCTTAAACCTTCGGGCATCGTTTTCGCAAAAGGTCCGCGCGTCATCCGGTAGCGTTGCGCCACGCGGCATGGGACACTCAAGTACACCCCAGGAGATCAATCGATGTCATTCGCTTGGAGTAGCACGGTAGAGGATTATTATCCGATTGAGCCGACTCCGAGATGGGGGCACGGATTGCCCGAGAATGAGCGCTTGCTTAAAGCGATGCAAAAATTCGACGAGACGTACCGGAATACCCTGGAAGAGCTTGCGTCATGTGGTGATCTTCTGAACGGTGTCCCGATCGATGTGGACGTGGCCAGGCCTGAGCTGCCAAATTGGAATAATCACTGGTTTTCTACCTTGGACGCAGCGTCGTTAGTTGGATTTATTTCCCTTCGAAAGCCCAAACTCTACGTTGAGATTGGGTCAGGGTTCTCAACGCGTTTCGCGCGATACGCAATAAGCTCTCTTGGACTAGCCACGCGGCTGGTTTCTGTCGATCCGTATCCGCGCGCAGAAATCGACGCCATCTGCGACGAAACGGTTCGGTCTTCCTTAGAAACCTGCGACGTAACCCTCTTTGACCAATTGCATGGCGGGGATATTCTTTTCTTTGATGGCTCCCACCGTGCGTTCGAAAACTCTGATGTAACCGTCTTCTTTCTTGAAATACTGCCACGGCTCAAGCCTGGCGTGTTAGTTCACATACACGATATATGCCTGCCCGATGACTATCCGCCTGTTTGGAAGTATCGACTTTACTCTGAGCAATATGTCCTGGCGGCTATGCTATTATGCCCGTCGCTTCCATTCAAAATTGTTTTGCCTAATTACTATGTCGCCACTCGGCCAACTTTTCGAGAGCTAGCCAATGCCGTTTTATCAAAATGCCCTGCGCCGGTTCCGCTTTACTACAATAACCACGGCAACATTCCCCCCGTTTCTTTTTGGATAGAGACACTTTAACGTTCGCCGAATGCCAGGAACGCAATGGGAGAAGCCGGACCAGTGGAAAGCGCTTGATGGACGCACGACCAAAGACGACAGCGTCCAGGTCGAGAACGCGTCCTCGGGCTCTTCTGAAGAGGCGAGCTTACAATATCGGTTTTGCGAATTGATACAGCGCGCGAGCGGTATCCGACGATCGAAATAGCTGACGAAGTGATCAGCTCATTTCGATTGAATTACGGGCTTTTTCGATCAGCAAAAGACCGATCACCGTGAGCCCGAGACACCAGCAGAGGACGTAAGGCAGGTTCCAATAGGTCATGACATCTTCGCTGAAGAGCCCGCAGCGAAACATTTCCATCAAATTGACGAGCGGCGAGTATTGAAGGATTTCGCGCGCTCTCGGCGGCAGCCAGTCCTGCATCGTAAACGCACCCGTGAGAGGAAGCGTGACATACATGAACGCTGGGAAAAGCCGTTCGACAACATCGTTGAGAGCGGTAAGGCCCGCTGCCGTGATGCCGAATGCGAAGCTAAACCATGCCGTAAGAAACCATGCGCCAAAAACGAGCAGGGGATCGCGTATAGGGTCGATTATGCCAAGGAGCGCCAACGGAACATAGGCGATGAAAAAGGTCGAGAGGCATGAGATCGTCTCAAGCACGCCGTGCGCCATGAACAAGTCAAAGGCCTTGACGGTACTGTGAAACAATACATTCATGTTGTGGTGCAAGACGTGAACAAAGCCCTGGCTCAGATGCCGGAACATCGTCAACATGGAATAGGCACTGAGCGCAAAGGCTGTGATCGACAAATTGCTGTGCTCGTGGCTTTGGAGGTTCCAGAGGATCATAATGGCGATCGTGAAGGCCAGCGGTTCGGCGACGACCCAGAAGAAGCCCAGGTTTTCGTGCCCATATCTTTTCAACGCATCGCGAACCAGAAGCGCATGGATGACACCGAGCTGAGAGCGGAAATTATTTGTCATTATTCATGGCCCTTCGTCGAAGTCGATCAATTTGAAATTGTGCTCGGTGCTCACTGAATACCAAAAAGCCGAGGCGTTGCCGATTTCATTCGCACGACGTCGCTGGTCCCTGTGATCACATTTGATGATCCCGCATTTGGATGCCCGTCAGGTTGCGCCCATCCTTGAGATGACCCGAAAAGGGCCGGCCATATCAAGACGATTTGGTTATGACGAACCCGAAACAGGTCGAGGCAAAGCCATCTATACTTAATTTGAGATGGGCCGGCTCGCCGGCCCATTCACGTAGACGGTCTGGCCAATCATGGGCAAAAGGCGGCAGATCGATGAAACGATCGAGTGGTTTCGTTCCAACATTGAAATCCAATGGCGCAATCTTATGACCGAGAGCGTGCAATCTTGCTGCTAAAGCCTCGAAATGGCGGCGTTGGAAGAGGACGGTCGGCCAATTGTCCAGAGTGCGTTCATCGTCAAGAAAATTGAACTCGGTCGTGTGAACGGCGACGCCGCCTGGCCGCAGCGTCTCGATTGACCCGACGATAAAATCAAGGCCTTTTTCGATTGATCCCAAATGTTCCAAAGCGCAAATTGACCAACAGAAGTCGAAATTGCGTAGATCGTCTGGCATGTCATTCATATCGACGAAGCGCAGGCTTACCCTTGCTTCAAAGGTCTCGCGGTTTAGCAAGTGGGGCTGGAACATTGAATCGAGCGTGGAGGCATGCTGCCCGCTCTCAAGCCAGCCGCGCGCCACTCTGCTTTGCGGCGGCAAATCTGTTGCGATGACATCCACATTGCGGGCGGCAAGATAACTGGCGATCGGTTCGGCCCCGCAGCCAAAGCCGAGCCCGTGTCGTCCGGCGCGCAGCATATCGGTATCGTGAAGTGCCTGTAGAACGTAGGCGAACTCCCACAATTTACGATGGAATATTACCGGGATCCTAAGCTCCTGAAACCAATACGCGGCCCATTCACTCTCCAAATCGGTTTGGGTCGATGGTTTGGAGGGAAGGTCCTTATGAATCGGCTGTAAGTTGGTGCGCGGCGGTATCGCCTCTGCAACTTGCTTGGCAAGCTCATAGCCAAAGAATTTGATGTTAAGTGCAAGATTGTGCACATCGCGCAGTTGCGTGCTCGCGGGACTGACATCCAGCCTCGACCTGGGCGGGGCACTGATTAGCCAAAAGAGTTCTTTGACGCGCCGTCCGAATGGAAAGCGGCCTTTTTTTACAGGTGCCATTGCGGCTGCGACGCTGAAAGGAGAGATCGCGCGACGTTAATGCCCGCGCGCACTCCGGTCAAAACTTGAAAGCACATTGCGGGCCGTAGCATTGGAATTTCGACCGCGAACAGCGGGCGAACTCGAATATTCGTGGCACACGCGGCTTCACTGTGACCTCATGCCAATTGAGCGGGAAAGGGCATCAATGCCGGCGCTGACCCCGCTTCCATTGATCGCACTTGCGTGAAAGTGCATCCTGCACCGACGCTCCGACCGGATCGCTCACCGGTCTCCTCAGAACTGCCGCGGCCCAAAACGGCCGAAGCATGGAACATCCGGAACCAAGACAAACAGGCTAAGCTAATTGCTAGTTAAGGCAAATATAAATATAAGCTTATGCGACGGGAAAGATTAAGCTGCAGGCAAGTATGAAGGAAATGTGACTTCAAAAATGCGCTTATCGTTTTCGCTATATACATTGCTTATTGAGTAAACCGCTGTGGCTTGGCAAAGCTTTCAAACATTCTCTGGACGGACCTGGGGGCGATGGAACTCGGGCGGCCTAGGGGCGCTTGCTCCGGCTGTCGCGAAGGCGCGGAGACGGGACTTTTTTGTCCGCGCCGCGTTTCTCTTCGTCGTGTTAATTCCCAATGTCTGCGCAAGCTTTTATTACCTCGTGCTTGCGTCGCCCCAGTATGTTTCGGAGGCGAAATTTATCGTTCGCGGCGTGTCGAGTTCACGAGTCTCCGGGCTTGATGCTTTTTTCAATGTTTTTGGGATCTCGCGTGCGGTGGACGACACGAATATCGTTGGTACCTATATTCTGTCGCGAGACGCTGTCAAAGCTCTCTTGGCTCGCGTTCCGTTGCGCGAGATTTTCGCACGGCCCGAAGGAGATTATTTCGCAAAATTCCCGCGATTGTGGGAACGTGACGATTTTGAATCGCTCTACAGATTTTATCTGCAGCGGGTGACTTTGGTTGAGGATAGCTCCAAAGGCATATCGACCCTGCGCGTTGCGACCTTTCGGCCTGAAGATTCTGTTCGAGTCGACAGAGAACTCATTTCGCTTGCCGAAGATGTTGCCAATCGCATGAATTTACGGGCGCAGCGGGACACGATCGCCGAAACGCAAAAGGATGTCGACGACGCCGAGACGAAGGTGATTGCGGCGCAAGCAGCACTGACGGAATTCCGAAATCGCACGCTCCTCATTGATCCGACGCGCAAGTCGGATTCGGAGCTATGGACGACTGCCCAACTTTGGGGCGACCTGACGCAAACCCTCGCACAGATTCGCGAGGACTCTTTGGTTTCTCCAGCGGCGCCTGAGGAATCCGTCCTCACGGCCAGAGTTGACGCTTTACGCGACCGGATCGCGGCGGAGCGCGAGAGAGTAAGAGGCGGCGGTGAAGCGCTTGGTAAGAACGTCTCCGATTATGAGAGTCTCACTCTTACTCGCGGCCTTGCCGATAAGAGCCTTGCGGCGGCTATCGACTCGCTTGAGCTCGCAAGGCAGGAAGCAAGAAGACAAGAGCTTTATATCGAAGAGGTTTCGACGCCGAACAGTCCCGACGAGTCGACGGAACCGGAGCGGTTGCGGGCGATAGCGACCGTATTCGTCCTTACCTTCTCGGTGTTCAGCGTGCTTTGGATTCTATCTGTCGGCGTCAGGGAGCACGAACAGTGATTTCCGATCTTACTGCAGCATCGTATAGGCTCTGATTTGTCGCAGGCGTCCCAGTTTTCCCCGCCCTTGATCGAGGAAATCGAGCTTACCCCGCTCGAGTCTCGTGGCGCGCTTGTCGAATTTTTCGAGGGGCCACACAAGCCGCGAAAACCAGCCTTCCTGCGTGGCCTCCACGATATTCTATTCTTTGTTGGACTTCCCGCAGCGGTGGCGTTCTTCTATTTTTTTATCGTCGCTGCAAACTATTATGTCTCGGAGGCCAAGTTCGTTGTGCGGACTAATGGCGGCAATCTACAAGGTCTCGAATCACTGGTTCAGAGCCAAGGCATGTCTCGATCGAGCGACGAGACCTATGTCGTCGATGAATTTCTCGATACGCGTGATATGGTCCGTCAACTCGTTAGGGATGATCATCTCCTGGAAATCTTCAATCGGCCGGAGAGCGACATAATTACGCGCTTCCCTAATTTCTATACACGGAACGATTTCGATCGGCTCTATCGGCAC
Source organism: Methylovirgula sp. (assembly GCF_037200945.1). Taxonomy (NCBI): domain Bacteria; kingdom Pseudomonadati; phylum Pseudomonadota; class Alphaproteobacteria; order Hyphomicrobiales; family Beijerinckiaceae; genus Methylovirgula; species Methylovirgula sp. The sequence continues at coordinate 2,678,282 of NZ_JBBCGP010000001.1, forward strand.
TACCAGAATTGGACTCACGTCGACCTTAACGAAGGAACGGCTATTACGACAGTTCGTGCCGATGCCTATCGACCACAGGATGCGCGCACGTTGCTTTCCGCGATACTTCGGCATGCCGAGCAATTCATCAATCGATTGAACGTTCGGGCGCAGCAGGATGCCGTACGGTATGCGAATCTTTTCGTTGATGAGGAGCGTCAAAAAGTCGCCAATGTCGAGGCGCGTCTGACGCAGTTTCGAAATGCCAGTGGATCCATAGATCCTTCTAAAGAGTCGCTGGTCGCAATAGAGACGATTGGGCAACTTGAGACGCAGGTCGCTAAACTTGAGGCTCAGTTCCAGCAACAGACCGCGATGATGCCTTCGAGCCCCGGTGCAATAGATTTGAAGCTCAAAATAAAATCCTATCGAGACGAAATCGACCAATTGCGAAATCGAATCGGCGCCGGGTCGGGAGCCACGGCGGCAAATCTGGCTAAGTTCGAGAGTTTGGTGCTTGAACGGGATCTTGCTGCAAAGTCTCTGGAGGCCGCTCAGAGCAATCTCAACAACGCGGACCAGGGAGCGGAGCAGCAACATCTTTATTTGGAGACAATCAGCGAGCCAAACCTTCCAGATACGCCGGAACGACGCGAGCGGTCTTTGTGGTTTCTGGGAATTGTCGCCGTTTCGGTTGGGATTTGGTCCGTGCAACGCTCGCTGCGGCGTAGCGCAACGGAGCACTCGGCGTCGTGACCGTAAGGACGAACGGTGTGTCTTTAGGCCACCGTCAAGGCGCGGGCCACTTGGTCGCGCAAGACTTGTCACTACCATCCGCGGTGCAGCACGGCGAGGAACAGCGGCCAAATCCGTCAAGCAAATCTGGTGCGCGACGCTTTATCGTAGAAAACGTGGTGAAAGAATATGAGACGCCCATAGGCGTACGCCGCGTTCTCGATGGAATTAGCTTTGGCATCGGCTCCGGAGAGAAGATCGCAATCCTCGGCAAGAATGGGGCGGGCAAATCGACCCTGATGAAAATCATCGGTGGTGTCGAACCTCCAACTTCGGGCCGTCTGCATAGGGGTCTTTTCACGTCTTGGCCCCTCGCTTTCGCTGGCGGCGTTGAAGGCAACATGAGCGGGCTCGATAATGTTCGCTTTATCGCGCGACTCTATCGCTGTGACGTGAACGATATGATCGCGTTTGTGGATGATTTTGCCGAACTCGGAAGAAGCCTGTCGCTGCCTGTTAGAAATTATTCTTCCGGAATGAGGATGCGACTCGCCTTTGCTTTGACTTTGGCGGTAGATTTTGAATGCTTTCTCATCGACGAGGTGCTCGCTGTTGGCGATCAGCGATTCCATCGCAGATGTTACGATGCTCTCTTTGTTCAAAGGCTACATCGTTCCATGATTCTAATTAGTCACGATCTGGAGACGATCAGACGCTTTTGCTCTAAAGCCCTCATTCTGAAATCGGGACGCGGGCGCGTCTTTGATGATATTGACTTGGCAATTAAAATTTATGAGACGCTTTAGTCGTCATGCCGGTTGATGTTGTTAACCGGGCGGCGGAAGCTAACTGAGAAGGAAATGGCGTCCTTAGTAAGCTGCTGGTCGCTGTTTATCAAGGTCTGTCTTCAGCTCTAATGTCTAATAAACCATTGGTCGGTCCGCCGTCAGGTCAAATGAGTTTTCTGAATAATCTCCTCAAAAATAGCTTTCTCGGCAGAAAGCTCGACGAGATCGCGGCGCGTCTGGCTGCCCTCGACGAAGTCCGGGCGAGGCTCGCGGCAGTCGAACTGAAACTCGATCGTTTAGAAATATTCAGCCATGGTGCCCGGGCAACCTATGTCGGTGGCAATCGGGTCCTCACGAAGACAGTCGTTGCCGATCGTCAGATTGCCTATCTCGTGGAAGCCGATGATCGACTTCTAAGCCCCTGGTTTATTGTTGCGGGAGGTTATGAGACGGAACTGACGAATTTTTTCGTTTCGGCTCTTAAGCCGGGCAGCCATTGCATAGATGTCGGTGCCAACTTTGGTTATTTCACCGGCCTGATGGCGCGTTTTTGCCCCCAGGGTCGCGTCATAGGTATTGAGCCCGACGCTCATGTTTTCGAGCTTGCTCGCGACAATATTTTTATCAACGGATTCGGTCATGCCGAAGTCATTCATGCGGCTGCCGGAAAGCACGACTTTGAACTGACATTACACCGGCGCAACACGCGGTCTGCCAATACCAGCATAGCGAAGCTTCCCGCTGAATTCATCGAGAGTATGGGCGAGGCGCCAAGCGAGCCCTTCACAGTAAAATGTATTCCAATCGATGATCTTTTGCCGAGGCTGGGCGGCCGCGTCGATTTTATGAAGATCGATGTCGAAGGTGCGGAGCCGCTCGTTTTCGAAGGCGCCGAGAAGACTATTGCGGCTAACCCCCAGATTAGAATTGTGGTCGAGTGGTCGCCAGGTCAGCTTATCGCAGCGGGCTTCGAAGTTTCGAGCTATCTTTCAAGTTTGGAATCGATGGGGTTGATGCCGTTTGATATCGAACCAGACGGTAGCCTCAAGGCGCTGTCGTTTGAAGAGCTCTCGCAGTTGCCTTATCGAGCAGGGGTGGTATTGAAACGGCCGGACTGAGATCGGCGGCGACAGGTTCCGGTCTGGATATCGTCACTTGATCCAGGATCAATATCCCCTCGATTGCACCTTCCATGATCGCGATCCGAAGCTGGATTGGATCGCGCGGTTCGGTGACCGCGAAAGAAAGTTTGAATTCATACGAGCCTCGTGCGGGCAGCCTAGTCCTTCTTTGGACGACGACGTTGAGGCCGGCCATGACCTCGATATTGAGTTGGTTGCCAGAAGAATTCTCGAAAACACGGAATTGCGCCGCAAGAATCCACTCGCCGGTCGGCAGATGAAAATAGGGTCCGTAGAAGAGGATGCGTGCCGGGCCTGTGAGCTTGATTTCGTCAGCAAGCGAAATATCCGTTGGCGCGCCGAGTTGGTCGACGCCTAGGAACAAAGATCGCGGCCAGATGAATGATTTGACCGCACTGCCGTCATAAATCGAGGCGAAGGGGGCCAATGAGCAGACGAGATCATCGGAGAGCGGTAGCACCGTAAAAGCGTTCGCTGCGCTCGTAGCTGAAGGCCTTGCCGGAATCTCCGCCGGAAACGGCACGTTTGCCAGAATTCCGGCAATTTGCTCGTCATCAACGGGCAGAGAGAAGAACTCGGCGGCTCTGCGAAGTAGTGCGTCGGGGGGTTGATCCCGGGACAAAATGATCAGGCTGGGACAGGCGAGCGCGATGTCATGCAACGTCGAGAAGCTGGCCGATACCATTCTGGCAGCTGATATCGGCGTCTGGGCCGAGAAGGCTATGCAATGGATCGCGACGGCGACGGGGTCTTCGTGCAGAAAGATCGTCGGCCCTTTATTCTTGGCAAGAACGCGCGCAAGATCGACATCGGGGAAATCCGCGAACAGCATCACATTTTTTGTTTTCCGCTGATGCCAGTCCAGACGAAATTGATCCATCGTCGTGACGCGAATGTAATCCAGCTCGCCGAGCGCGGCTTCGGCAAGCGATCGGATCGCAGAAAGCGCCCAAGCGGCAAATCGCGAAGGCGGAGCTAGGACCGTTAGAAGCAACGGCGGCGCTCCAAGTTAGGGCGTTTATGTAGGCGCTCGGCGGCGTTACGCCGCTCTTGCCGCCGCAAAGCATGTTTTTCTCGCAGAATCTCCGTCATCTTTTTCGTCTTCTTCACGATAGGTTTTATCAACTCACGAGGATTATATCAAAGCCGGGATGTTTGTCTGGCGTGCAAAGATCGGCACTCGTCGTCTGTCAACGCCATGATATCTAAAACCATGCCTTCTTCAGGCAATTCCACATGGTCTATTTCGGTGTAGCTGTGATCTAGGATTTTAAGTCGAGGTATGGCGCTGCCGCGCTGATCTCAAGGAACGGAGGGGACCGCGCTGCGACGACGAATGCCCCTTTGTGACGCGTTATCCCGTAATACCAACCCATTCCTCGATGAACGGGTGTCAGCTCCCGTTGGATCCAGCGCCGATTCACAGGTCCATCACAACGTATACCCAAACTGACGCAGATAGGGCGAAAAAACCTTGGTCATATCGTCCCGGGTTTTGCGCGGCAGGCGGCGCCATTTGCCGCTTTGCGCGTCGCCGACGTGGATATTGTGAATATGGGTGATACGATCATATTTCGATGCGTTGGTCTCGTCGATGCGTTCCGGGGAGAGGTCGGAAACGCATGCGGCGAAGGCGCGCACCGCTTCAGTGCGATATTCATCGAAGAGTTTGGATGTTTTAGCGGCATCGACGGTCACGCCGAGGCACAAGGCGATCTTGTCCACCGCTGCGCGCTGATCAAAAAACCGATCTTCATATTTCAGCACGAGATCGGCGTCGTTCAACACGCCTGCCATGCGGCGGCAGTCGCGCAGCAACCAGTGCACCGTATGTTGCAGGGGCGTACGAAATCTTTGCGCCATGGACAGAGCGGCGTCACGCGGATCGCGCAGACTAAGGATCTTCGTGGCTTCATGTGCCCGCAAAAAAGCGTCAAATTCCGGACTGCCATGATGCGATTTGATCACAACCGGCGTCTCTGGGCCGAAATCACTCGGCAAATCCTCGACCCGATCGGCGTAACAGGCCTTGGCGGCATCGACGCCGTGGGTTGCGAGCAAAAGCTCGCGGACGATATTGTAAACCCAGGTCGATGCGCTACCATGCAGGCCGATCGTCGCGACGATCGAGGCCTTGCTCGTAGGGGCGAGCGCAAAATCCTCCCTTACCATAAAGCTTTCCCTTCTGATCCCAATCAAAAGGAAAAGCTTTGGCAAAGCAAGATTAACGAACGCATTCGTTAGTTAGCCGCGGCTTGTGCAGATTGGCGGACTCTTTATCCAAGCTCATGACAATAATTGAGTGGTCTGCTTCCGGTGGTTTGGCCTGCGCGCTAGGCGGTCGGCGAGCCAAGCCTGTGGATCGATCTCGTTCAACGTGCGAAATCTCCATCGGCGCATATCGGTCTCCACGAAAGAACGAAGTAGCGACGTACTTCGTCGTTACAGCCGACGAGCACGATAAAGCTCATGGTTTCCAAGGGATTATAAAGATACGGGCTAGCGATATGGATTGCCGGAAAGGCTCCAGAGCGGGTAGGGGCGATCTTGCGGAAGAATGCCAGGCTGATGCTGTTCACCATAGTCGCCGTGTGCGGCGGCGCCCGTGCCGGGAATCCCGCCTGAACTGCCGCCCCAATAGCCCACGTCGGTTGCGCCTGTGCGACCGAACCACCAGGGTTGAGCGTAGCTGGCGGCGGGCTCGGCGTAATACCCGCGCACGCCACTTGCCCGAGAGAAACCCGTCAAATGCCTAGCATGATAATGGTCGCTCGCCATGTCCCGAGCATATGCCGTCGCACCGAGGCCGATCGAGAGCGCTGACACGGCAATTCCGAAAGCTGACTTGTTCATGCGCATCCTGACCTCTTTTCGGCGATTACCTTGTAATGCTCTTTGTGTCGTCCACGTTCCGCTGCAGCGAGAATTCGTATTCTGCGAGACCCTTCGCGAAGCTTCCCTCCTTCAACCAACACGGCTATCAAAGATTTTGCAGATATCGGCCTCGTGCCGTTTTTATCAAATAAATACGAATTCACATTTAAGACGGCCCTTCCCGCGCCGAGTGCGAACTATCGAGGTTAAGGTGGAACATAAGCCGGAACAATTCCTTTTGAGCCTCATTCGAGTTGCTATCGCAATCCCAATCGCGTGTTTTGCAGGGCGCGGGTGCGACACATCCAGAGCCGTGGCCAAGTTCCTGCAAATATAACTGTCAAACTGTACGTCTAACTTGCCCTGGGAACTGTGCGAGCCGGTTTCGAGGATTGGTTGGAGACGTCCATGCAATTAGCAAAAGCAAGCAGCGTCGCGCTGCTTTTCAGTATCATTCTGGTCTCAATATCACCGGCACAGGAGCAGGCGACAACGCTGATCGCCGCCGGCGCAATTGCGGATTCTGTTACAGCGGCTGATACAGATCCCACCTATAACGCGCTCTTGAAACGTGAGCACGGAGATTTCGTCCGTGCGCTTCAGACCAAGGGCGAGACATTATCGCAGCAGGTCATCGATAAAGCGCGGCAGAGTTCCGCATTAGCCGACCTCGAATGGCTCAAGGCGAGCGGCTATGATTTCGCAACCAAGGCCGCTCAAGCCGACGGCATCAAGATCCTATCGCCGTTCATCACCTTGCCGCGCTGGATCTTGGATCAAAATGACATCATCGCCACTGAGATCAATCATGACGCCATCGCGGCTCAGCAAGAGCATGCCCTTTTCGACGCCGATGAAGTTCCATTTCTATTCTTCCCGGCGGAAGCCTTGGGGGCGAGACTGGGTGACGCGTTTCTCCGGGCTTATGAAAAGGGTGAAATTAAAAAGGCCGCTGCCCTGATCAAGGCGACGGAGGTGAGCACCGGCGCCGCCAAGAGCTATTTCAACTATCCACGGCCGTTCCTGATCGACGGCAATTCCATCGTTCTGGTCAAGGACGCCTATGTCGCCAAGGATGGCGCTCCTTATGGCGCGACCGGCGGAGCCTTCCCGAGCGGCCACACCAATACCGGTTACACTGACGGTCTGCTTCTCGCCGAAATGCTCCCGGAGCGTTTTCTGCCGCTGATCGCCCGCGCTGCCGGTTATGGCTATTCCCGCATCGTATTGGGCGTCCATTATCCTCTCGACGTGATCGGCAGCCGGATGATCGCCGAACGCAATGTGGCGCATTACCTTAATGATCCAAAATATCATGCGTTGTTCGTCGAAGCGCGTGACGAGCTACGCGGAGCGCTCGAGAAGGAATGCGGCGAGAAGCTCGCGGCGTGCGCGAAGCCGAGTGACGCCAAATCGGATCCCTGGGGAGCCCCAGCTCAGCGCATCTTTTATCGCTTCACCTTGACCTATGATTTGCCCCAGATCGGAACAAAGGACGCGGCGATGCTGGTGCCGGATGGCGTCGAGGTCCTGCTCGAAACACTCCGTCCCGACTTGCCGGTGGCCGAGCGTAGGGTGATTCTCCGCAGCACGGAGCTTGCCTCCGGATATCCTTTGGATTCCCAAAACTCGGAAACAGGCTTCTGGCAACGGATCAATCTCTATGACGCCGCGCTGGAGGCCGAGCAGCGCTGAACGATCACATCCTTGAGCGGTTCAAGTTGAAAACGCCCCGGATTCCGGGGCGTTTTTGCTTTGCGGACAAACTGTCCTTGGATTTGCGGACACACATACGTTCACAGCGGACAATCTTTGGTATCCGCTACACTTGTAACGACCACCGAAGTTTGTCCGCACCAGAATTTTTAAGTCATTGAATTATCAGAGTAAAAATTTCGATCGTTCGTCCGGTGTTACCGCAAATACAATGAAAGTATTGCCGCAAGGGGCTCGATGACCCTGGGGAAATGAGCGGGATGGCGGTCGGCGGCCTCGGCGAATTGAAAACGGTATGGCGGCCCGGGTGTCTGGGACGACATTGCCGACGTTCATGTGTTTGGCTGCGACGGGGCGCCATTCCTGACGGATAAGGGTTCCAGGCCAACTCGCGGGCTGGAAATCTCATTATCGAGTTTTGGGGACCCCCGCCTGCCAATGGGACGGGGGCTTCTACGAGAAATTCGAAGCTCCGCTCGGCCTTGGACGACGGGGCAATTCCGACCCCGGCCGTGGCTTTAGAAATACCTGTGGTTACAGGGGCCTAGGACCCTGCACCTTGATCTAAAGCTGAGCTATACTTGGCATATATCAAATTTGGTTATGCCATGTCGTATTTCGCCGATAACTACGCTTCTTTTCGTTACCCTTTGCAGGCGAACGACACGCCAGGTTTCCGCCTCGCGCAACTGGGAGCGATTCATGCTTCCGCTGCGCATTTTGCCAACCGCTCCGATCCCGGCATCGTCACGATGCCTACTGGCTCCGGCAAAACCGCAGTTCTGATCGCGGCGGCGTTCGTGTTGCGTGCGCGGCGGGTGCTCGTCATTGCGCCGAGCCGGCTTGTCCGCGAACAGATAGCGGAAGAAATCGCCTCACTCGTGACATTGCGCGCAGCGGAAGCCCTTGGCGATGAAGTCTCCTCACCAAAGGTTTACAGCGTCAAAAAGCGAGTGAAAACTCTCGAAGCTTGGGAGGCGATGCGTGCTTACGACGTCGTGGTCGCAACGGTTCAAAGCATCAGTCCCGGATACGAGGACATCGCAACTCCCCCCGCCGATCTGTTCGACTTAGTTCTGGTAGATGAAGCCCATCACAGTCCGGCCCGCACATGGCAGGCCGTGCTCGACCATTTTAGCTCTGCTCAGCGACTACTGTTCACCGCAACGCCATTTCGGCAAGATCAGCGGGAAATCAAAGGTCGCTTTATTTTCACTTATGATCTTCGTAAAGCCTTTGAGGACGGCGTCTTTGGAGAAATAAGATATCAGCCGGTCACGCCTGAACCGAGTCAAACGAATGATGCGGCGATCGCCGTGGCTGCAGAGCGGCAATATAGGGCCGACCAAGCGGCAAGCTACCAGCACAGGGTTATGGTTCGCACCGACAGCCGTCGGAGGGCGATCGAACTGTTCAGCATCTACCGAGATCATACCAGCCTGCGTTTGAAGATTGTCACCGGCGACAAGTCGCTGAGATATGTCAAAGCCGTTATAGAGGAGTTGGAGTCAGGGGAGCTCGACGGCATTATCTGCGTGAACATGCTCGGCGAGGGTTTTAATTTTCCGAGTTTGAAGATCGCCGCCATCCACTCGCCGCACCGCTCGCTCAGCGTTACTCTGCAATTTATTGGCCGCTTTGCTCGCACGGCGGGGCAAAATCTCGGCCCAGCAACCTTTTTGGCTATACCATCCGAGATCGAGATCGAAGCCGAGCGGCTCTATGACAATCGTGCCGTCTGGCAGGAGATGGTGCAAAATCTCAGCGCAACTAGGGTTCATCAGGAGGCGCAGACGCGGGAGGTGCTGGAGTCCTTTGCGCCGACCGACCTGAGCACGCCAGACCTATCCGACTTATCCCTTTATGTTCTTGAGCCATATTATCATGTGAAAATCTATCAGCTCGATCAGAGCATCGACATCAGAACACCCGTTGAGTTCCCCGAAGCATTCCAGATCGTCTATCAGGCGATCAGCGAAGCGCATAACGCTTCGATATACGTAACCCGCGAAATGACGCTTCCGCGTTGGACTACGGACGATCGTCTTTCGTGCGTTCAGCCAGATCTTTTCATTTTCTTCCAAGATCCGCAGTCTAATCTCTTGTTCATTTGCGCCTCCCGCCGCAGCGAAGGCCTGTATAGATTTCTGGTAGAATCCTTTGCCGGTGATCCAAAAGCATTGCCGCTCGTTCGATTAAATCGCGCGCTTAACGATATTACCGCGCCCGAGTTTTTCAATGTCGGGATGCGTAATCGCGTCGCTTCGAATACAACTGAGTCATATCGAATTGTTGCTGGGTCCAACGCGGATAAGGTGATCGGGCGAAGCGACGCGCGACTTTATCACCGCGGCCATGCCTTTGGCCGCGGGTCGGATGACGGCGAACTTGTCACAATTGGCTTGAGCAGCGCATCAAAGATTTGGAGCAACAAAAGCGCCAAACTTCCAGATCTTATCGAATGGTGTGAAAAACTGGCGAGCCGAATCAGCAGCGATCGTACCCCCGTTACGGGTTCTGGTCTCGATCTGCTGGATGTTGGCGAGGAGATTGATACTCTGCCCGAAGGCATTATTGCGGTCGATTGGCGCCATAGCGTCTACAAAAGTCCGCCACAGCTCCGGTATGATTTGCCGTCGGGTGAAATGGTCACTCAGCTCCTTGATTGCGACCTGACAGTTGATGTGTCGGCCTCCACGGAAGATGCGATCGTCATCGTGTTGAGCCATGGCAGCGGGCTGGAATACAAAGCTACTTATTCTTTTGAAACGAATCGGTTCGTTGAGCCTCTCACGCCCAACGAGCCGGACGTCCAGATCGAGCGTGAGCGGGAAACCTTGTCCCTAATAGATTTTTTAAATAGTGAAATGCCGATTTTCTACACGGAAGACCTATCGCTCGTTGATGGGTATAGTTTGCTTCGCGCTCCGACAGATGCATTGCCGCCATTTGATGACTCGCTCATAGAAACGCTCGATTGGGCTGCAGCAAATATTGACATCCAACGGGAATTTGGAGTTGCTGGCGATGGTCTGATATCTATCCATGCCGGCCTCGAAAACCAGCTGAACACTTCTGTAAATTCAGTTGTCTATTATGATCACGGCACAGGGGAGATTGCCGACTTCATCGCTATAGAACAACAGGCCAATAGGCTCATTATAAAATTTTATCATTGCAAAGGCGCAACGGGCAGTCTAGCGGGTCATCGCGTGGCGGACATTTATGAAGTCACAGCACAAGCGGTTAAGTCGGTGCCTTGGGCTCTTAAACAAAAGATTCTTACCCACGTCCGTCGGAGATTCAACAGTCGCATTGGAAGCCATAGATTTATCCGAGGCGATCTCGATGCCATGGAGCAGATACTCACTGACGCAGCGGCAGCGCAGATCGAGTTTGAATTTATCGCCGTGCAGCCCGGACTTCAGAAGCAAAATCTACCCAACGCACTTGCCAATGTTTTGGCAGCCGCAAGCGATCACTTAATACGGGGTGGGTTTCGGCCGCTCAAGGTCATAGCTTCTGCTTGATCGATGTAGACAGCCAGGCGTTCCTTTGAGCTCACACAAAGGCAGGAAAGAAAAATAGTGTGGAGTTTGTTTTGATGTCGCGGAGGGGGGCAGGGTCACCCAGAGAGAGAATCTCGTGCATCGTCGACAAGTCAAACTCGTGTAAACGCGATCTATTCCCGGGAAGCTGATAAGCTATGTTACGCTTAACACGAGAGCAACTCTATGATTTAGTTTGGTCGGAGGCCATAAGTCGTCTTTGCAAGTCGATCGGCATCTCTGACGTGGCGATAGCCAAACACTGCCGCAATGCGGGCATACCAATTCCGGAGCGTGGATATTGGAACAAGCTGCGCGCTGGTCAAAAGGTTGCACGAACACCTCTTACTCCGCGCGATCTTTCCACGGTCAACGTCATTGATATGACTGGTGTGTTGACACCCGAGCTGAGAGCACGCATCAGCGGAGAGCCAGGCGTCGATGGCGAAGAAGAGAGCATAGATGTGCTGACCGAGCGGTTCCGTCGCCGACTCGGCAAAGTGGTCTTATCGCGCGACCTAACACGCGCGGATCCAGCTATCGCCAAACTGCTGAAGCGCGATGAGGCGACTCGTCAAAAAATGGCGTCGAGCTCGTTTCATTGGGATAAGCCGCTCTTTGACTCCTCTTATGAACGACGACGCCTCCGCATTCTAGACTCAATCTTTCGCGCTTTCGCGCGCACCGGCGGTGGAAATGCTCATATAGGAGATAGGGAGGCGCGCGAGATATCAATTCATGGCCCTACTGCCGTCAGCATCACTTTGGATTCTTTCAAGAAGCGCATGGGACGTAATCGACAGGCAGAGGACGAGGAAGGTCAGCTAGAATTGCGTGCAGAAGGCGGCCAGCATCATCCTGATATCGTCTCGGTTTGGAAGGATGACGATAACGGTAAACTAGAAGAGAAGCTGACCGAAATCGTGATCGGTCTCGCGGTTGTAAGTGAGCGGGAATCGCGACGATGGCAGGCTCAAAGAGCCGAATGGCAGCGAAAACGCGAAGCAGAAGAATCTGAGGCCCGACGTAAAGCGCAGGAGAGGGCCGAACGCCAGGAGCGTGAACGGATTGCCGCCGAGAAGAAGGCGAGGCGCGATGGACTGCTAATCGAGGCTACGAACTGGCGACAGGCGAGTCTCGTACGCGAATACGTGAAAGCAAGATGCGCTTTACAAGTTTCACAGATCCCAGAATTCGAAGAATGGGCGCGTTGGGCTCTGGAAGAAGCAGATCAAATGGATCCGTTTTCCAGCGCGGCAAAGAGCGGGCCAACAGAACCCGAGCCGGAATGACGTAGGGCCGCATGATGTTCGTCGCGTCACAAGCTGGCGACCTCCATGTCGACTCGCGTCCGCATCGGCAGCTCCGGTTTTATCTCGCCAGGTAAGCGACATCGCTTTTAAAGTAGAATGTCGCGCCAAACCTGTCTGAGGTGAGGGCGGGTTCAAGCCCACGCGCATCAAGCAGCCTCTTGACCTTGGTGTGGTGATAACCCGTCACCAAGGTCAGCTCATAAAGTGAAATATAACGATCGCGAAATCCCTCCAGACTATCGTTCGGGATCAGTCGAACGGGACATCTATTTAGAGGGCTTATGGCCGCTACGGTAATTAGATGACCGCCGGCTATAAGCAATTTGGCTACACGTTCGGTCGTCTTTAGCTTTTCGAGAGCCACATAAATCGGGACGCCGCCCGGATATTCGCCCCGGACAAGTTCTTTGATCTCTTCGACGTCGACCAGCAATGCGGCGAAGCCGTGTTGTGCTGGATCTAATCCCAGCCATCGTAGCTTCTTCCCAAGAATGAGCTGAACAATTTCAGCGATACTGCAGTTAACTCTCTTTACCGCCTTTTCGATGGAGCAAATTGGTGGTTGAGGATCGCTGAAGGGAACCGCGCCTTCCAATAGCTGTCGCAGGAACGCGTCAAGGTCGTCGCGAGCGAAAGCGAGATCGCCAAGCCCCTCCGCTCCTTCGGGGACGCAAGGAAGGATAAAGCCATTCTGATAAAGCAGTTTGGCTTGGGCGCGGCCGACACCGAGATGAGCCTCAACCTCTTTGAGATTGAGGGAGGTGACGGCGCGGGCGATAAATCCTTCAGCCGAGGATGCATTAAACAAAACGCGGCCGGACGGATATTGATCAAGTCCAGGAGGAATGATACCGGCCGCGACCAACAGTTTTCGAAGCCGCTTAGGGTGAGCCCCGCTCTCCTGCGATGCGGTGATCACCGAATGGATCACGCGTTTTTCGACGGGCTTGCCGAGAATGATGTCGCCAGGTCCGACAGGGCTGCTCTCGATAATATGGCGTCGCATGAGATCGCGTACAGGACTGTATTCCGGATACTGAGTGCCGAAAGCGAGCCACTGAAACAATCGTCCGAAATATGCCTGCGGTCCTTCGTGGGCGTCTTTGTAGTTATAGGACGTTTGAAGGTCACTCAGAAGCGACCAAACGCTTGCCTCGCCCCCAGCGGCTATGTCGAAACCCGTGATGCCAGCGCGGTGCCAATCATCGTCGGTGAAGCTGTTCAGGTTTGGGGTGCGCCCGAACTCAACGACCACGCCGATCATCTCGCATGTCCTTGCCGCGGCAAACCACTCGAGGTTGTCGAGCCATTCCGCCCGGCTTTTAAGACCAAGAATTCGGTTTAGAAGATAAGTTTCAAGTTCAGACCGGCGGCGCTCGTGAAAACGCGGAATGATCATTTCGAGATCAGGCCACATTTGCTGAATGGAGAATGAGAACTCGTGGAGGCGCCCTAGCGTGTTTTCGGATACTTTGACGAGAGGAAAGTGATGGAGAGGACACGTCCTGATATGGTTGAGCAACCATATCGTGCGGCCATAAACCGCAAAGGCTGCCGGTACCGCGGATGTCTCGATGTCGTCCTTGAGGCATAACGGGCAAACGTGAAGACGTTCTCGGCGCAAAGAGGCCTTGTTTAACCGCTGAGTGCCGATGGAAAACACCCCACCGGCGCGGCGGATGGCGTTTATTCTGAGACTATCCAGGGATGCGCCCGATAGTTCGCTCAGCGCCGTGAGTGCCTCTTCTGCTCCGTCGACAACGCCTTGGAACTGAAATCCCATGTCTAGGCAAAATTCGCGCGCGCTGCCTATGCCATGGATGTTCGCGAGGCGCGAGGCGAAGCTCGCGGGAGATTCGCCAGGCATCAAGGGGAGGGTGGGATTAAGACGGGGCGCGAAGTGCATGGCGTGACGATATCGGTCGTTGTTTAGTTTGATTGGAGGCGAAGGTGACCCTGGCTCGGTCTTGGTTATTTCCGTTTGCTGCGACGCGGCCGTTTGGCAGGCGACGTGGGCGACGGGTCATCATCAGGCCGTGACGGCGCCTTTTGTAGAATTTTCGAAGTGTCAATCAGGCTCCAATCCGGGGCGATAAAAGGATTGGCCGCGGGTCTGCACGCACGCTTTCGCACGTATACCGTGGCAAAATCCTCCATCATCATTCGGTGATCGCCATTAAGGGAATTTCGCTTGAGAACATGTTCGATGGTATCAATAAAAAACTCGACGGATTTCCCAAATTGGCAGTTTGCCGCATGAATCAAACGAGACCAGAATTGCTGGTCCTGGTCTGGCGCGACCAGAGATAGACGTGTACGAGAACAAAGGTCGCTGGCGATAGCGGCGATCTCTCGAGCATCGTCAATTGGTGATATCGACTCAAAACGAATGGTCTGCAAAACGCGGCCGGCGAGCTGAAAATCAAAATTCAGGAAATCGTTGAGGTCTTCAATGCCTGAAATCATGACAGACACAGGCCACTGAGGATCGACGAGAAGCCTTTTGATAGTGTTAGCAATTTCCCGCATTTGAGTTACGTTTTTGGTTTCCGTCGCGTGCTGCATCTCATCGATATGAAGAATCCTCGTCCCCTTCATGCGCAGGTGGGCCCGCGTGTGCGCCCACGCGGCAGCGCCTTGTGTGCTCCGAGCAAGCGGGTAGCCAAGAGGGGTCAATACCGTCCGAGCGAGTTCAACCAGCACACAGGGCGACGGCGCTGTGACCGTCAACAGCGGCCAGAGGGCATATTGGTTGGGGGAATCGCTGTCCTTACGAATCGAATGCTGTTCAGCGTAATCTGGAAAATCGGGATGATTTGACAACAACCGTGTAAGGGAGGTTGTCTTTCCTGCGCCGCTGCGCCCTGTCACGACGAGAAGCTTGGCTTCCCTGTTTTGAAGCGGCCGGTCGATTTCGTGTATTTTCCGATTATGCGAATTAAAGAGCTCGAATGCGTCGCGAAGCTGGGCGTCGCGGGGCATGCTCACGAATTTATTCCGCAGTGCGTCGACGATGGTATCGACATCATCAGGAGTATTGCTGGTCACGACTTCTAGTCCTCAATCTGGTAATTTTTAACGGGGGGATTATTCAACTCAGGCGCCGCTGCGGTGGGCGGTACCGACGGCGCGGCGGTTGCGACGGGCATCGTGGCGTCATGCAGGGGATCACGATCCGCATCGATGCTCGGATCGGGGACATTCGCCTTCCAGCGAAAACTCAGGGTGAGGTTGCGTTCCGCGAGTTCGATTTCCTCACTCGACAGCGTTGTCGGACCCAAGGCCGCGCGCTTGATCGCCTTCTGACTGAGTGCCTGTCGAGCACAAACGGCGTCATGGACAACGTGACTTGCGACTTCAGCCTCGCGTGCGAAGCGGGCGCGGAGATCCGCGCAGACACCGATCCATGTCCTGACATCAAGGCCCGAAGCCCAGTCGGCGAGGCAGTTGATCGGAATCCAAGAATTGCCGAGCTTAGTGGAGATGGCACCGAGGTCTTCCGGGTCTACGCGAATATCGATCTTGACGTCGCCGTATTGCCGCCGCCATGTTTGAAGTTCCTCAGATTGGTACCAGAGCCCGAGCACGCGAATGCCGTAATCGCCAATGGTCCGCGTAAGCGCGGTACCAAAAGTAACACGCAGCATATTTGCCGTTGGCGGAGGCGAAGCACCATAGTCTTCAGTCAGGCGAAGCCAGGCATTCCTCGGCGTTTCGCCGAAAAGTCCGTCATGCGGCTCGTTATGATATTCGTCGACCAAATACCGGAGGAAAACGTCCCACAATTCCTCGACGGTAATGGCGGCGCGCTGTTCGGCCGGATAGTCACCGAGCTCAACGATGTTCGAGAAAGTGCGTCCGGTGAAATCCGACGCAGCTTTGGTGTCGATTGTCCGGATAAAACGCTCCACCTTAGGGCGTAACTCCGGAAAGCCGGCAGGAGGATAGTCAGGGTTTGACCCGAGGTCGCTGACCGCGATGCGATATTTCGTGCTAACGAACGAGCTGCCGTTATCCGCGCTGACGCAATCAGGGGTTCCGTGCATGTCCCAAGGAGTGACCGCGCCAGCGGCGATGGCTATCTTGGTTTTATCGATGCATGCGAGGTGAAGTGCACGCAACGCATTCTCAGGCGTGGCGGTCGCGGCAATCGAGGCACCGAGAATACAGCGCGTGGCGCAATCGATTACAATGCACAGGTGCCAACGGCAGCGTTTCAGACGCGCGATTTCATCCGGTTCAAGATATTGGATCAGATCTAATTCGTCGAACAGGGTATGGAGATGGATATGCCATTCGTCGGTTTCGACGCGCTCCAACGGGCGCCGAGCTTCGATGCCGCCGGAGGACATGTGGAACTTGCGCTTGGCGGCCTCTAGAGTGTAACGGGCGGCATAGACGTGGAATTTAGAAAGCCGGTCGATGGCTGCGAAAAACGTATTCTTCGAAACCGTTGGAATCGGCTCCAGGTCTGCGATCCGGCGTTGTTCGTTGATATCCTTGATTGCCTGGAGGAAGCCTGTGAAGCACTTCCTTTTAGACGGGCGCCGCTCATCCATATACGAATGGACATGCTTATTCATAATCGGGCGGGTTTCGGCGGCGACTTTCGGTGTCCGATCGCCGCATTGGTGATAACGCGGATGCAAAGCGCGAGCATCACCGCCGGAGTTCTCGTAGCGCGTTAGCCACGTCCGCCATGCTTTTGCGCCGCGGGGCGGATCGAATGTTTTGGCAATTGTGCCGGTTCTTGGTTTTCGTTCTTGGGCCATCATAACTGCCCATTTTGGCTGCAAGGTTACGATAATCCGATCGATGGCTGCCGGCATCGCAGCATCTGACCGAGTGACCGATGGGTCTGTTTTCTCAAGCTCCAAGAAAGCGTCGACACAGTCCTTACGGCAAAGAATGAGGTTTTGTTTTTCGAGCGGGAGATCCTTCAGGAACTGGAGATCGCTTTCGCCGCGAGCGCGTGCCTTCTCAATGGAGTAGAAGTCGCGGTCGACACCAAATTTCTTCTCCAGTCTGAGCTGGGCGATCTGATCACGAGAGAAAGTTTCGACAAGGTCGGTGTCGTTGCGGCGGAAGAGATAGCCGTCGGTGACAGCCTCGACGTAACGGTAATCCTTGTCCGCGATAACGATCCGGTCGAAGTGGCTGAAGCGCAGCTTGTGGGGACGTGGCGTGGACATCAGCGGGCCTCCCGGGTTTCGGCGTGGAGGGAGACCTTGGTCACGAGAGCCCGCCGGTTGATGCGGCCGGGCAGGGTCAATCTGAGTTCGCCGGCGCCGAGGAGGCGCGCAACAGCGCGCAGGCCGCGGCCGCCGAGGTCGGTACGATTGATGATGTCGCCGATCTTCACATCGCCGATGACATCGGCGAGGATCTCTCTCACGACGTTGTCGTCGGCGTCGGCACGTTCACACATGGCAGAATGCAGGAATTGCGCGTTCCATACGCGCCATTTCGGCAGGTCGCGTTCGGTGATGAGGGTGACGCGGTCGGCATAAGTAACTGCGCCCTGTGAAGCAATGCGCTCCAGGATGTCGGTCACATGTTCCGCCCGTTCGGATGGTTTGACGGCGACCGCGATACGCGTCCCGCTGGCCATTTGGACGAGAAAATCGAAGGTATGGTGGCGAGTGTTTCCCTCGGCGTCGACGTAGGTAACTTGGGGTGGCTGATCCCACATGTTGACGACGTCGGGACGCGTCAGGGAAACATAAATGGTCTTGCGTTCGAGCGAGCTTTCGTACCAGAGGGTCCGATTGGCTTTGAAGTTGAGTACGGTTCCGCGGCTGGAGCCGCGAGAGCGGACGGGAGGGAGACGGCTGGCGGTTGATGCGGACGGCGGCGTCCAACTGGTGGAATACGGCGGCGTCCAACTTGTCGAACTAAGAATATCGGTCATGGTTTGGTTTGGCTCGATGCTGACGAGCCCAGAGCCGGGGCGACGTTGCGCTTGCATTTCCGAGGGAAAGCAGGCAAAGTTTTCCCGTTCTCTGGCGGCTCGCCGGAGGGCTAGTTGCTCGATGGGCTTCGTGGGCTTTGGTCGAGCGGCGGAATTAAAAGACGCTTTCGGATTCCCTCCGGAGGCGTCTTTTTCATTTGGCGTTTGGAAATTGAAGCGGGGTGGTCAGTTGCTCCTGATGGATTTGCAACCAGACAATTCCTGACATGAGCCGCAGAGTCCAGAGCCTATCGATACGGAAAGGCTCATGAATTCAGTGGCTTCCGCACTGGGGTTGACTCTTTTTGGGAAGATTTGTATCTGCGGTGATCCGCCGCGAGGCGGCTTCCGCGCTTGAATTTGCTAAATTTGCGCTTTTGGCGCCGCTTTCGAGCGGCTTTTTGATGCCTCTTTTTGAGCTCCAAAAAATATTTTTTGCACCCCTTACCCACCGGGGTCATCGCGGTTGTCGAGGCGAAATCACAAGCTTAATTCTGATGAAGGAATGCCGATCAGCGTCGCGGGCCTCAGAATTATTGATCGGGCGAACGACGTTCTCGCCAGAGTTTTTGCCCTCGACGAGGCAATAGCCAATGCGCGCGCTTGCCGCGCTCTCCTTGAAGACCTTCATTCACGCGATCTGACGGTCGTCACCGAACCCCATGGCAAGCTCCCGCTTCAGAGGAGGTCTTAGGCCGAGCGGCAATAGTAGGGAGCAAAACTCATGGGGTCCTGCTGGCACGGCTCGGTCTAAGTCGGCGCAGAGACTCATCTCTAAAGCTTTTATAAACGAGCTGCTCATCAGGCGAAGGACTTGCTACATCATTGCTAGAGAAGAGCGCGTAATACCTACGAAACCTGGCACGATCGCTGGGCCAGCGCCAAGTCCATTTGACCGGGTATGAAAACGGAAATCTTTCATCCTTTATTTCGGAGATGGTGGTTCTTTCAATAATGGCGGTGAACAAGTTCGTATTGATTGTACGAACTAGTATCCGAAGGGACAATAGAATAGCCTGCAACTGATCGATGTCGAGCAGGATGCTTGCGTCAAGCAAATTGCTGTGGTTCGCCAGCCCAAGAGTAATTGCGTTATTGGAGCCAAGACGACCAAAGCGATGCACGCAGCAGTGCCTCATTTCACATATCCGCTGAAAGTCCTTTAGCGGCTTGTCAATGTCTGGAACGTCTTGTGGCTTAAGTCGCAAGTATTCCTTGAGCGCGTCTTTGATATTATCTCGGCTCGCGAAGGATGTTCCCTCTAACAGAGCGTCGGGAAGTTGATCGGCTTTGTGGTGCATAGCGGCGCCAAACGTGACGGTCTTCCGCTCAACGACAAACCGCGCATACTCATCGAAGGATATGAGGCGAGATAGCATTGTGCGAAGGTAGCTCTCGAAGGCTGACATGTATCCGAGAATGGAAATAGTGGCTAACTCGCTCGGCAGTGGCGTGGTCTTGTTCAGGTACGGCTGGAGTATCACGAGCTTATTTATGCCGTCGCAGTTTTTATAAAAATGATCGATTGGGCTGCTTTTGTCGGGAGCGCCGCCTCCGGCGAACCACGTCGTCGTATCGAGCGGCGGAAGGGGTGCACCAGGAGGCGTTATTAGCCGATGTATCATCGGGGGCGGTGGTGTAATAGTCGTGGTTCGTGGAGTTCTCACGACAGGTACTCGTCCACGTATCCAGTGATAAGTTGGATTATCCTGTTAGCGCGTTGTTTCCCGACTCCACGAATTTGCCGGAGTTTGGAGACCGGATTTTGCTCGGCGAGGAAGTCGCCGATCGTGTTGAATCGCTCGATTTCTTCGAGACGCTCCTTCGTCCATCCGGTTAGTCCGGGGACCTCGGCGACACGAATCTTCATGCACTCGTCGAATGCAGAGACGTCGACGAGCTCAGCCCCACAATTGTGACAGAACTTTTGGTTCGTCGACAGTCGCTCGGTATGGCATCTCGTACATGCAGGTAAATCGGGGTGGAGCTTATCCTGGAGTTCCTTACCGACTAACGTGCTCACTGAGCGGCGCACCGGATGCTTCGAAGTTTGATCGGACTCAATTACTTCAACGATTGCTTTGAAAGAGGTGCCCCGGGTTTTGGTCGAGAAAACGCGGTCATTGAGGAGAACCGCGAGATTGATGATGAAGCGCCTATATATTCGGCCTTCGCCGTGAGAAACAGACGGTAATTCGTGAAGAAGGCCGGCTTCAATCAAGAGGCTAAAAATGCGCTCTACGGGAGCGTTGTCCTCGGTTCCTTGAACGCCGACTACCATCGTCATTTTGCCGCCGTTCGCATCAACGTTGTCATTGAAGTCCTTCAGCGCGCTGACGAGGCGTGAGAAGATTGTGCCACCGGCTTCAATTATCGAAGCGAGCTTTGGCATTTTCAGGCGAAGGGACGAATATTCGGAAACTCGAGCAGTCGCATGCTCTTGGATCAGTCTGTTTACGATTGCCTGGGTCGTGCCTCCGGATGATTGTTGAAACCCTCTCAAGAGCATTAAAAAGGCACGAGGCACGCCAAATGCTGCGTACATCAGGTACTTGGCGACATCGACTGGAATGCTGCTGAAGCCAGAAATACGCAACTGCGCGATTTGCTGCATCGTCGAAGCGTAGCTTTGGTCGTCTGGAGAGAGCCAGACATTAACTGTCTCGGCTTCCTGAGCGGCGTGAAAGTTAGGTCCGTATTCCGTCGTGCCGGGGTAAACAGAGGCCTTTGGTGTAATGGAACTCGTTTTTATGGATCTCACTAAATCAAAAAAGTCGTGCAAATATTCCCGCGTCAATGTCAGCGCGGCATCGTCCAGAAGAAGGATAACGCGGGTACGTCCGGCCTTTTCCGTGAAATAACGGAGAGCGTCTTGCACGAATGGAATGCTGATCTGTCTTGCATCAGCAGCTTCGAATTCTTCGAGCTGCTGGCCGCGCTCGATTTTGCTGATGATATTGCGGAGCTCATCGGCAGACATGCCCACGACTTGTTCAAACGTCGTTTCGCGACTCGGTATGTCGAAGTCTCGGACACTCTCTGCCAGAGCTCGCAAAATGACAGCTAAAACCCAAGTATGAAATGTTGCGACCGCCGACGGCTTTCGTTGAAGAAGGGGTTCGAGCCGGTAATAACGATTAAAAGACGCATAGACTGCAAAGGGTAGGGTGCTTTGCTTTTGACACCGCAGGTAAGTGTAACGCATGAGATGCGTTTTTCCGCAACCTCGTGGCCCGCTTAAAAGTTTCGTGCCGGTGTGAATGAGCTTTCGGTGGACAGTTTCATAAAAGTCAGTGACGACGGTTTCCTGTTCGAGCCGATCTAAAGGAATGTAGTCGGCTCGCTCCTCCAACTGAGCGGTTAGTTCTTGGTCTTGCTCGTTCATTTCGGGTACGCTTTCTTGGGAGACGCCTCGAAGTTATACCCGTATCCGGAGAAGTTCTGTCGCAGATAAATTACGTGCGCCGACACCCCGCGACCGTGCAATCATTTGTGATCGTCCGGAGTCTGAGGATAGACCGTCGAGAATACGTTGCCTTAGACGCAAATTGCAGCGGAGTCGAAAAACGCAGTCAGATATCGGTGCTTCCCCGCTTTCGACGATTGCAACTTTTGTTTCGAGCTTTCGATCGACCCTCGCAACCAGAATATCCCCGCGCTTCGCCGTCACCTCGCTGACGTTTTTGTTTTTGGGTTGGTTCAGGTGGACCGTCCCGCCCGGAAGGGTCGGAAAACTGCTGGTGTGGAAAATGATTCCATTCGACAAGCGGACCTCGCTCGATGACCGTCTACCACGCGTCACGCTTACTCCGAGGTCCTTCAGCGACGTCTCGCGTCCGGATTTCGGCACAATATTGTATAAATGGAAGGTGTAATCGAGTCGATCTTCGGCAGTTGATGCCGCGACCGTGATGGGTTGATCCCAGTACCCCTCAGGCGAAACACGCTCCAAAACGATGGAATTGGTCGGTTTGCCGCTCGTCAAAATCAAAATATAGGCTTGGGCGTCGGTCCGACGAAACGCGCCTCGGGGAAGCTGGATAACGCGTTCGATTGAATGGGTTTCGGCTATGGCTCTTCGTGTTCCGGCGGTTCGGCTGCCGCTAACGAAAGTATCTGGCACGATGAGGCCTAGATGGCCACCTGGACGTACAAGGTAAAGAGCCTGCGCAAGGAATATTAGATCGAGCGTGACTTCCTTGGCCGAAGTTGCCTGTTTGCTGAGGCCAGCCCGATTGAGGATGCTTTCAAATTCGGGTCTCCAGCGGGCTAGTTGGTAAGGTGGATTAGAAAGGATGACGTCGACTGTCCCCGCATCGACACCAACGGCCCGATGCAATTCTGGGCAAAGCGCGTCAGCTAAGACGTGCCGATGATTATTGCCTTTGGCCAAGACGCGTATGATTTCATTTTCCGAGCGGTGGTCGATGTCGACGGTCAGGAGTTGCGTTTTCTTCCAGCGTTGCGAAGCGGCGATGGAGAGAGATCCGCTTCCGGAGCCGATGTCGATGACCTTGTTGGGTGTCTTTTTCGGAAGGGCCGCCACGACGGCCGACGACAGCCAGGCAGGAGTGTCGTATCTACCCAGATTGTTTTGCCTGTAAGGACTCAATCTCGCCCCCTAATTCCCGTGAAATTGTTATAAGACGTCTTTGAAAAGTCCATGGTTTCTTTCTTTCAGATATCCTAATTTTACTGCGGATCAGAACTGATTCTAGGAACCAGGAGGCGCGCACGGGAGCGCCGTCCAATCGGTTCAACCGAGCCTCCGGTTTTTAGCGGCAAAATTTGCAGTTGATCGCGGACGACGGCGCCCGCACTCGGAGCTGATGTCCAGATCGGGCGCGGCAGAAGCCGTCCCTTTGTTGGCAATCCCTGGGTCAGAGCTATCGGAGGAAAAGTACGTCACATATTGCCAAGACATGCTTGCATATCGCGATAAATTTGTTGCGCACTTAGATTATGAGCGGAGGATGACTATTCCGTTGCTGGACTTCGCAAAAGCATCTGTGCGGTATTATTGCGCGCACATTTTCGACGAGTATCAGGACGACTTTTTGGCGCATTCCGTCAGGATGTTTGATCTAGGTTATGAGCAGTGTCAGAGGGAAGCGCGTGGGATTTTTAGGCATGCTCTCCAGGAGACGTGGGATGACTCGTGAATATCTCGTTGCCCTATCCGTCTTGCGATTAAGGCGCACTGGACAGCCGCGGGAGAGATAGCAGCGCGCCCTAAAGCGACCGCATGAGGCCGCGCAACGCAGCAGGCTCATTTCCGCCGTTCGTGCCGCGCGGTCATCGCATCCGGGTAAGTAAGCTCTGATACTAGGATCCTGCCGTCTTCGGTTAGCTCATATGAGGTCGCGAGAGCATTAGCCGCAACGTCGAGTTCGGCCCCGATTTCGTGACGCCGCGCCCTAACGTGAGCCGCTTCTATCGGATTCACGGCGCTTGCCGCCGCGAGACGAGAGAAAAAGGCGTCGAGCACTGAAAATACGTAGAATCCGTGGAGGACGCCTCGCGTTGGGCGCAGGCGACCCTGCCAAGGAGATGGGAGCCGCTCCTCGCTCGCACAGACGAGGATGTGCTGAGCCTCCAGCAGGGTGAGCTGAAGATGCATACATTCATGCACGAGCTCTTCTGCGAGCCTGATTCGGTCTAGCGGTCCCGGCTCGGCCGATACGCCGATAAACACCGAAAACGGAATGCCTGGGTCGCTGTGGCTAACATCGTAATCTGCGTCCGGAGTCTTCAGAACGTGGATGGCCCAAAGAAGGTCGCCAAGCGCAGATGCTAAGTCCGGGATCGACGAGATAATCGACAGCGCGGCATTTAGCCTGGGAACTACACCTGTACGAACGACGTCATCCGAGGTGACGAAGTCGAGCCCCATTGCGCGATATGGCGCCGAGATATCCAAATCGAGTTCTTCCACCACGACCCGGCCACGCGTGCCAAACTCCGCGGGCGGAACAATATCATTGAGCACGTGCCTAGCAGCCGATCGATCGGCCCGAACGTATCTTGCGGTCCCGTAAGAGCCGCGGTCGAGTCCAAGCGCACTCTCTATCCGTATCCATTCTGCCGCCGCCAGACGAGCCGCGAGGCCGGGCATCCAAGGGGCCGCGCCGGCAGCCGCGAAGGACCCGGACACGGGGACCGTCATTTCTGGCCCCGGCTGGAGCCCCGACGGAACGTGTACACGAGAGTAAAGCGTTCACCCGCGACCGTCGACGACACCGCGTGGTGGGAACATTCACTGATTTCGAATGCAAAGCCGCTTCCGTGGACCGGAATGTAGACGTCGCGGAGGTCCGATGGGTCGCTACCGGCAAATAGCATGAGTAATCCGCCGTGCTCGAGCTTCCACCCGGCGTTGACCTGTATAAGCAGGCGGTGACTCTCCTCGTCGCCGATAAAGTCATTATGTATTTTTATCGTCTGGCCGCCACTGAGTCGGTGCGCACTGGCGTTCGCCAAGACCAAGCCATGTGTTTCACCGAAAAGGCGGGCTAGCCCGTCCTCCGCCGCCGATATGAACTCATTCGACGACAAACAGGAGAGCGAGGGCGGCAGGGCGGCTTCCTCAAGACAAATTTCATGCTGCTGATAGAAGCTCTCGACTCTGAGCTTCCACGGTGCTTCATCCCTTAGCCAAGCCAGAACTCTGTCTGCAAGTGCGGGCGTCAGTATCCCCGGCACTGGAGCATGCGGAAATGGTTCGGTTCGCAGCGAGGCCTGCGTGAAATGCGGAACCATCAGGCCGTGCTCCCGAAGACAGCCAAGTGCCGCCGCATCGCGGCAACAAGATATCGCTGGTCGGCACAGAAGACGCTCGGATTGTCGAATCCGTTTTCGCTGGCCCAGCGATGGGCTGGCGTGCCTCCTCCGCACGGTCCAAAATCTGGGCAGGCAAGACACGTCTGGCTGCTAGGAGGTTGTGCGAGACAATACTCCTCGAACTCTGCGGAGCATAAGACATCGACCAAGCAGTCGTTATGGACAGACCGGGCCTTTGCGAATCGGTCAGCCCCCTCGTATGCACACTTCAAGGTATCGTTTTTGCTCAAGCTGCCGTCCGTTTCGATGACGAGGACGGCGTCCTCAGGTTCTTTACGACCGTTGAAACGTCCAGGTGGGGCCATTAACAACTTGAGCATTTCATCAAGTACCCGAACGGGAACTGGCGCCGTATCGCGCAAGTAATGGTCCAGCAGCCTGGCCATCCAACTTCCGTATTCTGTCGAGTGGATACTTGATTTGCCCGGCGGGAGAACGTCGTGGTTCCCATCCCGCAAGAGCAAATCGATGCCGTTCGGTTTAAGCGACTTAAGAAACTCGTAAACCTCGATCGGGTCGCTATCCCGGTCGACCACCGCGAGCAATCCCGTCAGCAAGCCTTGAGACCCAGGAAAGCTTTGGAGACGCTTAATCCCCGTTAACACAGATGAGTGGCTTGGATATCCGCGTCGGTTAGGCCGGTGCCGGTCGTGCACGGCAGCGGGCCCATCGATGCTCACGGAGACCGAGATCCCGTATCGGACGCAAGTGCCGATGATCTGCTCTGAGAGAAGCACGCCATTGGTCTGCAATCCTAGGCTAACCTGTGAAGGCAGCGCCCCGCGCAGCTCATGGCAAATGCTCTCGAATCGCACGGGGCCAACCAAAAGTGGTTCGCCACCGTGGAATATAACCTCGAAGGGCTCTTGCTGCTTTTCTGCGACCGCCGATAATTGCCGTGACAACAATCGGACAGTTTCAGCAGACATTATTTTTGGTTGATGCATCCACCCCGAATCCGCCATCTCGTATATGTAGCAGTAGGAGCAACCTAAATTGCACCTACTAGCCAACTTCACGATGACGGTTCCGACACGAAGCATTCGGTCGATCCCGAGCCCTTAGGTGCGGTTGTGGCGGTTGTGAGTTCGATTGTACGCGGACGGCTCGACGGGAGAGTTGCGGACCTCCTCCATCAAGCGAGAAAGGGTGACGCTGTCCAGCACCTCTAAGCGTTCTCTGTCGTGGATATCCGGGGCAACGCTTTCCTTCGCCGCTACATCCAAGCCTAAGTTCGTATCCATAAACTTGACTCCTCGATTCGTTATTTTTCCAAGATTTAAGATAGACCTTATCTGTATTTTACACAAGCGCGAAAATATTCAGGTTTTTACCTCGATAATCGAAGTAATTTTAGATTATAGTATGATTTCTGCGGCGGTCAGACAAATATGGCTATGTAATATAATCGTATTGGTGGATAATTATACGTTATTACTTTGTTGACCCGTGCGAGGGCAAGAACTACGGTGGGTCCTATGTTCGTAATCGTTGCCGTGCCATGCCTTAACGAGGAAGAAAGTGTAGAAGGGGTCTGCCGTTCGCTCGGTTTCGGTGCCGGCGCCGATTTGCCCGACGTGGAATCGGTATTAGTGCTGGTGGATAATGGTTCTCGAGACGGAACTGTTTCGTCCATGGAACGCATCGCCATAGGCTCGCCAAAAGGGTCGGTCCTTGTGGTCCGAGAGCCATGCAGGGGGTTTGTGCCCGCGAGGCATCGGGGTGCCCTTGAAGCGCGGCGCGTAGCGGCGCAACGGGGTATGTCGGAGGACCAAACTTTACTCGTCCAGGCCGACGCGGACACGTTCTACATGCCAAATTTTCTGGCGACGATGGCGCAATGTAGTTCCTCTGCTGGCTTGGGCGCCCTAGTTGAAGGGTATTCCGAGGCGCAGCCCATATCTGAGGAGTTCGCTGCCTACCGTAGACTAGAGACTATGGTCGATGCCGCAGCTGCCGGCGTGATGCTGGATGCTGAGTTTGACGTGGTAGTCGACGACAAGGTCGCAGCAATGCGCTTGTCCGACTATTTCGCTTGGGGAGGTCATCGGCGCGAATGGGCAAATGATGGAGACGAAGTTTTAGCGGAGACAACGCGCCTCTACATGCGGGCACGCCTTCGTGGCGGCCATCGGTGTCGGGCTGAAGCTTTTGCCTGGACGTCGCTGCGGCGCGTTATACAAGACCCAGGGCTCGCATTTGCCACCGCTGGACATCCCCGGGGTCCCAGGTGGCGGGCGAAGTGGTCCCGCTCTTACATCGGTCCTTCCACGCTGCCAAAGTTTAACGCTGCGCTCTCGCCGGAAGCAACCATCCAGCTGGTGCACGCCCGGGTCATGCATCTGGTGGGACTTTTTAGGCTACTCCCCGCGTGGACGGCAGCCAGCACGGGCCTCCACGGGCTGGATAGCCTCGCCGATCTGGACGGAAGCCCGAGTGCTGAGGTCGGGGCCGCGCGGCCTGGCGCCGTTGTGGACTGGGCCATGTCCAGGACATGGGAGGAAATAATCGTACAGCTGGCCGCGAATGCCGTGGACGTGCAGCACGTCGTAGCGACGGCGCAAAGAATAAACTCCTGAGCGAAAGTTCCATCGTGGACATAAAGATAAGTAACATGCCGCGTGCTCTTTCGAGCGCGGCGCAGCTAACAAATTAAGAATTCGCTTAGCGATCTACTTCTGATCCCATCCCGTCACCGAGCCGTTTTCCAGCAGGATTCTTAAGCCAAACCGATTTCGGCCCGTCTGTTGATATTTGAAGGTGTGCACTGTCTTGGATTTAAACACCTTGGTTCCGATGTCCGCCGGTCTGCCTAGAGAATCTAAAAGCTGATCTTGTGTCATCCCTTGCCAGTATCTGTGGGCCATTATGGCTTCCACAACCTCGAGATTCCCGTATTTTGAGAACAATTCGGCTCTCCTACGCTTTGTGGCGCGGGCTTGCATAAATAAGACGAATGCAACAATCGCTATTAACGCGAGAACAAATATAGCAAGCGTCATTGACGCCTCCGACTTTCACATTACCAATTTCAGGTCTGCTTCTGACTGCGCATAATTTAAAAGCGCCGCCTCGGTACTTTCCCTTAGGGTCGTTCGTGCGGCGGACACGCGCGTATGCTCGCGAAGAGCGTCCTGACCACAGGTACGAAGTCGTTCTTCAAGCTTTCTGCGTTCGAGGAGCATTTCGCGCTCAAGATTTGCAAAGTCGTTGGCGTCGATCGGCTTGCTGGGATCGAAAACGAATTGCCGTTGGAGGTTTGCG
Organism: Methylovirgula sp.; assembly: GCF_037200945.1. Classification (NCBI taxonomy): domain Bacteria; kingdom Pseudomonadati; phylum Pseudomonadota; class Alphaproteobacteria; order Hyphomicrobiales; family Beijerinckiaceae; genus Methylovirgula; species Methylovirgula sp. The sequence goes on from NZ_JBBCGP010000001.1 coordinate 2,706,431, forward strand.
CGCCAATCGAGCAACTTCTGTCGCATTGCCGGACCAAACCCCGGAATTTGCAATCGGGGCATCGTGATGTCCGCCGCGGTCTCTATACCTTCGGATGCGAGGGTGGCTTTGCGGCTAGGGCCGATACCTGAAATTGAAGCCTCCTCAATTCTGAACTGGTCGAGGAACTTCTCCAACTGGAGGCGATGTTTGTCTTGTTGGAGTTTTTCTAGTCTCTTGTTGCGTTCCTGGGGGAGGCGATCCCAGCCCGTTTTCAGCGAGAAAAACATCCGTTTCTTGGCTTCAAAATCTGCTCCTGAGGTTCGGCGCTTCCATTCTGCTTCGGCATGCTTCCAATGGCGTTCCGCATCCTTCAGTGCGCTGTTCAGATTGCTGATGTTCTTGTTTGCTTTTTGTAGAACTTTATAGACGGCGAAGGCAGCGATGGCGATCGCGATAGAGACTTGTGGAAGCCCGATTGCGAAGAATGCCACGATGCCGATCGCGCTCGGAAGGAACAGTCCGGCGACCTGCAAATGCTGACGATTTTGGAGTTGTTTGGCTGCAGGCGACGCTTTGACTGTCGGTTTCAAGAGCTCGGGGGGATTGGGCGACAGCGACAATCCGCTCAATTGTTGTATCAACGTCCCAAGATCAATCCCGACGCTCTGAGGGGTGGCCTGGACGATCACCGGGAAGAGGGCGGTGCCTGTCTGTTGCTCCATTCGGCACCAGGGGCATCCGTTCGAGCTCGGCAAAAACCAATGAGCTTCGTTCGCGCGACACTGAATTGTCTTTCGCTCGAGATCGCCGAGGCCGTCCACCCACGCGCTCGATGAAGGCCTTCCATGTTGTGGTCTGTGAAAGGCCGATTCGAAGAGCTGGCTGACCTCAGAGCCTAAGACAGAAAGGGCGGGCGCCCCGGGCGGGCGTTGCATCTGCAGCTGTTCGGCGCGAGCTCCGTAGGCAAACCGCTCTTCTTTGATAGCGCGAGCCAGGGGCATTTCGCCCACACCTAGAAAGCGTCCGGAGAATGGGTGACGCCCCATCATCAAGAGGTGGAAAATCAGGATGGCGAGTCCGAAGTTATCGTGATCGGGCGTGCGAACCACGCCTTTGAAGGAATGACCTTGCAATTCAGGTGGTGTATAGGTTTCGACACCTAACTCGCAGAGGAAACGCTGACCTTCGAAAATAACTTGGAAGCTGTCGCAATCGATGAGCGTGACACGAGCATCTTGGCCCACAAGAACACTGCCGTGATTGACATCGCCGATGACAAGATTGGCATGATGAACGCTTGCGAAGGCTCTAGCCGTATTAGCGGCAACCCGGATCAAAAAACGCCAGTCCGCTCGTAAGAAATCGATCTTTCGGCTCTTTGGGCTGTAAAGTTTATGAATATCCTTCTTGCCGTTGACGCGTGGCATGATGAAGCCGACCGTGCGCCCGGCGTCGTTGAGAACGAGCTCTTTTGGAAAGGACGCAATCGTCTCTAAACCACTCTCGCGCATTCGAGACATGAGCAGTAACTTCGCCGCACGCTCTGTCGGAAGCGGTTCGTGATAAATTTTTGCGCAGATGTTTTCATCAGGGAGGGCAAATACCTTTGCTTCACCGCCTTTGCCGAGTTCATCCTTGAGGCGGAGCGGCCGACCTGCGCTGTCTTTGAACTGATAATTCATAGTCTCTTCGCCAAGACCAGAGTTTTATCATCGTCGGTTTTTTCGCAAATTTGGTCTGAGGAGAGATAGCGATTAAGCGCCTGCGAGAGCTCATCATCGACACCGCAGCGTTCTGATTGGCGCAGTGGTTTGAAGATACTCTGAAAGAAGGGTTTGTGAACTGTCCTTGACGCCTGGTGGAGGAGTAAGTTCTCAAGTCCATCCGTGAACAGGCAGAGCTCGTCAACACGGCGATGGCTGAATTGGAAATCTAAAATAGTGAGCACATCGCGCGAAGAAACAAAGTTGGTTGAGTTAGCAAATTCGCCGTGCTGCGGCCAAAAAACGTAATCCCATTCGTCGGTGTCGTGAGCGGCGACGATGGCGCCGTCGCCAATCTGAAAAAATGCCGCGGACTGGGGTCCGACAATGGCGCCGATCAGAGTACACGCGTAGTCGCGGACTTGCCGGCCAGCTCTCGCAGCGTCGGCGCAAAGGGCATCTTGAATATGTAGCATCCAGTGAGCAGCGATCTCGCGGTCGAGGTCCTCTAATCGACTTCCGTCTGAAAAATACTCTTCGACGAGAGCGGCGAGATTTTCGACGGCCAATTTGCTGCCGACTTCCGAATGTCCGGCACTTCCCGCGCCATCGCTGACCGTAGCGATGAGCAATTCACCTTCCAGCGTTTCGATGAAGGAGACCTGCGCGCTATCCTGGCACGGCGTCCCAATTTTGGAGTGTGAGCTTCCCTTTGAACAGGCGCTCGCGACAGTCCAGCCCCCGGCCATCCACGAACCCTTACACTTGGCTCCAGCCCGTGGGAGCAGGCAGCATGACGGTTTCCCCGACCTGTGATTGGGACACACCCGATAGGGACGAGGAGAGCCAGGAGAACAACTCGCGAAATTTTAGGCCGGAAAGACGTGCGGGCGGACGGGTTTCCGGACAAATGCGGGAAAGCGTCTCCATGTTAGCGCCCTGGACACCTACCCCGAAAAAGGAAAATGCTTTAGACGCCTCGCCCTCGCGAACCATCGCCGCCGCCTTCGTCCAGCTGTCCGTTGGGCTGCCGTCGGTAATGAGGAAAATCCAAGGCCGGTAGTAGGAAATGCCATTCGCCCGGTAGGCGTCTTTTCGTTGACGCAGGAGATCCAACCCTGTGCAGATAGCGTTGCCCATGGGGGTATCGCCGGAAGCCGTTAGGCTCGGGGGTGTGAAGAAATCCGGCGTTTGAAAATCTGCCATCACCTGAACGGGACCGAAGGTGACCACGGCCACTTCAACTCGCTTCATGGCGAGTGCATCGCCGGAGAGCTCCGTCCGAAACTGTAACAACCCTTCATTTAGCTCGTGAATTGGTTTGCCGGACATGGAGCCCGAGGTATCGAGCAGGAGGAGGCAGGGGCACCGGGGCTCGGGATTATCAGCGAAGTCGCTTGCGCCGAAAGGGATTTGTTCAAATTCCGACAAGGCTTCCTCCGCTCTATGGTTGAACTCATGGGCCGTTCTTATTCGTCTATAGGGCGGAGATAATGGAGAAAGCGAGCGAAAAGTTAGGAGCTTTTCTCCCGATTGCGGGGCAGAGGTAACGATCTTGCGGACGGAGGTAACGGGCGTTAGGATCGGCCAGGCTTGGAAAGGCTCTGCGACCCAGTTTATTTTTTTGAGAGCTACAAAGGGATGGGGTGGCAATATCGAAAATCGGTTCGTCTTTCCCGGGGCATCAGACTAAACATTTCAAAGCGCGGCCTCAGTAGTGTTTCTTTTGGCCGTCCCGGCAGCACGATCAACTTAGGCCGCCGCGGAGTTACCAGCACGGTCGGTATTCCCGGGTCGGGTCTGTCCTACCGGGGCACCTCCAAGGGCGGTAGCGATCTGCTTCTCGGCCTGTTGATCGGGGGATTGATCAATCTGGTCGCACATGCGGCCGCCGGTAATCGCAGCGCTCAGATCGCGTTGCTCGTCATTGGCGCGCTGGGCTTGGGGGTTTTTCTAAGCCCGCGGCCGACTGAGAACTTCACGACTGCTCCTACAACGAGGGTTTCGAGCCTGCCGAGGCCCGTGGCCTCCCAGCCACTCGATATTTCGCCGCTGAAAGCAATGCCCTCATACCGGTCGTTGGCGGCCGCTACCGACCAGACGTGGCCTAAACTAAGCGCTCCTATCAATGTTCTCCCCGATCTTACGCCAACTGGAAGCCTGCAACCTGAAGAAGGATACACCGTCCGACTCAACGCGACGGCAAACATCAGGTCGGACCCGAGTATAACAGGCAAGGTAGTGGGGCGCGGTCACATTGGTGAAGTTTTGCTGCGAGTGAGCAAAGAAGGCCGATGGCTCAAGGTGAGTCGGAGCGGGCAAGTTGTCGGTTGGGTGTATGAGGGGTTGGTGTCCTACACTGTGGAGGCACCGCCACGGAATCCTGCGGACGCTATAACACCCGGGGCGTCCGATACGCCTACGAGCACCTGTTCCGATCCGTCTTGTGACTGACGAGGGTGAGCTATACGCGCGCGGTTCGCGCGGGACGGTCTGAGAACGCCTTGCGCATCTGGACTCATTCGACGCTCATGACTGCGCGACCGTGTGGGGCGTGATCGTGTAGCCAAACGGGTCGCGGAACGCGAAGCAGCGGCCAAACGGTCCATCCTTCACGCCCTGTGACCGCTAAGCGTTGTTGCGTTGCATGCGGCTGGACGCTTTTCGCAGAGATTGGAGATGACGGCATTCCTGGCAGCTGTCTGCGCTATTTGCCGGGTTCATGACAGCCCTAGTTTTTCGCGTTTCGTAGCGCCCACAAACACATCGGACAACCCAGCGAAGCGGGGGCGACGAGGCATGGGCCCCCATGACCGTTAACCGGCCGAATTTTCTACCAGTCAATTCGGGTACGTCGCTCGGCAGGTTGGCGCGAATCGGTAGAGGGAGGTCCGTATGGACCTGGCTGATTTTCTTAGCCGAGGGAAATTGATGGCTTCGTGAGATGGCTAATGCGGCAGCCTTGTTGACCGGCCGAAGCCCGGCGAGTCGCTGAAAGTTCATTCGCTTTGTCCTTAGCGCAAAAAATGCCCCGAACTCAGAGTTCGGGGCATTTTTCGTGCGGACACACTTTCCTTAGATTTGCGGACACACATACGTTCACAGCGGACAATCTTTGGTGTCCACCTGTAACGGATACGAAAGTTTGTCCGCAGCCGTTTGTCTAAATAATTGATTTCGCAGCCCGGCGGCTCCGCCTGAACCGGCGAGTGTGTCCGCAAATGCAAGGAAAGTCTTTCTCACGAGCAAGATCTTATTTTTACTTCTGGAAGGCACCGGGCCATTGTTGTGCTGCATGTAGTATGCGCAGGATTCTGATGCCCTTGGGCGTCAAGGTGTAGGCGGCGATGTATGGGGTGCCGCTTATCACGAGTTCTCGTGTTCCATTTATCCGGCCCGGTCTTCCGCTCTCGGGAAACTCATTGAGTCGATTTATCGCGATTACGATGCGCTGATCGAGGGTTTCGGCGGCCTCTGGATTATGAGCCTCAATGTAGTCGAAGATTAGATCGCGGTCGTCGAGTGCGAGGCGCGACCAGAAAAGTATCATGGTTTGGTTAGGCCGGCTTTACGTCGCGCCGCCGATCGCCGCTGGGCGAAGTGCGCTTCTACCTCTCCAGCGGGAATGTCAGGGCTTTTGTCGTTAAGTGCTTCAAGCACTTTGGCGCGAAACCAAGAGTCGTGGGTTTCGCTATTTGTCACGAGTTCAAGCGGCAAAGCGCCCTCATTTGCCGTCCGAGTTAGTAGGATGCGGACGGCGTCGGAAACTGTGAGTCCCATATTGGCCAATACCGCCGCGGCCTGGTCACGGATTTCTGGGTCGATTCGGGTCTGAACGAGGGCGGATTCGGTCATGCAAGCCTCCGGGAGATTATTTCAGAACAATGTAATGCAATTGAATTACGGTTTCAATGGTTCCGATTCCAATTACCTCGGCGTCGAAGGAGAGCGATCGAAGCCTACAGGGAGCTGTTAAGCGTTGCCGCGTTGCATGCGGCTTGACGCTTTTCGCAAAGATTGGAGATGGCGGCATTCTTGGCAGCTGTCCGCGCTATTTGCCGGGTTCGTGACAGCCCTAGTTTTTCGCGTTTCGTAGCGCCCACAAACGCATCGGACAACCCAGCGGAGCGGGGGAGACGAGGCATGGGCTCCGATGACCTTGAACCGGCCGAATTTTCTACCAGTCAGTTCGGGTACGTCGCTCGGCAGGTTGGTGCGAATCGGTAGAGGGAGGTCCGTATGGACCTGGCTGATTTTCTTAGCCGAGGGAAATTGATGGCTTCTCGAGATGGCTAATGCGGCAGCCTTGTTAACCGGTCGAAGCCCGGCGAGTCGCTGTAAGTTCATTCGCTTTGTCCCTAGCGCAAAAATGCCCCGAACTGTGAGTTCGGGGCATTTTTCCTGCGGACAAGCTTTCCTTGGATTTGCGGACACACATACGTTCACAGCGGACAATCTTTGGTATCCACTACAACACTGATGGTTCAACTCAACTGCACCCCGTCGTCGCGCCACACGTATCGCACTTCAAGCATGTCCCGTTGCGCACAAGCGTGAAGTTGTTGCATTCGGGGCAGGCTTCGCCGGTGTAGCCTTTCATCCGCGCTTCGCTGCGGCGGTCGGCGACCGCCGTTTGCTCTGGGGCCGCAGACCAATCGAGGTTGCCGAGTTCGGCTTCGATCTCGTTTTCGATATTCTGCTTCAGCGCCGTGGCCGGGCCGCCGGCACCTTGCACCAGCATCAGCTTGTCGGCCTTGTTGCGCACGAAGCCTTTCGAGACAAAGCGCGAGTTTTCCGGCGCGCGGCTCTGCGCCTCGCCCTTGCCGATCACGTCATGACCGATCTCGCTCGGATCGATATGGGCGAGATCGTTGCGGCCGAGATAGGAGATCGCCAGTTCGCGGAACACATAGTCGATGATCGACGTCGCGTTCTTGATCGCGTCATTGCCCTGCACGAGGCCCGCCGGCTCGAAGCGGGTGAAGGTGAAGGCATCGACATATTCTTCGAGCGGCACGCCATATTGCAGGCCGACCGAGATGGCGATGGCGAAATTGTTCATCATCGAGCGGAAGGCCGCGCCTTCCTTGTGCATGTCGACGAAGATTTCGCCGAGCCGGCCGTCCTGATATTCGCCGGTGCGCAGATAGACCTTGTGGCCGCCGACGACTGCCTTCTGCGTATAGCCCTTGCGCCGGTCGGGCAGGCGCTCGCGCTCGCGCAGGCGCTCAACCTTTTCGACGATGCGCTCGACGATCCTTTCCGCGACGACGGTCGCGCGCGCCGGCATATTGGCGGCGATGAGTGTCTCGACGGCTTCGTCCTCGTCGTCTTCCTCATCCGCAATCAACTGGCTGTTGAGCGGCTGCGACAGTTTCGAGCCGTCGCGATAAAGCGCGTTGGCTTTGAGCGCGAGGCGCCAGGAGAGCATGTAGGCGTCCTTGCAATCCTCGACGCTCGCGTCGTTCGGCATGTTGATCGTCTTCGAGATCGCGCCCGAGATGAACGGCTGTGCCGCCGCCATCATACGGATGTGGCTCTCGACCGAGAGATAGCGCTTGCCGATTCGCCCGCAGGCATTGGCGCAATCGAACACCGAATAATGTTCGAGTTTCAGATGCGGCGCGCCTTCGACCGTCATCGCGCCGCAAATATGCAGATTGGCGGCTTCGACATCGGCCTTGGAGAAGCCGAGGAAGGTCAGAAGATCGAATGCCGGGTCATCGAGCTTGTCTTCCGGCACTTTCAGATTGTTGACCAGGAAGTCGGCGCCCAGCGTCCATTTGTTGAAGACGAATTTGATGTCGAAGGCCGAGGCCAGCGCCTTTTCCACCAATGCGATCTTTTCGTCGGTGAAGCCCTTGGCGCGCAGGCCGGTGGGGTTGATCGCCGGCGCCTGTTTCAACGACGCGTGGCCGACAGCATAGACTTCGATCTCGGCGATCTCGGATTCGCGATAGCCAAGCGCGCGCAGACCTTCCGGCACGGCGCGGTTGATGATCTTGAAATAGCCGCCGCCGGCGAGCTTCTTGAATTTGACGAGCGCGAAATCCGGCTCAATGCCGGTCGTGTCGCAATCCATCACAAGGCCGATCGTGCCGGTCGGCGCGACGACCGAAACCTGCGCATTGCGATAGCCGTGCTGCTCGCCGAGGCTCACGGCCTTTTCCCAGGCCGCAATGGCATGTTCGCCGAGCGCACCATCGCGCAGCGCGGACGGATCGAGCGGCACCGGTGCAATCGCCAGCTTCTCATAGCCTGCGGCTTCACCACGCGCGGCGCGGCGATGGTTGCGCATGACGCGCAGCATCGGCTCGCGATTGTCAGCGAAATTGGCGAAGGCGCCGAGTTCGCGCGCCATCTCGGCCGAAGTGGCATAAGCGATGCCTGTCATGACCGCCGAAAGTGCGCCGCAGATGGCGCGGCCTTCGTCGGAATCATAGGCAATGCCGGACGACATCAACAGGCCGCCGATGTTGGCGTAGCCGAGGCCGAGCGTCCGGTATTCATACGAGAGCCGGGCGATTTCCTTCGACGGGAATTGCGCCATCAGCACCGAGATTTCGAGCACGATTGTCCACAGCCGCACGGCATGTTCGTAGGCTTCGATGTCGAAAACCTTGGTCTGCGGATCGCGGAACGGCAGCAGGTTCAGCGAGGCCAGATTGCAGGCCGTATCGTCGAGGAACATATATTCGGAGCAGGGGTTCGACGCGACGATCGGGCCGGCGGCCGAGCAGGTGTGCCAGTCGTTGATGGTCGTATGATATTGCAGGCCGGGATCGGCCGAGGCCCAGGCGGCATAGCCGATCTTCTCCCACAGATCGCGGGCCTTCAGCGTCTTGTGCAGCTTGCCATCGGTGCGGCGGATCAGGTTCCAGTCGCTGTCGGCATCGACGGCGCGCAGGAAGTCGTCGGTGACGCGCACCGAATTGTTCGAGTTCTGGCCGGAAACGGTGAGATAGGCCTCCGAATCCCAATCGGTCGTGTAGGTCTCGAAGGCGATGTCCTTATAGCCCTGGCGCGCGAACTGGATGATCTTCTTGATCATGCCGTCCGGCACGGAGGCTCTGCGGGCGAGCTTGATCTCTTTCTTGAGCGCGGGGTTCTTCTCCGGTTCGAAGCAATCGCCGTTCGGGCCTTCGCAATTGACGCAGGCGCGCAGAATGGCTTTCAGCGCCTTTTTGACGACCTTCGAGCCGGCGACGAGGGCCGCGACCTTTTCTTCCTCTTTCACCTTCCAGTCGATGTAGGCCTCGATGTCGGGATGATCGACATCTACGACGACCATCTTGGCGGCGCGGCGCGTCGTGCCGCCCGACTTGATCGCGCCCGCGGCGCGGTCGCCGATCTTGAGGAAGGACATGAGGCCGGAGGATTTGCCGCCGCCCGAAAGCTTCTCGTTCTCACCGCGCAGCTTCGAGAAATTCGAGCCGGTGCCGGAGCCGTACTTAAAGAGCCGCGCCTCGCGGACCCAGAGGTCCATGATGCCGCCTTCGTTGACCAGATCGTCGGCGACGGACTGGATGAAGCAGGCGTGCGGCTGCGGATGCTCGTAAGCCGATTTGGACTTGACGAGCTTGGCGCTTTCGAAATCGACGTAATAATGGCCCTGGCTCGGCCCATTGATGCCATAGGCCCAATGCAGGCCGGTGTTGAACCATTGCGGCGAATTGGGCGCGGCGATCTGCTTCGCCAGCATGTAGCGCAATTCATCGTAGAAGGCGCGGGCGTCGCCTTCGGTGTCGAAATATTTGCCCTTCCAGCCCCAATAGGTCCAGGCGCCGGCGAGCCGGTCGAAGACCTGCTGGGCGGAGATTTCCGAGCCGAAACGCTCGGCCTTCGGCAGTTCTTCCAGCGCCTCGTCATTGGCGGCACGGCGCCAGATAAATTCGGGGACGTTCGGCTCTTCGACGGGCTTCAGCCGGGCCGGGATGCCCGCCTTGCGGAAATATTTCTGCGCCAGAACGTCGGCCGCGACCTGGCTCCAGCTTGCGGGCACTTCGATGCCGTCGAGCCCGAAAACAATCGACCCGTCGGGATTGCGGATTTCGCTGCGAGTCGCGCGGAATTCGATCGCCTCGTAGGGCGATTGGTTCTCTTTTGTATAGCGCCGCTCGATTCGCATATGTCTGCCCCCGATGTTGCGAGAATGCCCCGCGCGGGTGGCTGTTCCACACCGCGCCCCTCAGATCGAAGCGCGGGAACCGTCCGACTCGCGCGCTGTTGAATAAGCCTAATCCTAGTAGGCGCGCGAAGCCTAGATACAAAATGTTGTGCAAAGAGTTAAAATTCAAGGCCGCGCTCTTAACGCAATCTTGACCCCGAGGGAGGTGCGCCGCAATGGCTCCCGGGGCTTTCGCACCGGCCATCCGCGCTATCCCCAACATCAACAGGCGGCCCGGGAATCATCCACAGGTTGCCCGGATAGGGCGCCGACGATCCGACGCCAAACATGACTGAGGCTTGCGCAAGCAAGGTGGACAATTTCAGCCCGGCTGGCATATTGCGCCGCGTCGAAGCAGGGAAACCGACCTCATGGCTGGCCTCATGCGTATTTTCACCTGGTGGCAGGGCGCGACGATCAACACGCTCTTCTACACCTGGCGTACGGGCGAGCTCGTCGGCGAGGACGAATTCGGCAACCGCTATTATCGCACGCGTGGCGGCGCCATCGATCCGACGTTGGGATTCCAGCGCCGCTGGGTCATTTATAAGGGCTATTCCGAAGGCTCGGCGACGCCGCCCGGCTGGTATGGCTGGCTACATCACACAACTGATATCGCGCCGCCCGACGACAATTATAAGCCGCGCGAATGGCAATTGCCGCATGAGCCGAATATGACCGGCACGCCGCTCGCCTGGCGCCCACCGGGCTCGACACTTGCCTCCGGCGTGCGGCCGCCTGCAACGGGCGATTACGAAGCCTGGACGCCCTAAGCGCGCGTCAGACGGGCCCTGTTTTCCTGACCCGTTTCAAAACCCGGTCCGTTTTAAAGTTAGCTTCCGGTGATCGAGGCTGCGCTTTGCGCAGCCTTTTTATTTTTCCGCTATATGAACCAACTGCAAGTATAAAAATATGTTTAATAACATATATTTAATATGCAACGCCTCAAGATTGAAATAGCGTTGAAGGTTAGATCTATATTTACTTATGATATAAACGCAACACTGATATTAATATTATAACTATATTTCAGTTGGATTGATATAGTCTGTTTACGACTTGCTCCTGGCGCGCATAGCCTCCCCCTATTGCAAATAAATGACGGCTCCCTCCAGGGAGCGGCAATCCTTTGGGGCGAGCATTCGCCGACAAGAAATCTTCAAAAACCGCAGGGCGTTAGCCGAAACGGAGCAGGGGGAAGGCATGAAGGATTCATCCGACGGCACACATGCATCTTGGCGGTCGCGGCATATGACACTCGCCGCGGCCACAGCGATAGCCGCGATCACCGCGGCAAGTTTCGCAAGCCCGGCGCGGGCGGATTCGGCTAACGAAAAGCGCCTTGAAGCCAAGCTCGACGCTTTGATGGGCGAGGTCAGCGAGCTCAAGCGCGAAATGCACGTTGAGAAACGCCATACGCAGCACGAGTTTGAACACGTACGCATGGCAGCGAACGAGCCGGTCTTCGCTGGCCCTGTCGTCAAAGGGCCGGAGCCATACGTCCCACCGCAACCATGGGACAAGAGGTTTCACCTCTTTGGCATCACCCTGACGCCCGGCGGTTTCATCGAGGCGGGCGGCGTTTGGCGTTCACGCGGCGATTCGACCGGCATCGATACGAACTGGAATGCCATTCCGATGGGAAATTCGCCGCTCGCGCACACCAACGAATTCCGCTTCGATGCGCGTCAGAGCCGCTTCTCGTTGCTAGCGCAAGGCAACGTCAATCCTGCGCTGCTTATTTCCGGCTATAGCGAATTCGATTTTCTTGCTGCGGCCGGCACGGCCAATCAGATCGACAGCAATTCCTATACGCCGCGCATTCGCAATCTTTATGTGACTTTGGATTGGAGGGACACAGGATGGAGCGTGCTGGGCGGCCAATCCTGGACGCTGGCGACAACGAACGGCAAGGGTATCCAGCCGCGCACGGAAATCTTTGCGCCGTTTATCGACGGAAACTTCATTCCGGGCTCGGTCTGGACGCGTCAACCGGGCCTGCGCGTCACCAAGAACTTTGGTGACTTCACGGCTGCGGTCTCGGCTGAACAGCCGGAGACGACGTTCGCGCCGGCCTGTCCAGGAATTGGCGGCTATGGAGCAATTGGCAATGGTGTCAGCGTTTATTGCCAGCAGGCGGGTTCGCACTTCTTCAACACTGCGACCAACTACTCGCTCAACCGCGTTCCCGATGCGATCGCAAAAGTCGCCTGGGATCCGACATTCGGCGATCGCGCGATGCATTTCGAGGCCTTCGGCCTCTACACCGATCTCTACGATCGCGTCGAATATCCGGGCGGCAATTTCACGAGCCGGGATACGACAGGTTGGGGCGCCGGTGGCAGTGTCGTCGTCTCGGTGTTACCGAAATGGGTCGACTTCGAAGCCAACGTAATGACGGGCCGCGGCATCGGCCGCTATGGCGTCTCAACGCTGCCGACCGCAACCTTCAATGCAGATGGTTCATTGTCGCCGATTCCCGAAACGATCGCGCTCGGTTTCTTGACATTGCATGCGACGCCGCAGATCGATCTTTGGGCGGCCGCCGGCATCGAGCACGAATATGGGGACTACTTCTCCGGTGGCACCGTAAACGGGCCAGGCTCGCCACTCGCCAACAACACGGGGTGCAATACAGAAACGGCGGCTGCCAGCACCTGCAACGGCATCACCAAAGATATTTGGCAACTCACCGGGGGTGTTTGGGACCGGGTTTATCAGGGCGATTTCGGAAGCGTCCGCGTCGGTGTGCAATATTCCTACACCCAGCGCGAGCTGTTTGCGGGTAGCGGTGGCCTTCCGGCCGGATCGGCACCGCTCGGCGCGAAGACGACAGACAACATTCTTCTGACGAGTTTGCGTTACTATCCATTCCAGTGACGTGTGACATATAGCTGTTGCACCTGAGCTACAGCGCGCGGCAAACGAACATGGGCGTGGCCGTGCGCTGTAGCGTGCAAGATCAAAGAAAATCAAGCGATAACAATTTGTTATCCATCGCGCGGCAGGCATTTATAAAATTATCTTTAGAAGAGCCGCACCGAACTGTCACAAAAGTCCAGCCTCGGACCAATAACCACGAGAGCGGTTGAAACGAGCCTGCCGTCAGGAACACGGCTCGTAAACCTTCTCGGGGGTTATCCAGTGAAAAACGTCTCTACTTTCAGCGACGACGCGTCTGCGCTGCCGCCCGGTTCGGGCCCAGCCAGGACCGTACGTTCGCTCGGTGGCTTTGGCCGCCGACTTTTGGGCGGGGCCGCTCTCGCCGCTCTGCTCGTCACCGGCAGCGTTGCTGCTCAGGCTGACGAATCGAACGCCGAACTCGCCGCTGAAATTCATGCCCTCAAGGCACAGCTCTATCATCTCGAAAATCGTGTCGAGAAGCAGCGGGTTCAGATCCACGCCGTGCAAGTCAAGGCCAACACCTATCAGGCGAATGCCGCTGCGCCCTATGAGCCGCCGGTGCCTTGGGACAAGAAGTTCCACATGAACGGTATCACCATCACCCCCGGCGGCTTCCTCGCCATGGAAGGTGTTTACCGGACGCATGACACGGGCGGCGATTTCAGCCCGGCTTTCGGCAGCTTCCCGAACTCCACCAATATTCCGGCTCATTCGAACGAAATCCGCGGCACGGCGCGCCAGTCGCGTTTCTCGCTCTTGGTTCAGGGCAATTACGATCCTGACACCCTGATTTCGGGTTACGGCGAATTCGACTTCCTCGGCGCTGGCGTTACCGCCAATTCGACTGAGTCGAACTCCTATCAGCCGCGCGTGCGTCATCTCTACGCGACGATTGATTGGGCGGGCGAAGGCCTCCACCTTCTCGCTGGTCAGACCTGGTCGCTGATCACGATGAACCAGAAGGGCATCACGCCGCGCAACGAAGACATCCCGCTGACGATTGACGCGCAGTACGTCGCTGGCTTCGCTTGGTTGCGGACGCCGCAATTGCGCCTCGTCAAGAACTTCGGCGACAACTTCTGGCTCGCCGCGTCGGCCGAGTTGCCACAGACTGGCACGCCTTGCACAGGCGGCAACACCGGTGTTAATACCGCGATTCCGCCGACGGCTGTCGGTGCGACGATGGCTACCTGCTCGCAGGTTACGAGCGGCGGCTCCGGTTTGTTGAACTCGACCAACAAATATTCGCTCAACCACATTCCGGACTTCGTTCTTAAGGCGGCCTACGAAGGAAACTTCGACGGTCATGCAGTTCACGTCGAAGGTTTTGGCCTCTACACCGATCTGTATGATTATGCGACGGTTGGAACGCCGGCGACTGGAATTGTGGGCGCCCACAACGACACGACCGGTTGGGGTGCTGGCGGCGGCTTTACCTTCGGCCTCCTTCCGCATTGGGTCGATGTGCAGGGTTCTGCCATGATTGGCCGCGGTATCGGCCGCTACGGTTCTTCGCAGCTTCAGGCTGCGACGTTCAACCCGAACGGATCGCTCGACGCTCTGCCGGAACTCATGTTCTTGGGTGGCGCTGTCGTCCACGCGACTCCGGCCCTCGATATCTACGCTTACGGTGGCGAAGAGCGTATCCTGTCCTCCGACTTTACGCCGGGCGTGACGGGCATCTCGTTTGGCAGCCCAACGGCTGACAATTCGGGTTGTGGCATCATCGGCGGAACCTGCACCGGCAACGTCCGTGACGCTTGGGAAATTACCGGCGGCTTCTGGGACAAGGTCTACCAGGGCTCTTTTGGTTCGGTTCGCGTCGGCCTGCAATATTCCTACGTGCAGGACGGTCTCTTCTCCGGATCGGGTCACACGCAGAGCGCCTTGCCCGGTGGCTTAGCGGCTGGCAGCTCGGTCCACTACAGCGACAACCAGGTTTACGCCTCGTTCCGCTACTATCCGTTCGATCCGCCGCCGGCGGCTCCGCCGGTCATCGCGAAATACTGATCGCGATACGCAACACAGACATGCTAAAAGCGGGCTCCGGCCCGCTTTTTTCATTTAACCTTGCCCTGCTAAATCTCTGATTATGAGGCAGGAACGGGCGTCTGGATCAACAGAGCGTGTCCGGCAAATATTAAATGCTTTTTTATGTACTTGGCTGATTTGTCTCAGTATTTTTTGGCCTCCTTGGGCGGTTTTAATGTAATTTGCGGCCTCCTTTCCGACCGCGGCGTCACCGGGGAAGCGGAGCAAATTTCGAGATGTTTAGCGAGATGATGACGATGACTGCCGGCAAATTCGAACCTGAAGATTGTCCGCCGGTCTTGCTCATTGAGGATGAGTTCGAAACAGCGCAGGAAGTCTCACTCTTCCTCGAGCGGCAGGGATATGCTGTTCGAATCGCTGATTCGATACAGCAAGTTCCGGATGCGATCCGGCTGCATTCGCCGGCCGTCATGATTCTCGACCGCATGTTGCATGGGACCGACGTTTTGCCGATGATCGAAGCCTGGCGCGAGCAGGGCAATTATGTGCCGGTGCTTGTCGTCAGTGGACTTTCCTCAGTCGACGATCGCATCCGTGGCCTCAGAGCCGGTGGCGACGATTATCTCATCAAGCCTTTCTCGCTCGAGGAATTGATCGCCCGGGTCGAAGTCTTGCGACGGCGCACAGCAGACGCGCGCATATCCGTGTTGCGCGTCGGGCCGCTGACCATGGATTTGATCGAACGCGTCGTCCGCCGTGCCGACAGGGAACTTGACCTTCTACCGCGCGAGTTCGAGCTTCTCGAATATTTTATGCGCCATCCGAACCTGGTCATCACCCGCGCCATGCTGCTGACCGATGTCTGGAACTTTAAAACATTGCCGCAAACCAATGTTGTCGACGTGCATATCGGCAAGCTGCGTCGCAAAATCGATGGCCCCGGCGAAGTCGCGTTGATCGAGACGGTCCGTGCGGCAGGATTTATGCTGCATGGGGATCGGTGAACTTCTTCGATCGGCGGCTTTTCGCCTCGCCGTTGCTTTTGCGGTTGTCGTCACGCTTTCGACGACGATTGTTTTCGGATTCGTTTATTGGCACGTCGCCAATGCCGATATGATGCGAGCGCGGATATCGCTTGCCGATGAAGTCACCACGGCCTCAGTCGAGCCCGCTACGCAGCTGATGCCCGAGCTTCAGCGGCGCCTGACGCGTGACCTGCGCCAAATCGAATATGTTGGCCTATTCGATGCGAACGGCAAGCATATCTATGGCAATGTGCAGACATTGCCGCCAATCCCGCTTGATGGTGTTTATCATACGATCTGGACGACGGCGCTCGATGGGACTGGTCAGGAATCGGCGTTCTTCGTCGGGCGCCCCCGGCCCGGCGGCGGCGCCCTGGTGTTGGGGCGCAGCCTCTATGAGATTCATGCGCTTCAGCAATCCGTCGTGCGCGCCTTGGCGATCGGCATCGGTCCGACGATCCTCGTTGCTCTGCTCGCCGGCATCGTTCTGAGCCTGCGCGCCACGCGTCGGCTCAACGCTATTCATCTTGCCATTGACCGGGTGATCGAAGGCAATCTGCACGAACGTCTGCCATCACATCGAATCCCGGATGGCATTGATGAGGTCGTGCGCTCGGTCAACCGGATGCTTGACGAAATCACCCGCCTCATGAATCAGCTCAAGCAAGTCGGCGACAATATTGCGCATGACCTGCGCACGCCATTGACCGTCGCGCATATCAGGCTTCAGCGGGCGCTTGAAGAACCTGAAGACCAATTGCGCGCGACAACGCGGCAAATTGTTGATGATCTCAATCGCGCAGTGACGACGGTGACCGCGCTGCTGCGCATCTCAGAAATCGAAAGCGGGCTCCAGCGCGGCGCCTTCGCGCAGATCGACCTGACCAAACTTTGTCGTGACGTTTTCGATTTTTATGCGCCGCTCGCGGAGGCCAAGTCGATCAAGATGACACTCCGTGCTCAAAATAGAGTTCCTCTTGTCGGCGACGCCGATCTCCTGCGTGAAGCGCTGATGAACCTTCTCGATAATGCTATCAAGTTCACGCCGCGGGGAGGCGTTGTGCAGATGGCGGTCGAAAATAGCGCTCAAGGACCGCGCGTTGAAATTCGCGACAACGGGCCGGGCGTTTTGCCCAACGAACGCGACAGGATTTTCAAGAGATTCTTCCGCTCGGCCGCCACTAACCATGCGCCGGGCAATGGGCTGGGGCTGAGCATGGCCGCGACAATCGTGGAAATGCATGGGTTGTCGCTTAGGCTTGGCGAAGCCACGGACGGTGCGTGTTTCGAAATTTCGGCTTCACAAAAGAGCACTATCGAAAACACGAAGCGAAGCCACGAGATAGAGCGACGGGCATCCTTGCATAACGCGTGAAGAACGCTTTAACCGTCGCGAGACGCCATTAAAACATTCAAACGTCGTCTATTTCGGGCACGCGCAGTGGCGAAAAATCCTGCGTGGAGGCGTCGTCATATGTGCGATTGCCGGAAATTTTTAATTTACCGCTCGCAACGCGGGCCAGCGCCGCGGGATAAATCAAATGCTCCTGCTTCAACACGCGCGCGGCGAGTGTGTCCGATGTGTCGTCATCGAGGACGGCGACGGCGGCTTGCGCGATAATCGGCCCTTGATCCATCTCGGGCACAACAAAATGTACCGTGCATCCGTGGATTTTCACACCATCGGCGAGAGCGCGTTCGTGCGTGTGTAGTCCGCGATAAGCAGGCAGAAGAGCCGGGTGGATATTGATGAGCCTGTGCTCCCAGGCGCGAACGAAATTCGCGGTCAGTAGCCGCATGAAACCGGCGAGGCAGATCAATTCGACCCGGTGCAGATCGAGAAGGATCTGCACCGACTTCTCGAACTCGTCACGCCCAGCATGGATTTTATGATCGACGGCAGCGGTCGCAATTCCTTGCGCTTTCGCGAAGGCGAGACCCTCGGCTTCGGGCCGATTGGAGAAGACAAGCGCGATCTCGGCCGGATAGTCGGGGGCTTTGGCTGCCTCGACCAGAGAACGCATATTTGACCCACGACCGGAAATGAAAATCGCGACGCGCTTGCGGCTCACAGCGCCAACCGCCCGTTCGTAAGTACGCGGGGACCGGATGCGACGGAGATGACCTCGCCGATGCGGACCGGCTCCTCACTGGCGCCGCGCAAGGCCGCTGCGACAGCGTCAGCCGTCTCCGCCGCAACGATGACAATCATGCCGATCCCGCAATTGAAGGTGCGAAGCATTTCTGCTTCCGCCACCGGGCCTTCGGCGGCAAGCCAGCGGAAGACAGGGGGCACGGGGATGACGTCGAGATCGAGACTGATGCCGAGGCCTTCGGGAAGAACCCGCGGCAGATTGTCCGGGAAACCGCCACCAGTGATATGCGCCAGCGCCTTGATCGGCGCACCAGCACGCAAGGCCTGCAGGATCGGGCGGACGTAAATTCGCGTCGGAATCAGCAGCGCTTCGGCGAGCGAAATCTGCGAGGCGAAGGGTGCCGGGCCGCCGAGCGAGAGGCCCGCGTCGGCCACGATGCGCCGCACCAGGGAAAAACCGTTCGAATGCAATCCCGACGAACTCAGTCCAAGAACGACATCGCCCGCTGCGACACCGGGTTTCGGCAAAAGGCCGTCGCGCTCGACGGCGCCGACAGAAAAGCCCGCGAGGTCGTAATCCCGCCCGGCGTAGAGACCGGGCATTTCGGCCGTCTCGCCGCCAATGAGGGCCGCGCCGGCCTCCCGGCATCCCTCCGCGATCCCGGCGACGATTTCGGCGCCGACGGCCGGATCAAGCCGGCCGGTCGCATAATAATCGAGGAAGAACAGCGGTTCAGCGCCCTGGACGATGAGATCGTTGACGCACATGGCGACAAGGTCGATGCCAATCGTGTGGTGGATATTGCTTTCGACGGCGAGCTTCACCTTCGAGCCGACGCCATCGTTGGCGGCGACGAGGATCGGATCGCGAAATCCCGCAGCCTTCAAATCGAAGAGGCCGCCAAAGCCGCCGATTTCGGCGTCCGCGCCCGGCCGGCGCGTCGCGCGCACCAACGGTTTGATCTTCTCGACCATCGCATTGCCGGCCTCGATATCGACGCCGGCCTCGGCATAGGTCACTTGCTTTTTAGACGCCATTTTTGCCCCGTTTCCAACGCCTAGCGTCTCGCTCCGTCCAAGGCAAGCACCGCGCCGGGGACGGCGCGCAGGTCGCTGAATTGCCGCAATAAAGCTAGATTGCGGCACCAAGCGGCCGCGATAGGGAGGATTATGACCGTCTACAACAGTTTGCCGAATTTGATCACGCTGGCGCGCCTCGGCCTTGTTCCGGTCGTCATCGCCATGATTTCCGCCGGCCGTTGGCCGATTGCCTGCCTGATTTTCATTATCGCCGGGCTGTCCGATGCGGTCGATGGCTGGCTGGCGAAGACCTTCAATCTGCGCACCGAACTTGGCGCCTATCTCGACCCCGTCGCCGACAAGGCTTTGCTCGTCTCGATTTACGTGGCGCTCTCGGTCTACGGCGCGGTGCCATCGTGGCTGACGATCGCGGTTGTCGCGCGCGACGTCATGATCATCGGTGCCCTGATCATTTCCTGGCTGATGAACAAGCCGGTCGCCATTCGTCCCTTGTGGATATCGAAGGCCAATACGGCGGCGCAGATCGCTTTCGCCGCGGCGGTGCTCGGCGCTAAGGCGTTTCAATTCACGCTTGGGCCGTGGTTTATCGTCTCCGCGGTCGCCGTAGCGGCATTGACCTTGGCCTCGCTCGCGGCCTATCTGGCGCTCTGGGCCCGGCACATGAGCCTTTGAGATTTTGCTTTAAGATGCGGTGAGGTCACCTGATGCGGATCGAGTGGCAAATCGTGTTCTGGGCTGCGGCGCTCGCCTTCATCGGCCTGCTGCTGTGGCTGTTCAACGGCGTCATCATGCCGTTCGCTGCTGCCTTCGTCATTGCGTATCTGATGGACCCGCTCGCTGATTATCTACAGCGGCGGGGGATGAGTCGGCTTGCGGCGACACTCTTCATTCTCTTCGGTATCGTCTTTGTCCTCGCGCTGATCCTGGTTTTAGTTGTTCCGGTGCTGGCGCATCAGTCGGTGGCATTCATCCAGGCTTTGCCCGGCCTGCTGAACAAATTGCAGAGTCTGGTCTCCGGCGTGGCTGGTAAACTCAACGCACAATATGCGGAGCCTGTGCTACGCAAGCTCGGCTATCATAGCCCGAGCGTTCCAGAAATGCGGGCGAGCGTCGGCGATATTGCGGGGCAGGCGGCCGGGTGGTTCGTCGGCGTTCTCAATTCGCTCGTCGCGCACGGCGCGGCTCTCATCAGCCTGATGTCGCTTGTCGTCGTAACGCCGGTGGTCGCCTTCTACATGCTGGTTGATTATCACCGCATGATCGCCGCGGTCGATGGCCTCATCCCGCCGCGCTATCGGGGCATCGTGCATCAGCTTGCACATCAGATCGACCGGACGATGTCCGGCTTTCTGCGTGGGCAATCGCTGGTCTGTCTATTTCTTGGACTTTGGTACGGCCTCGGTCTGTCGCTGGTCGGCTTGAACTTCGGCCTGCT
Source organism: Methylovirgula sp. (assembly GCF_037200945.1). NCBI lineage: Bacteria > Pseudomonadati > Pseudomonadota > Alphaproteobacteria > Hyphomicrobiales > Beijerinckiaceae > Methylovirgula > Methylovirgula sp. The sequence continues at coordinate 2,726,775 of NZ_JBBCGP010000001.1, forward strand.
GATTGGCATCACCGCAGGGTTCTTAAGCTTCATTCCCTATGTCGGTTCGATGACGGCTTTGGTCGCGGCGGCGATTATTGCAATCGTTCAAGGCTGGCCGCACTGGACCTTGTTTGCGGAGGCAATCGGCGTTGTCGTCGTCGGGCAATTTCTCGAAGGAAATGTTATTTCGCCCAAGCTCGTCGGCGATAATGTTGGTCTGCATCCGGTCTGGCTGATGTTTGCCTTGCTCGCCTTCGGCAGTCTGTTCGGTTTTACGGGCCTCATCATCGCCGTGCCGGTTGCCGCGGCAACCGGCGTCATCATGCGCTTCGCCGTGCAGAAATATCGCGAAAGCCATCTTTTCATGAACCTGCCACAAGGGCAGACGCTCATCCTGCCGGAGACGGTAAACGCGCCCAAAGAGCACTGAATGGCGCGGACCTATCCTTCGCGCTGGCAGCAGATCGGCCTCGAACTGCCGCTCGAACCGCAGTTTTCGCGCGAAGATTTTCTGATCTCGAATTCCAATGCCGACGCGCTGCGTATGATCGAGGCGTGGCCGCATTGGCCGGAGTCTGTTTTGCTCCTCATCGGTGAGCGGGGCAGCGGCAAAAGTCATCTCGCGGCAATATGGGCTGCGCAGGCGCGGGCGGAGATTTTTTCCGGAGCGTCGCTGGCGAGTGCAGACGTTGCAGCGCTGGCAGAAATGCCGGCACTGGTGATCGACGCTGTAGATGAAATCGGCGCCGCCGAAGCGCCCTTGTTTCATCTCCTCAATCTTGCGCGGCAGGGCAGGCGAAGCCTGCTATTGACGGCGCAGCGCCGCCCCGATCTCTGGAGCCTCAAGACGCCCGATCTTCTCTCGCGCCTGCGGCTTGCGCCGGTCGTCGAACTGGGCGCGCCGGACGATGCGCTGCTGCAATCGGTGCTCGGAAAACTTTTCCGGGATCGGCAATTGCTGGTCGATCCTTCCGTCATCGATTTCATCGCCTTGCATATCGACCGCTCGCTCGAGGTCGCACGCGCATTCGTCGAGTTGATCGATCGCGTCGCGCTCGCGCGCGGCAGCGCTGTGACGCGGAGTCTGGCGCGCGAACTCCTCATCGATGCGACGGATGAACGCGACTAAACGGCTGTCGGGAATATTTCTCGCTGACTTATGTTGACCGACCGGTGCGCGGCGCCTAAAGGCAGGGCGCAGTTTCGGGAGTATGATCGTGAGCCGTATTAGAACGATTTCAATTTTATGCGCTTTGACACAATTCGTCGGCGGCGTCGCTTTCGCCCAAAATAACAAGCCGGCGCCGGTCGCCTCGCAGCCGGAAACGACGACAGCCACATTTGGCGCCTGGACGCTGCGTTGCGAACGCCGCGCCGATGTCGCTAAAGGTCAGAAGCTCTGCGAAGTCGAGGAATCCGTCGTTCCCAAAGACCAGCAAAACCCAATCGCCCATATTGGCATCGTGCATCCGCTCGATACGGAAAAAGGGGTGTTGCGGGTCAATGTGATTTTCCCGCCGAATATCTTCATTCCGACCGCACCCAGCATCCACGCGAAAGATGGCGATCCCGGCGTGCCACTCGTCTGGCAGCGGTGCTTCTCCGGCGGCTGCTTCGCCGAAGCGGCGATCCCGCCTGCGGAGATCAAGGCCTGGCGTGCGGTCGAGGCCGACACAGGGCGCATTACATTCACCGAAGCGGTCGGCCGCAATCTCGCCGTCCAATTCTCGCTGCGCGGTTTTGCGCAGGCGCTCGATGCGCTCGAAAAGGTGAAGTCGTAGTCTCAAAATCCCGCGCGGCGCGCACTTCTCACGGGTGCGCGCCCAAAATAGCGGCGCACGGCAAGGGGTGAGATCGGTGCGCCGTCGCCGGGATCGCGGCTTTCATGCGATCCTCCAGAGGTCCGGCGTAACTTCGCCTGATTCACCATCAGATCGCTTTTCGAGACGATTCTCCGCGTCGCGCAAGATCGGGCTCGCAGAATTGGCGACGTCCCCGGACTGAAGATCGACAACGCCGTCACACAGTCCCAGCACCAGTTGACAATTCTTACCCGCGATATGTAACAGTATAACATATCTAACAATGGGCGGGGCAACTTGGTGCGTTATCTTCTTTCACTTGCGGCGACGGCCGCGGTTTTTGCCGGCATGGATGCAGCACAGGCGCAGCAAGCGCTTCCGCAGATCAACGTGACGGCAACGCCGAACAGCAATTCGCCTCTGGCGCCAAGCCAGCCGGTGCTTGTCGAGACACAGGCTCTCGA